>JBBDWX010000109.1:28637-36732 GCA_040902665.1 Dongiaceae bacterium
CGGCGCGCGACAAACGACATGCCGTGACCGGCGCGCGACGAAATCATATGCCGTGACCGACGGTGATGTCAGAACGCGCTGTCGCTGTGGCCGATTGCGCGGGGCTGCGTCGCATCCTCGCCCGCGATGCGGGCGATCGCCGCATCGTACGCGGCATCGACATCGCCAGCCGCCTCGACGCTACCGGCAAGATTGCGGATCAACCCGTCCGCGACGTCGTAGACCCAGGCATGCACCGCGACCGTCTGGCCGCGCTGCCAGACATCCTGCACGACCGACGAGAGACAAAGATTCCGCGCCTGCTCGACGACATTGAGTTCGCAGAGCCGGCGCCAGCGCTGCGCGTCCGGCAATCCTTCGAGCGCACCGGCATGGCGATCGCGGACGCTCACGACATGGCCGATCCAGTTGTCGATCAGACCGAGCCGGGTTCCGGCGAGCGCCGCGCGCACGCCGCCGCAACCGTAATGGCCGCAAACGATGATGTGCTTCACATGCAGCACGTCGACGGCATACTGCACCACCGCGAGACAGTTGAGATCGCTGCGCACCACCAGGTTCGCGACATTGCGATGGACGAACACTTCGCCGGGGAGAAGGCCGGTGATCTGGTTGGCCGGCACACGACTGTCGGAACAGCCGATCCAGAGATATTCCGGCGCCTGCAATTCGGCGAGGCGGCGGAAGAACAGCGGATCCTGTTCCGCCATGCGCGCGGCCCAGGCGCGATTGTTCTTCAGCAGCGCATCCAGTCCCGGCATTTCGCAATCCCCGCCTCGTTCCGCACCGCCCCTCCGGGGGCGCTGCCACGGACATGCCCCGGTCGATGGCGGCGGGTCAAGAGCGGCAGCCGCGGCGCCGCGGGCCTGGCCCGTTCAATCGGCGCCGATCTGGCCGTTTTCTACGTCGCGGACCGGAAGTCGACCCGGCGGGTGTCGCTCAGCTTTCGGCCGTCGTATCGACGGGCTTCGGTTGATGCGTCTTCACTTCGCCGCGCATCTTGCGCGAATGCTCTTCGAGCTGGCGGGTCGCTGCCTCGAACGAATCGCGCAATGCGACCTTCCAGTCTTCGTGCGCCCGGTCCTTCGGCCCCGCGCGATCGACCACGATCTCGCGGCCGGGCACGACGATGAAGATCTTGACCTGATACTGATTGCCCTTGCGATGGTTCTTCTGCTGCGCCTCGAACACGACGCGACAGCTCACGATGCGATCGAAGAACCGTTCGAGGCGCGCGACACGTTCGCGGATCGCGGCCTCGATGGCGGGCGAATGCTGGACATTGGCAAAGGCGATTTCGAGCGGTTTTTCCATGATCGGGCCTCCTTCATCCGATCTGGGCGCTCGCCCGGCCGGTTGCAATGGCATGACGAGAACCCGAGACGGGTGTGCGGAAAGCGTACGTATTGGCCGGTCGCCGCCGCCCGGTTCCGAGCTCAGGGACAGATGCCGTCGATCCCGGTCATGAGCTGGCCGACTTCGGTCATTTCGTCGATCGTCATCGAACCCTGCAGGCGCTGCGCCTCCGCCGCGTTCCCGGTCGCCTGCGCGTACATGAAGGCCTGCTGGTTGTCATTGAGATCGGCCTCGGCGTGATCGCCGATACATTCGCAGCGTTCCGGCGCATAGCCGAGCTGAGCCTCGCATTCCTGCTCGATGCCGGCGACATGCTCGGACCCGGCGATGGCGCCGCCCGCTGCCATGAACGGCAGGATCAGCAACGAAGCCGCAAAGATCGCCGTACGGCGCAACCGGATCGACTGGTTACAAACGCGCATCAATGAACCTCCTTGCTCGGATTGAACCCCGGCCACGATCATAGTGTGGGCCGTGACGGACGCCGAATCGGGGCGCTGAAACCGCTAGGCCGGCACGCTCAGCAGCGCCAGTTTCGTCTTGCCCAGGATCTCGACGCCTCTTTCGTGCCAGATCATCGTATCGATCAGCGCGGTGCCGTAGAGGCTCTCGAAATTCGTCACCATACCGGGCTCGAACACGCGATCGAGATAGTCGGGCTTGGTGTCGCGCAAATTGAAATAGAAATCGCCGACCCAGTCGGGCGGCAGCGAGAGGCCGAGCTCGTAACCCAGCGCCCAGCCGGGCGTGTCCCACAGCCCGCAATCTTCGTAATAGCGTCGCAGGATCGCGATCACCTCGCGCTGGGTCTGGCCCGCGCGGCATTCCGCGCGGATGACATCGAACGCGCCGGCCGCGAGGCGATATTTCTCTTGGAGCTTCTTCGGCGGGTCGCCCAGATAATGGCCGCGCAGCAGATTGCCGTGATAGCGATCGACCACGCCGCAGAGATCGGCTTCGAGTATTTCGCCTTCCTTCAGCACATGCCGCCCGGCCATCGCATGGCCGAGCATCTGCGGTTCGCCATCGATCACCGGCGAGGCGTTGAAGATCGGGATGAGGGCCGGAAACCCGCTGCCCGCCTTCATCATCGCGGCGGTCGCAAGCCCGAACAGTTCGAGCTCGGTCATGCCCGGGCGCATCTCCTTTGTGACGGTCGCATGGCCGATATCGCAGATCGCGACCGCCTCGCGAATCTTCGCGAGCTCGGCCTCCGACTTGACGCGGCGCGCCTCGCGCACCAGCGCCGACACATCGACCACGACGGCACCGGCCGCGCGGAAGGCGGCCTCAAGCATTTCCGAGATCGCGCGGTTCGGCAGATAGGACCAGAACTCCATGCCGATGCGCGTGCCGGGCTTGAGCCAGCCCTTCGCCTTCAGCTCGGCAACGATGAACGGCAGCACTTCGTCGGGCTCGCGCGAGGCGAAGAATTTGTTGTCGGGCGAGACCGAATTGCGCGCGAGGATGACCGCTTCCGAGGGATTGTCGAAATGCACGAGCCCCTCCGCGTTCGCCGGCACCGCCGTGCCGTAGAGCTGCGGATAGCGCATCGGCGCGTTCGCCTTGTACCAGGAGACGACATAGCCATGCGTCCAGGCGACCGCCTCGGGTGTGGTCATCCACAGAAGATCGACGCGCTCGCGCTGCAGAAGTTTCTTCAGCTTCGCCTGTCGCGCCGCGTATTCCTCGCGCGGAAAGGCGAGCTGCTTTTCGCCGAGCTTCGCGGGATCGAACTTGCCCGGCGTCATGCCCTTGCGTTCGTCGGTTGTCATCGCCCGTCCTTTCGCGCCCGGCCGGTCACGGCTTCGCCGGCATTCTCGCTGTCGCACACCGTTTCGCATTTCGATGTCGGGCGCGATGGTTGCCCGTCGCCGACCGCTGCGTCAATTGACGCCAATCCGGCCGGGCTATAGGTTTTTGGGTACAAGTCTGCGCCAGGGGATCTCGCCATGAACCACCGTGTCGGCGCTATCGTGTGCATCGCGATTTTCTGTCTCCTCTGGCTGCCGGATGCACGCGCGGCCGTCACCCTGCCGCCCGACATTTGCCTTGCCGGCTGCGCGCCAGCCGATGCACCGATTCAATCGACCGCCCCGCCGCCAATTCTTCTCGCCGGCAACGATAGCTGCGCGTTCGCCAATGACGGCGAATGCGACGAACCGGTCATGTGCGCCGCCGGTACCGACGCGACGGACTGCGCCAACATGCCGGCCACAACGGGTGCCGGCACCAGCGGAACCGGCGACGCCGCGAGTTCGGGCACGGATAGCTGCCCGTTCGCGAATGACGGCGCCTGCGACGAGCCGACAATATGCGATATCGGCACCGATACGACCGACTGTGCCGCCAATCCCGCCGACAGCACGGCGACCGGCCCCGATGGCTGTTACTTTGCAAACGACGGCGCCTGCGACGAACCGATGATGTGCCCGACCGGCACCGATACGACCGATTGCGCCAACGCACCCACCGGCCCCGACAGTTGCCAGTTCGCCAAAGACGGCGGCTGCGACGAGCCCGGACTCTGCAACCCGGGCACCGATACGACGGATTGTTCGGGCGGCAGCGGCGGCATCGAGGCGTCCGGCTCCGATGGTTGCGTGTTCGCCAATGATGGAGCCTGCGACGAGCCGGATTTCTGCGCGCCCGGCACCGACACGACGGACTGTCAGGCAGGCAGCGGCGGCGCCGTCAAGTCGACGACGACGGAAGGCCCCGACAGTTGTGGTTTTGCGAATGACGGCGAGTGCGACGAGCCGACCGCCTGTGCAGTCGGCACGGATACGACGGACTGTGCGGACGAATCGAGCGGCAGCGCGGTCACAGGCGCCGGCGTATCGGGCGGCGGTGTCGTCGCGCCCGAAGCCTGTGCCTCGGCCAATGACGGGACGTGCGACGAACCCGATGTTTGCGCACCCGGCACCGATACGGTGGATTGTCAGAGCAAATCGAGCACCAGCAAGACGACGAACTGACCGCGCAGGACTGCGTCATCTGAGCGGCGCCGCCAGAATGCCGGCCTCTATGACTCCCGCTCCACGCAGACCATTCGCCCGAGATCCTGTCCGGCGAAGATATGCACATGCAGATGCGACACTTCCTGGCGCGAATCGCGGCCGTGATTGGCGAGAATGCGATAGCCATCGGCCGGCACGCCGAGTGTCTTCGCGGTCTTGCCGACGGCGCGCACGAAATCGACGATCTCGGCCTCGCTCGCGTTCGCGCTGAAATCGTCGAACGAGACATAGTCGCCCTTCGGGATCACCAGCGCATGCACCTTCGCCTGCGGTGCGATGTCGTGGAAGGCGAGCGCATGGTCGCTCTCGTGAATTTTCCGGCACGGGATTTCGCCGCGCAGGATCTTCGCGAAGATATTGTTGCGGTCATAGGCCATGGCGCTGCCTCCGGGGATAATCCGATCGTGACCCACGAATCAGCATGATCGACCGCGGCGTTGCAAGGGCGCCGCGCAGTAACCCTGCATCGTCCTTCATTCGGGCCTTTCGACGACTGCAAGAAAACCCTCGACCGCCATTCGCGCAGCGCCGCTGTCGTCGACCAGGAAGGCGAGATGGCCAATGCCGGGCAGGAAAATGCCGGTCTTCGGTTCGCCCGCGGCGGCAAGAAGCCGCCTGCCATGCGAGACCGGTACGATCGGATCGCGCTCGCCGTGCAGGATCAGCAGCGGTACGCGCAGCTCGCCGATCCGGGCGAGATTGTCGAATCGCGTTCGCAGCAGCGCATCGACCGGCACCCAGGGATATTTCTCGGCCGCGAGGGCGGGGACCGAAGTAAACGGCGAATCGAGAATGACGCCGGCGACGCCATCGTCGAGCGCAAGCGGCAACGCAATGCCGCCGCCGAGGCTTTCGCCCCATAACACGATGCGATGGCCGGGAAAGCGCGACCGTACAGCATCGAGATAGGCGGCGCCGTCGGCAAGGAAAGCGACTTCCGAGGGTTTTCCGGGATTGCCGCCGTAGCCGCGATACTCTGCCAGCACGACCCCTTGACCGGCTGCGATCAGCGGTGCGAGGGCGTCGGCACGGTCGCCGGCATTGCCGCCATTGCCGTGGAAATAGACGATCACCGCCCGGCCGGGATCGGGCGGTGCGAGCCAGAAATGGAGATCGAGACCATCCGCGGTTGCGAGCGTCGCCGCGACCAACCCCCCAATCGTCGACGGCGGATCGCCGAGCGGACGGTCGTCGAACTGAAACACGATGCGATCCTGAAGCGCCCACAGCGCGGCCACCGCAAGCGCCCACAGGAAAAACACTGCAGCCGCGATCCAGAATGCGAAACCGAGCCACCGCATGTCGACGTCCAATATGGGGAATACGCGCCGCGGCGCGACCGGTCGCTCGCGGCTCAGTGACCGTTCTTGCGCGAGGATTTCTCCTCCAGCCCCGAGATGCCCTCACGCGCGGCAAGCGCCGCCCACACCTCTTCGGGCTTGAGCCCGCGATCGGCCCAGAGCACCAGCAGGTGATAGAGCAGATCGGCACTTTCGGCGGCGAGTTCCTTCTTCTTGCCGCGAATGCCCTCGATCAGCGTCTCGACCGCTTCCTCGCCGAGTTTCTGCGCGATCTTCTCGGTGCCCTTGGCAAAGAGCCGGGCCGTGTTCGAGCTGGCGGGGTCGGCGCCGCGCCGGCTCAGGATGACCCGGTACAGCCGATCCAGGATCAGCGCGTCGAGCTGGTATTTTCCCTTGTTCGACATCCTGATCGCCATCGGCCCTTTTTAGCGCGGGAATACGCCGCCGCCACACCGCTCTACTCGATCTGGCTGGTCTGACATTGCAGTGTAACAAAATATGGGGTCCGCGGCGACCCGCAATCCGGCGAGGGCCCGCCTTGACGCTGCTGCTTCCGCCCGATTCACTCGTTATTCAGGCAACGGGAGTCATGGACATGCAGCTCGGGCAATTTTTTCCGAAGGACGAGTATGAGGCGCGCTGGCGCCGCGTTGAGGCCGAGATGGCGCGCCGCGGCATCGAACGGGCAGTCGTGCTCGGCCGCTCCGGTGGCACCAACGATCGCTGCGGCGACGTGCTCTATCTCTCGAACTTCTTCTCGACCGCGTCGGGCCAGGGTTACGACTCGCAGCTTTTCGAGGGCCGCTCGTTCAATGCAGTGATCCTGAGGAAAGGCGAGACACCGGAACTCGTCGCCGACGAACCGGGCCTGCGTGCCTCGCTGATTTCGACCGACCGCATCCGCTCGTCGAACCGGCCGTTCCGCGAGATCGTGAAAGCGCTGAACGAAGGCGGTGGCCAGGGACCGATCGCGCTGGTCGGTTCGGATATGCTGCCGCTCCGCTACTGGAACATCATGAAGGAGGAAGGACCGAAGATCGACTGGCGCATCGAGGACGATCTCATATTGTCGATCCGCCGCATCAAGAGCGCGCGCGAGCAGGATGCGCTGCGCATCGCCGGCGAGACGGCAACCCGCGCGCTCAACCGCATGATGGAGGCGCTGATCGCCGGCCGGCCGGAAGCCGAGGCAGCGTCTTTTGCCGCACAAGAGGTCGTGCGCTCCGGCGGCAACATCCACATGCTGCCGATCGGTCACGGCGACATGATCGATCTCTTCGTGCGCAATCCGATCGCCGGTTACACGTTCGACACACCGAGAGAGGGCGACCTGGTGCGCGGCTGGGTCTACGGCCCGTTCTTCGAGGGCTATTACATCGACCCCGGCCGCACGACGGTGTGCGGCGGCAAACCTTCGCCCGAACAGAAAGAGATGGTCGAGACCGGCGCGCGCATCGTCGAGGCGATCATCGAGCAGATCAAACCGGGCCGGAAGGTGAAAGAGGTTGCGCTGCACGGCCGCGCGCTGTGTGCGCAATACGGTGCGGTCTCGAATCAGATGGCGGAGAAATGGCCGCATTTCGGGCACGGCATCGGACTGTTTTTCGAGAAGCCCTATATCGGCCCGGAGATGTGCAGCGACGACGACATCTTCGAGGACGGCATGGCGCTCGGCGTCGAGGCGTTCTTTGGCAGGCCCGGCCTCGGCTCGGCGGGCTTCGAACAGAACCTGCTGGTGACCAAGGAAGGCACCGAGCTTCTGATCAAGACGCCGATGATCTTCTGGGATTGAGCGGACGCCGACGCCTCATCCTTCGACAGGCTCAGGATGAGGCGATCGGAACAACAACCGATTCGACTTTCAGCCTCGTTCAATTTCAGCCCTCATGGTGAGCTTGTCGAACCATGAGGGCTGCTTTCACACCATCCGTACCGCAACGCCCGCCATCGCCAGCGCGGCTTTCGCCTCGGCGATCGTGTGCTGGCCGAAATGGAAGATCGACGCGGCGAGCAGCGCGTTCGCATGGCCTTCGGTAACGCCGGCAACGAGATGATCGAGCGTGCCGACGCCGCCCGAGGCGATCACCGGCACCGTGACGGCATCCGAAACTGCGCGTGTGAGATCGGTGTCGTAACCGATCTTCGTGCCGTCGCGATCCATCGAGGTGAGCAGGATTTCGCCGGCGCCCGTTTCGGCCATGCGCCGGCACCAGTCGATCGCATCGAGCCCGGTTTCTCGCCGCCCGCCATGGGTGAAGACTTCCCAGCGACCCGGTGCGACCGCTTTCGCATCGACCGCCACTGTGATGCATTGCGCGCCGAATTTCTGCGCGGCGTCGCGCACGAATGCCGGATCGCTGACCGCCGCCGTGTTGATCGAGACCTTGTCGGCACCGGCCAGCAGCAGACGGCGGATAT
>JBBDWX010000110.1:0-5812 GCA_040902665.1 Dongiaceae bacterium
TGCTACCCCCCACCCTATCCCTCCCCCGCAAGGGGGGAGGGGAATCTGTTTCGCCCGTATGGCCGATCAGCTCGACCGAGAGCGCTTCGACGATGAGCGCCTTGTCGGGCACGACGAAACCGTAGCGCTGGCGGTGCGCGTCCTCGAAGCCGGTGACGATCGTTGCGAGATCGCCGAACGCGACGATCAGCGGCGCGTCGGTCCCTTCGTAACGCAGATGGATGCGCGGCACGGTGTCGATCCGCGCCGTTTCGATGCCCTGGCTTTCGATCTCGACATGCGCGGCGCGTTCGAGGTCGGCGAGTTTCGTGCGGAGGCCCGCGAGCGCGCCTTCTTCGAGCCGCGCCTCGACCGCACCTTCCTTGAGTACGCGCATGTCGGCGAGGCCCATGCCATAGGCCGAGAGCACGCCGGCGAAGGGATGCAGGAAGATCGACATCATGCCGAGCGCATCGGCGACGGCGCAGGCATGCTGGCCGCCGGCGCCGCCGAAGCAGACCAGCGTATAGCGCGTCACGTCGTAGCCGCGCTGGATCGAGATTTCCTTGATCGCATTCGCCATATTCTCGACCGCGATTTTCAGGAACCCCTCGGCGACCTGTTCGGGCGTGCGATGCGTGCCGGTTTCTTTCGAGATGCGCGATGCCAGTTCGGCGAAACGCGCTCGCACGATATCGACGTCGATCGCCTGGTCGGCATCGCGCCCGAAGACGCGCGGAAAGAATTCGGGCTGGATGCGACCGAGCATCACGTTCGCATCGGTGACGGTGAGCGGGCCGCCGCGGCGATAGCAGGCAGGACCGGGATCGGCGCCGGCACTGTCCGGGCCGACGCGGAAGCGGCTGCCGTCGAAATGCAGGATCGAGCCGCCGCCGGCCGCGACGGTGTGGATCTGCATCATCGGTGCGCGCATCCGCACGCCGGCGACCAATGTGTTGAAGGCGCGCTCGTATTCGCCGTTGTAATGCGACACGTCGGTCGAGGTGCCGCCCATGTCGAAACCGATGATCTGGCCGAAGCCGGCGCGCTTCGCGGTTTCGACCGCGCCGACGATGCCGCCGGCCGGACCGGAGAGGATCGAATCCTTGCCCTGAAAACTGCGCGCATCGGCGAGGCCGCCGTTCGACTGCATGAACATGAGGCGGGTGGCGGCACCGAGTTCGGACGCGACCAGGTCGACATAGCGACGCAGGATCGGTGAGACATAGGCATCGACCACCGTCGTATCGCCGCGGCTGACCAGCTTCATCAGCGGGCTGACCTCGTGGCTGACGGACACTTGCGTGAAACCGATCTGGCGCGCGATGGCGGCGAGACGCTTCTCGTGCGCGCTGTGGCGATAGCCGTGCATCAGCAGGATCGCGATCGCGCGGATGCCGGCATCGTAGGCGGCCAGCATACCGGCGCGCGCGTTGGTCTCGTCGAGCGCGGTCAACAATGTGCCATCGGCCATCACCCGCTCGTCGACTTCGAGCACGCGCTCATAGAGCATCTCGGGCAGCACGATGTGCCGCGCGAAGATATGCGGGCGGTTCTGGTAGGCGATGCGCAGCGAATCGGCGAAGCCGCGCGTCACCACCAGCAGCACGCGATCGCCCTTGCGCTCGAGCAGCGCGTTGGTCGCGACGGTGGTGCCCATCCTGACCGCCTCGACGACCGGCGGGATGTCGGCGCCGGGGTCTATTCCAAGCAGCTCGCGAATGCCGGCGACCGCCGCATCGCGATAACGCTCCTTGTTCTCGGACAAAAGTTTGTGAACGAGCAGCGAGCCGTCGGGCTTGCGCGCGACGATATCGGTGAAGGTGCCGCCGCGATCGATCCAGAACTGCCAGCGCCGCTCGACCGTCATCCTCTGTCCTATCCGTCTCGCGCGCGCCGGGGACCGCTCGGCGGGTTCGCCTTTTTCCGCGCGCGCGGCTTCTTTAGGATGGCGGGCGCGGCCGGGGCAAGGTCCGGGGCAAGGTCCGGGGCAAGGCCGGGCGCCGGCCGCCGGCTTTCCGCAGCCTCCCCCGGAACATCCCCCGGAACTGCCCCCCGGAACATCCCATGATCCTCTCGCACGACTGGCGCTTCATCTTCCTCAAGACCGAGAAGACCGGCTCGACCGCCGTCGAGATGGCGCTCGCGGGTTTCTGCGGTCCGCTCGACATCGTGACGCCGATCCATGCGACAGACGAATCGGTGCGGCTCCGCGACGGGATCGCCGCGCGCAATTTCATTACGCTCGAATCCGCCTTCGAACCGGAAGCGGACCTCGAGGCGCAGGAAGCGCGGGTGAAAAGCAAGGGTTATCCGATGCGTCAACGCAGCTTCTTCTATAACCACATGCTGGCGGGACAGATTCGCGAGCATGCGGGCGCACGGATCTTCGACAGTTATTTCAAGTTCGCGGTCGAACGCGACCCGCGCGAAAAACTGATTTCCTATTACTACTGGCTCGGCAAGCAGCGCGAACAAAAGTTCGCCGAATTCGTCGCAAGCTTCGAGCCGACGCCGAACTGGCAGCGTTACACGATCGACGGCCGGCTCGCGGTCGACCGGCTGATCCGCTACGACCGGCTCGACGAAGGATTGCGCGAGGTGCTGGCCCCGCTCGGCATCGCCTGGCCGGGCCAGATGAAGCGCCCGAAGTCCGGCTTCCGCCCGCCGGAGGCGACGGTTGCTTCGTTGTTCAATGCGAAGCTTACGCGGCTGGTCGAGCAACGCTTCGCGCGCGATTTCGAGTTCTACACGCTGGCGCGATAGCCGGCTTCGCGGCCGCGCGATGGGGCGGTGTCGCAGCCCCTCACCCTTCCCTCGCCCCGGAAGACAGGGTGAGGCGGTGCAAGTTTCCCGCGTTGCGTCTCGCTCCGTTACGGCCGCAGGGCGCTCATGATCGCGTGCCCCGCCTTCATCCAGTGAACGTCAACATTGCGGAACCCCGCCGCCTCGATCCAGCGGAGCTGGTCAAGCAATGTAGACGGCTTGTCGATCGAATCGGGCCCGGCCATGGCGTAGAAATTCCAGTCCGCCTCGCGGAACCGCTGAAACGCCGCGAGGTTACCGTCGAGTGCCAAAGCGCGCTCCTTCACCGCCTCGTCCCACATGTCCGCGGCGATGGCGACGCCCGCCGCGCGCGTCGGTGCCACCAGATCCGCCAGCACAAACACGCCGCCGGGCGCCACGATATCGAAAAGGTCGCAGAACAGTGCCTGCTTCTGCGCACCATCGAGATGATGAACGGCGAGTGACGTGACGACCGCGTGTGCGCTGAAATCCGGCCGGCGCCAGTCCGCCGCTTCGAGCCGGAACTCGCACGTAACCAGCCGCGCGGCATGGTCGCCGGCTTTCGCTTTCGCGCTTGCCAGCATCGTCGGCGACAAATCGTAGGCATGCACGGTCGCCTGCGGGAACCGCTCGAGCAGCGCGCGCGACAACAGGCCTTCGCCGCAGCAAAGCTCGACCAGGTGCGCGGGACCGTCGATCGGCGGAATGAGAGCGCCGATCGTTTCGATCTGCAGCTCGCGCTCGGGCACGAAGTAGCGGCCTTCGTCGATGAACAGGCGGGAATCGCCCTCGCTCCAGTCCCGCTCCGGCCCGCGCTCGTCCGTCATCTGCCGTTCGCCTCCATTCTCAGTAGGGCTGGTAGCTTTTTTCCTCGACGATGTCGGAACCGACCAGCAGGTTGATGTCCTTCTTCAGCGCGGCGCGCCGGTCGTTGGTGATGTAGACCGCGCGGGCGAGTTCGACAAAACGCGCGCCGAAATCCCGCGCGCGTTCGAGATCGCGAATCTCGTCCTCGATCGTCCAGAGCGCCTCGTTGACGGATTTCAGGTCTGCGGTCAGCGCATCGAGTTCGGCCGAGGCCGGCACCTCGCGCGCGACCGTCTCGCGCAGCATCGTCTGCTCGCGCACGACATTGGCGCGCTTCGACGCATCGGCGATGCGCCCGGCCTTGATGTCGAGGATGGTGAGCTTGTCGATCAGTTCGCCGACCGAAAGCGGTACGCGGATTTCCATGGATCGTCCTTTCGCGGGGCGGACCCTAGCCGATGGAAAGGCCGCGCGTCACCAGCCGCCGGCGATGCGGCGGGCGAGAGCCATGCGCACCCGCTCGACGACGGGGGCCCACTCGCCCTGCTTTTCCTGACGGAAGATGCGCAGGCTCGGATACCAGGGGCTGTCCTCGCGCGTCAGCAGCCAGCGGAAATCGGGTGACACACCGAGCAGCAGCCAGACCGGGCGGCCGAGCGCACCGGCGAGATGGGCAGCCGCGGTGTCGACGGTGACGACGAGATCGAGACCCTGCATCAGAGCCGCGGTATCGCAGAAGGCTTCGCCGGGCGGGTCCATCTCGCCGGTCCAGTCGGTAAGCCGATCGGCGAGGCCGGAGGCCGCGATCTGCTCGCGGCCCGGCCCTTTCTGCAGATTGACCACCGAGACGCCGGGAATATCGAGCAGCGGCGCGAGCGTTGCCAACTCGAGCGAGCGCAGATGATTGATCTGGTGGCGGATCGAACCCTGCCAACAGAGCCCGATGCGAAAGCCGGGCAATTCGGCGAGACGCGCCCGCCAGGCGGCGATGCGCGCGCGCTCGGCCTTCAGATAGGGAATGAAGGCGGGGATCGAGGTGAAGGACGTGCCGCAGCGGTTCGGCAGGCTCATCGCCGGCACATGGCAATCGAAACGCGGCAGCGTCGCACCGCGCTCGACCAGGGTTTCGATGCCGTCGAGCCCGCGCACCAGATGTTTGAGGGCCGGCTGGATTTCGAGCGCGACGGAAACGCCCTGCGCCGCCAGCACCGGCACATAACGCAGGAACTGGATCGCATCGCCGAAGCCCTGCTCGGTCCAGACCAGCAGGCGCTTGCCGTCGAGATCGCCGCCGTCCCAGAGCGGTTCCCGGAAACTGCGCCGCTCGCGCTGGAAGCGGTCGGTCTTCCAGCGCCATTCATATTCGCGCCAGCCCTCGCGATAGCGTCCAACCGAGAGCAGCGCGATGGCAAAATTCAGATGCGCCAGCGCATCGTCGGGCCGCGCAGCGAGCGCCTTGCGCAACGCCTGGATCGCCGGCCCGATACGGCCGGTCACCTGCAATGTCGAGCCGAGCCAGGCCTGCGCGTCCGCCGCCGCGGGATCGAGCTCGAGCGCCTTGCGGTAGCACACGATCGCCCCGTCGAACTCGCCGATATCGAACAGGGCGGCACCCAGATTGATGTGGCCGACGACGCTTTTGGGGTTGAGCCGGATCGCTTCGCCGCACCAGGCGATCGCCTCTTGCGGGCGGCCGCGATCGCGCAGGATGCCGCCGAGCAGCGCCATCACCTCGGGATCGTCGGGCAGGCGCAGCTTCAGCGCCATCGCGGTGTCTTCGGCCTGTTCGAACCGGCCGAGCCGGCGCTGGATCGCGATCAGCGCCTTCAGAAGGGTTGGATTGTCGGGATGCGCGGTGCGCGCCGCATCGAGCACGTCGATCGCCTGGTCGGGCAGCCCAGCGGTCACCAGCATGTCGGCGAGTTCGAGCGCGGCGACGAGATGCTGCGGATCGGCGGCAAGCAGCCGGCGATATTCCGCTATCGCCGGGCGCGCACGGCCCGCACGGCGCAGCGACTGCGCGAAGCCGAGCCGTGCCTGGTGGTTGTCGGGCTGGGTGAGCAGCGAGCGGCGGTAATTGTCGGCCGCCTCCTTGTGTTCGCCGAGCTGCGCGAGCAGCGTCGCGAGATTGTAGGCGGCACCGGAATCCTGCGGGTTGCTCCTGACCGCTTTTTCGAGCGCGATGCGCGCATTCGCCTGGTTGCCGGTCGCGGAATGCAGCACGCCGAGCAGATGCCAG
>JBBDWX010000111.1:0-5787 GCA_040902665.1 Dongiaceae bacterium
GGACCGGCGCGGTCGACGACACCAGCAGCAGATCGCCGCCGCGATAGGCCGGCGCGAGTGCGTTGCCGGACACTTTCAGCGCATAGATGGCGCTGTCGTCGAGCGGGCTCAGCGATGTTTCGTCCCAGTTCTGTCCGGCGGACGCGCCCAGTTCGTCGAAATACCGCGCCTGGCCCGCTTCGGCGAAGGAGAGCATCGGCACCTGGCGGCGGGCGAGCGCGCCGGTCGCGCCGCCCATCAGGGCCACGAACCCGGCCATGGTTTCGCCGGTCGCGGCCAGTACGCGGGCGACCGATTCGGTCGACGGCCAGCGCGGCTTGCCCTCGCGGCTCTTGCGTTTGCTCTTGTTGAAACTGGTCGCATCGAGGCCGGCCCGCCTGGCGAGGCCGGACGCCGAAAAACCGTGCTTGGCGGCGAGCCGGTCGATGGCGCGCCAGACTTCTGCATGTCGCATGCGAGGCTACATAGGGCGCGGCGGGCACTCGCGACAAGGCCGGCCCGGAATTTGGCCCCATCGGTCAGTGCCTGCCTTTGGCCGCCGGTCCTGCTATAAGCGCCCGCCATGGCCCATTTTGTCGACCGACTGATGCCGATGTTGCGGCTGCTGCCGCCGGAAGCCGCGCATCGCCTCGCGCTGCGTGCGCTCGCCGGAGGACGCCTCCATGGCGATCCCACAGTCGCCGATCCGCTGCTCGCCTGCCGGCGCTGGGGACTCGATTTCAGGAATCCGCTCGGGCTTGCCGCCGGGTTCGACAAGGACGGCGAAGCCTGGCGCGGTGCGTTGCGGCTCGGTTTCGGTTTCGTCGAGATCGGCAGCGTCACGCAGTTGCCGCAGCCGGGTAATCCGAAGCCGCGGCTCTTTCGCGTGGCCGGCCTGCGGGCGATCGTCAACCGCATGGGTTTCAACAGCGCGGGCCACGAGGCGGTCGCGGCGCGCCTTGCGGCACGGGACCGCGCGGCGGGCATCGTCGGCGTCAATCTCGGCAAGAACAGGGACCAGCCGGATGCGGCGGCGGACTATGTCGCCGGTGTCGCGCGCTTCGGACCGCTCGCCGATTATCTCGTCGTCAATGTCTCTTCGCCGAACACGGCGGGTTTGCGCGCGCTTCAGGGTCGCGTCGCCCTCGAGGCGCTGCTCGATTGCGTCATGGCGGCGCGCGATGCGCTCTCGGTTCGTCCGCCACTGTTGCTCAAGGTCGCACCCGATCTCACGCCCGAGGAACGGCGCGACATTGCCGAAGTTGCTCTGGCCGCCCGCATCGACGGGCTGATCGCGTCGAACACCACGACCGGGCGCCCGCCCGATCCGATGCGCCGGCATCGCCATCTGAACGAGGCAGGTGGGTTAAGTGGCTGGCCGCTCTTCACGCCGTCGACCGAACTGCTGCGCGATCTCTACCGCCTGACCGAAGGCAGGATCACGATGGTCGGCGTCGGCGGCATCGGCAGCGGCCTCGATGCGTACACAAAGATTCGCGCCGGCGCCTCGCTGGTGCAGCTTTATACGGCTTTGGTCTATGGCGGGCCGGGCCTGGTCGCGCGGATTGTGCGCGATCTGGCCGATTGCCTGCGGCAGGACGGGTTCGCGAACGTCGATGCGGCGGTCGGCGCGGATCATCGGGCCAGATGAAGAAGCAGCTGTTCTTGCAATCCTCATGGTGAGCCTGTCGAACCATGAGGATGCTAACGCCTCGTCCTTCGACAGGCTCAGGACGAGGACTCTCCACCCAACCCTCCCCCTCGAAGGGGACTCGTGCGACCGAACAAATCGGTTGAAGGAACATTCATGACGCAGGCGATTGCCGGCCTTCGCGACGTGGCCGACCGTTATGACGGATATGTGGTCGATCTCTGGGGCGTCATGCACGATGGCGTGCAGGCCTTTCCCGACGCGGTCGCGGCGCTGCGGCATCTGCGCGAACGCGGTGCGCGCATCGTGATGCTCTCGAACGCGCCGCGCCGGGCGGCGCTGGCGGCGGACCGCTCGGCTGCGATCGGCGTCACGACCGACCTCTACGACACGATGATCACTTCGGGCGAGGATTGCTGGCTTGAATTGCAGACGGCATCGCCGGGCCGGCGCGCCTTGTTCATCCATGCCGGCCGCGACGGCAGCTTTCTCGACGGGCTCGATATCGAAGCTGTCGACGATCCGACGCTGGCCGATTTCCTTTTGGTGCTCGGTGTCGAACACGATGTGCAGGATCTCTCGTCATTCGAGGCGCAGCTCACGGTGGCGCGTGCGTGCGACCTCCTCATGCTCTGCGCCAATCCCGATCTGGTGGTGATCCATGGCGGCGCGATGGAACTCTGCGCCGGCTCGGTCGCGCAACGCTACGAGGCGATCGGCGGTCGCGTGCAGTATCACGGCAAGCCGCATCAAGCCGTCTATGCGCGCGCGTTCGAGGCGCTTGGCATCGAAAAATCGCGCATTCTCGCGATCGGCGATTCGCTGCGCACCGATGTGGCCGGCGCGCAAACGGCCGGCATCGACAGCGCGTTCGTTGCCGACGGTATCCATCTCGAGGAGCTGGTCGGCGTGCTCGGCGGCGAACCCGATCCGGCACAAATCGCGGCGCGACTGGGCAAGGGCAATCCGGCGCCACCATGGGTCATGCGCCGGCTTGCCTGGTAGCCTCTCAGCCGGTCGTGCGCTCCGCATCGAGCGCATCCGCGAGCCTTTCATAGTCCGCCATCTCGTTGAAGAGTTGCGCCGAGATGCGCAGCCAGAGCCGGTCGCCGAAGGGAATGATCGGCACCGTCACGCCATGTGCGTCGGCGAGGCGGAGCGTCAGGCGATTCGCATTCTCGAAATCCGCCGGCCCGTGACGCGTGAGTTCGATCGTCTGCATCGCGCCCCGCATCGCATCGGGCGTCGCGGCCGCCACGCGGAGCCGCGCCTCGAGCATCCGCGCCGCTTCGGATGCGAGACGATGGTTGCGCGCCATCAGCGCATCGCCGCCCATCGTCCGCCAGAACTCGATCGCGGCAGGGACGGCGAGCCAGGTCGACGGGTCGCGCGTGCCGACCCAGTCGAATTCCGCACAATAGCCCGCGCCATAGCCGTGCGAAATCACGGTCGGGTGGGTGTCGCGCTGCCGGTCGGGATGCGTCCAGAGAAAGGCGCTGCTACGCGCGCCGAATAACCATTTATGCGCGTTGCCGGTGATCCAGTCGGCATCGAGCGAGGCAATGTCGACCGGAACCTGGCCGGGCGCATGCGCCGCATCGACCAGCACTGGAATGCCGCGCGCCCTGGCGGCGGCGCAGATCGCGTGGATCGGCAGGACGAGCGCCGTGGGCGAGGTGATCCAGTCGACCACCAGCAGTTTCGTCTGCGGGGTCAACGCCGTAACGATCGATGCCAGCGCGCTTTCCGGGTTGCTGCCGGGATAAGGCAGCGGCGCCTCGACGATCCGGGCACCGCTGCGCGATCCGACAAAGGCCAACGTCTTGCGCACTGCGCCATAGACGTGATCGGTCGTCACGATCTCGTCGCCGGCTTGAAATTCCAGCGAACGCAGCACCGCGTTGACGCCGCTGGTGGCGTTTTCGACGAACACCAGGTCGTCGCCATGACAGCCGAGAAAGGCTGCAAAAATCCCGGCGGCGTTGCGCAGCGCGACCGGCAGCTCGCGCTTCAAGAAACGGACCGGCTCCGCCTCCATCTGTTCGCGCCAGCGTTGTTGTGCTGCCAGAACCGCGCGCGGCGCAGCCCCGTAACCACCGTTGTTGAGGAAGGCGATGCCGTCCTCGAGGCAGAAGAGGGGCCTGGCCGCGGCGCCTTCGGGCCGGGCGTCGGACAGGTGGGCAAGCGGGTCGTCCGGACTTTGTTCGTGGGTGGCGCGGGACATGGAATCGGGCTCCGGGAAAGGGGCGGCAGCATCGCGCGGCAACATGCTGCGTTGCAACGCATGGACGCAACCAAGGCCCCGACGTTATACTTTCCGGCTTGGGCGACGGAGGGCCATTTGACTGATTTTCCACGGAAATCGCTCGACGATTGGGCGGCGCTGGGCAATCGCGAACTGGGTGATCGCCGCGTCGAGGATCTCGTCTGGCAGACGCCGGAAGGGATCCCGGTCAAGCCGCTTTATACCGAGGCCGATCTCGAAAGCCTCGAAACGCTCGGCGGGCTGCCGGGCTTCGCGCCGTTCCTGCGCGGGCCGCGCGCGACGATGTATGCGAACCGGCCGTGGACGATCCGGCAATATTCCGGCTTCTCGACCGCGGAAGAAACCAACCGCTTCTTTCGCGACAATCTCGCGGCGGGGCAGATGGGTCTTTCGGTCGCGTTCGATCTCGCGACGCATCGCGGTTACGACAGCGATCATCCGCGCGTCGAGGGCGATGTCGGCAAGGCCGGTGTCGCGATCGATTCGGTCGAGGACATGAAGGCGTTATTCGACGGTATTCCGCTCGACAAGATGAGCGTGTCGATGACGATGAACGGCGCGGTCCTGCCGGTGCTCGCGGGCTTCATCGTCGCCGGCGAAGAGCAGGGCGTTCCACCAGCGAACCTGTCGGGTACGATCCAAAACGACATCCTCAAGGAGTTCATGGTCCGGAACACCTATATCTATCCGCCCGAACCCTCGATGCGCATTGTCGCCGACATCATCGCCTACACCGCAAAGAACATGCCGAAGTTCAATTCGATTTCGATCTCCGGCTATCACATGCAGGAGGCCGGTGCGACGGCGGTACAGGAACTCGCCTTTACGCTGGCGGACGGCGTCGAATATGTGCGCGCGGCGATCGCGCGCGGGCTGGACATCGATGAGTTTGCGCCGCGCCTCTCGTTCTTCTTTGCGATCGGCATGAATTTTTTCATGGAGGTCGCCAAGCTGCGAGCGGCGCGCTTCCTCTGGGCCCGGCTGATGCAGCCCTTCGGCCCGAAGAATCCGATGAGCCTCGCGCTCCGCACCCATTGCCAGACATCGGGCGTAAGCCTGACGGCGCAGGACCCCTACAACAACGTGATCCGCACCACGATCGAGGCGATGGCCGCCGTGCTTGGCGGCACGCAATCGCTGCACACCAATGCGCTCGACGAGGCGCTCGCTTTGCCGACGCCGTTCTCGGCGGCGATCGCGCGCAATACCCAGCTCGTGCTGCAGGCCGAAACCGGGATCGCAAACGTCGTCGATCCGCTCGGCGGCAGTTACTATGTCGAGGCATTGACGGCGAGCGTCGCGCGCGAGGCGATGAAGCTGATCGACGAAGTGGAAAAGCTCGGCGGCATGACCAAGGCGGTCGCGAGCGGCATGCCGAAACTGAAGATAGAGGAATCGGCGGCGCGCCGACAGGCGCGGATCGATCGCGGCGAAGAGGTCATCGTCGGCGTCAACAAATATCGCAGCGACCGCGACGATGCGGTCGAACTGCTCGACATCGACAACACGAAAGTACGCGAGGGCCAGATCGCCAAGCTCGCTGCGGTCCGCAAGGCGCGCGATGCGAAGAAATGCGCGGCGAGCCTCGAGGCGCTGACCGCAGCCGCCCGGAGCGGCGAGGGCAATCTTCTCGCGCTGGCGATCGATGCGGCCCGCGCGCGCGCGACGGTCGGCGAAATTTCTCTGGCGCTCGAAAAAATCTATGGCCGGCACCAGGCGACAACACATAGCGTGAGCGGCGTCTATGGCGCCGCTTATGCCGACGACGAGGGCTTTCGCGGCATCCAGAACGATGTCCGGCGCTTCGCCCAGGAAACCGGGCGACGGCCGCGGCTGCTGGTCGTCAAGCTCGGTCAGGACGGGCACGATCGCGGCGCCAAGATCATCGCGA
>JBBDWX010000112.1:0-5748 GCA_040902665.1 Dongiaceae bacterium
TCGAGAGCAGGCTGTCGAGACCGGAAAGCGCCTTGCTCTCGACCGGCACGCCGAATACCGGAAGCGATGTCAGAGAGGCAGTCATGCCGGGCAGATGGGCAGCACCCCCGGCCCCGGCGATGATCGCCTTGAGGCCGCGCGCGCGCGCCGTCTCGGCATAGCGGTAGAGGCGCTTGGGCGTGCGATGGGCCGAGACGATCCGCTTCTCATACGGAATCGACAGCGCATCCAGCGTCTCGGCCGCATGGCGCATCGTCGCCCAATCGGACTGGCTGCCCATGATGATGCCGATGGAAGCGGCGGCCCCGGACTTCCGTGCCGCCGCCTTCGTCTTGCGCGCCAATCCTGGCCCCCGTTCTTGTCTTTCCGGCCCCGATCGTCGGCCCCGATCGCCGGCCCCGATCGCCGGCTCCGATGGGGCGAAGCGATTGCCCGACGCGCCGATTATAGGTGGGGTCGGGGCCGAGGCAAGGAACCCCCGATCGTGCATCGCGACAGCAAAACCGCCCCGGTCAGGCGATGATGTCGGGCAGCTGCTTGCTTTCCAGCAATGCAATCCGGTCGCGGAGAATCAGTTTGCGTTTTTTCAGGCGCTGCAGCTGGATCTGGTCGAACGGCGCGGTTTCGGCCACGCGCGCGATCACCGCGTCGAGATCGCGATGCTCGATGCGGAGTTCCTCGAGCCGGCGCCGGATTTCGGCCTGATCGTCCATTTCGCGCAGTTCGCGGTCCCCTGCTGCCCCACGCAGCGTCGTCCCCATATAGTAGGGCGCGAGACGCCAGCCTGTCATGCAGACGTCGATGCCGCCGGAGATCCGGGAGCGGCAAAGAGTCACAGAGGAATCGACCTATGAAGAAGATCGAGCGGATCGGGATTCTGACCAGCGGCGGCGATTGCGCCGGGTTGAATGCGGTGATCCGGGCTGTCGTGCTCCATGCCGCCGGCCAATACGGTTGGGAGGTGATCGGCATCCGCAACGGCACCCAGGGCCTGATGGATCGCCCGGTCGCAGCGATGCCGCTCGCGCCGGCGATGGTTGGTGATGCGCTGCTGCGTCAGGCCGGCACGATCCTGGGCACCACCAATCGTGGCAATCCCTTTGCCTATCCGATGCCGGACGGCAGTGTTCTCGATCGTACCCCCGAGGCGATCGAGGGTTACAAAATGCTGGGGCTCGATGCGCTGATCGGCGTCGGCGGCGACGGCTCGATCAAGATTCTGAGCGAACTGACCCGGCGTGGCGACATTCCGCTGGTGGCGATTCCGAAGACCATCGACAACGACGTGATGTTCACCGAATTCTCGGTCGGATTCGAAACCGCGATGTCGACGGCGACTTTGGCGCTCGACCATCTGCAGCCGACCGCGGCCAGCCATTCGCGGGTCATGGTGCTTGAGGTGATGGGCCGCGATGCCGGTCACATTGCGATTACGGCCGGCATCGCCGGCGGCGCCGACGTGATCGTGATTCCCGAGATTCCCTGGCACCTGGATCGGATCGCAGCTCACATCGCGCGGCTGCGCGAGCGTGGGCGCAATTTTGCACTGGTCGTGGTCGCAGAAGCGGTGCCGACGGAAGGCGGCGAGCCGGTCAAGGCGGAACAGAGCGCCGGCGGGTTGACCTATGGCGGGATCGGCCATTATCTCGGCGAGCGTATCGGCGAGGTCACCGGCGCCGAAACACGGGTCACCGTGCTCGGCCATGTCCAGCGCGGCGGCGTGCCGGAGCCGCGCGATCGGATCCTTGCCTCGGCGTTCGGTGTGCATGCCGTCGACCTGATCGCGGCGCGCAAGTTCGATCGCATGGTTGCCTGGCGCAACCGAACCGTGGTCGATATCGCCATCGACGAGGTGGTCGCAAAGCCACGCTCGGTCGATCCGGACGGGACGCTGGTTCGCACCGCCCGCGGTCTCGGCATATCGTTTGGCGATTGAATCAAGTAAAACGAGGTATCCATGGCGGCAGGCGACAACGGATTCTGGGAGTTTTCGGTCAAGGCGTTCGGCACCGAAGGCATCGCACCGGCGCTGATCGCTCTGCAGGATCGTGCCGGCGCGCATGTGAACCTGCTGCTGTTCTGCTGCTGGGCAGCCGCCGAAGGGATTGCCGTCGATGCGGCTTTATTGCGGCAGGCGCGCGAGAGCGCGGGGGCGTGGCAATCGGAAATCGTCGAACCGCTGCGCGCGCTGCGGCGGAAGCTGAAGGGCGGGTACGGCGAATTTCCGTCCGACGATGTCGAGGCCCTGCGCAAGCAGATCAACGGACTCGAAATCGAGGGCGAGCGCATCGAGCAGAGCCGTCTCGCGGCGCTCGCGGCGGCGAGGCCGCGGGCGACAGCCGATGGGCGGCTCGCGGTTGCCGGGCTTGCCCGCTATTTTGCGGCACTCGGCCGGCGGCCGGACGAGACCGATGCCGCCCATCTCAAATCTGTGCTGACGCGGCTTTTTCCGGGATCGGGTCTCGACCGGCTCAGCGCGTCGGATTTCGCGCCCTGATCTTCTTGCGGCCCCCGATCTTCTTGCGGCCCTTTAGCCGATGCGACGTGCGTGAAGCGGGTTCGTCTTCGCCCCAGCGCCGCACCAGCCCGCTTTCGATGCCGAACAGGTCGAGAATTCGACCGATCGTATGGTCGACCAGCGCCGCAACGCTCGCCGGCCGCGCATAGAATGCCGGCACCGGCGGTGCGATGACCGCGCCCATTTCGGAGAGCGCAAGCATCGACCGCAGATGGCCGGTATGGAGCGGCGTCTCGCGCAGCATCAGCACCAGCCGGCGACGCTCTTTCAGGGTGACGTCGGCAGCGCGTGTGAGCAGGCTCGAGGTGACCCCGGTTGCGATTTCCGACATCGAGCGGATCGAGCAGGGCGCGATTACCATGCCCAGCGTCTGGAACGAACCGCTGGCGATCGCAGCGCCCACATCGGCTGCGGGATAAACGATGTCGGCCAGTTTGCGGACATCGGCCGCTTTCAAATCGGTTTCGTAGGCGATGGTCATTTCCGCCGATTTCGACATCACCAGATGGGTTTCGATTCCAGCGGCCCGAAGCGCCTCGAGCATGCGGATCCCGTAGATCGCGCCGGAGGCCCCGCTGATGCCTACCACGAGTCGCCGGGTGTCGGATTTTCCCGCAGAAATCCGTGATTTTGTCGGACTCATTGCCAAGCCTTTCGGATCGGGTTTAGCATTTGCATCTGCGGTCCAACCTGCTTTCAAAGGAGGTACCTTATGTCGGATCGGGAGCAAATCGAGGCACTAAGATCAAAGCATGCCGAGCTCGAAGCGCAGATCTCCGAAGAAGAAAAAAGACCGGCACCCGACGACGCCAGAATCCACGAACTCAAGCGAGAAAAACTCAAAATCAAGGACGAACTGGCTCACCATTACGTCTGAGCCCCGGTTTCGTCCGAGTGACGCCGCCCGGGCAGTCGCCCGGCGCCGGCATCGACGCGATCGCGCACCCGCGCATTTGTCTACCATGGCGGAGCGTCCCCTGCCTGCGGACCCACTCAGCGGCTGGCTGGCTCTCAAGGGCTGACTGGCCCGTCGCCGTCCATTCCTTCCAGCGCCGCCGCGCGCTCGCGCAGTTTGAACTTCTGTACCTTTCCGGTTGAGGTTTTCGGCAACGGGCCGAACACGACCGTGCGCGGTATCTTGTAGCCGGCCAGATGCTGGCGGCAGAAATCGATGATTTCCTTTTCGTTCGCCTGCTGGCTCTCCTTGAGCGTCACGAAGGCGCAAGGGGTCTCGCCCCATTTCTCGTCGGGCCGCGCGACCACCGCTGCTTCCAGGATTGCGGGGTGGCGATAGAGCGCGTTCTCGACCTCGATCGTCGAAATATTCTCGCCGCCGGAAATGATGATGTCCTTTGAGCGGTCCTTCAGCTCGATATAGCTGTCTGCGTGCCACACGCCGAGATCGCCGGAATGGAACCAGCCACCGGCAAAGGCCGCCTCGGTCGCTGCCGGATTCTTCAGATAGCCTTTCATCACGTTATGGCCGCGGAAAAACACCTCGCCCATATGGCTGCCGTCCATCGGCTGCGGTGCGAGCGATGCCGCATCGCCGACCATGAGGTCTTCGAGCACCGGATAAGGCACGCCCTGGCGCGATTTCAGCCGCGCCTGTTCGCCCGGCGACAGCGCGTTCCATTCCTCGTGCCAGTCGCAGACCACGGCCGGCCCGTAGGTTTCGGTCAGACCATAGACATGGGTGATGTGAAAGCCCATCTCGCTCATGCGCTCGAGCACGGCCGCGGGCGGCGGTGCCGCCGCCGTCATGAATTCGATGCGCCGGCCGAAATCGCGCGGCCGCGCCATGCTCTCCTGGATCAGCATGTTCATCACAATCGGGGCGCCGCAGAGATGCGTCGCGCCCTCGCGCTCGATCAGCTCGAACACGCTCGCGGCTTCGACGCGGCGCAGACCGATGCTGGTGCCGGCGAGCGCCGCCAGTGTCCAGGGAAAACACCATCCGTTGCAATGGAACATCGGCAGCGTCCAGAGATAGACCGGATGCGGTGGCATCTTCCACGCCAGTGCATTGCCGAGCGCGTTCAGATAGGCGCCGCGATGATGATAGACGACACCCTTCGGATTGCCGGTGGTGCCCGATGTGTAATTGAGCGAGATGGCGTTCCATTCGTCGGCCGGCCCTTGCCAGGCGAAGTCCGGATCGCCTTCGGCGAGCAGTTCTTCATAGGTCAGCACGCCGATGCGGCGCCCACCGGCGAAATCCGGGTCCGTCGCATCGATCACCAGGATGTCGCGTTCGACCTCTTTCAGGGCTAGCGCGGCGACCTCGGCGAATTCCGGGTCGACGATCAGCACATCCGCTTCGCCATGTTCGAGGATGAAGGCGATCGACGGAGCATCGAGCCGCACGTTGATCGTGTTGAGCACGGCGCCGGTCATCGGCACGCCGAAATGCGCCTCGTATTGCGGTATCAGGTTCGGGCAGAGCGTCGCGACGCCGGCGCCCTTGCCGATGCCGCGTCGCGACAGCGCTGCAGCGAGACGTCGGCAGCGCGCATAGGTTTCGGCCCAGTTCTGGCGCCGCGTACCCTGCACGAACGCGATCCGGTTTGGATGAACGCGCGCCGCCTTGGGCAGGAACGACAGCGGCGACAGCGGCACATAGTTCGCGTCGTTGCGGTCGAGATCGGTCTCGTAGGGACTGTTCGTCATTGCGGCCTGGCGCTCCGGCGGATCGGTCGGGACCGGATGCTAGGCAATGCGCAGGGGATTGTCATCGGTCGGGCGCCGCTGCCGGCGTTTGCACCGGCCGTGTTTGCTTGGCGCGGACGATCTCGGCAAACTCCCGGTCCGAAACGGGAGGAATGCATGGGCGGGACGTTCGACGAGGTCTATCGCCGGTCGCTGGACGATCCGGAAGGGTTCTGGGCCGCGGCGGCGGGCGCGATCGACTGGACCCGGAAATGGGACCGGGTTCTCGATGCGAGCCGGGCGCCCTTCTATCGCTGGTTCGCCGGCGGTGAGCTGAACACCTGCCATAACTGTCTCGACCGGCATGTCGCGGCTGGAAACGGCGATCGCACGGCGCTGATCTACGACAGCGCGATGAGCGGCACGAAACGGTCGTTCAGTTATTCGGAACTGACCGATCTCGTCGCGCGCTTCGCCGGCGCGCTCAAGGCTGAGGGCGTCGCCACGGGCGACCGCGTCATCCTCTATATGCCGATGGTGCCCGAGGCTGCGATCGCGATGCTCGCCTGCGCGCGGATCGG
>JBBDWX010000113.1:0-5713 GCA_040902665.1 Dongiaceae bacterium
CAAAGCTGCCGTGCATCCGCCCGGCGGGCGCAAGCGCGCCGCGCATCCGACCGGCGGGCGCAAACAGGGCGGTTCCAAGACAGGATCGGGCGGGAATTGACAGGGCCGGAGCGGCTGCGCCATGAAGGCGGGCCGCGCGGGGGGCCGGACCGGGGCAGACAACCCTCCAGCCCGATATCGATGCCGCGCCCGGCAGCACGCGACGCCCGCAGCAGGGCGGAATCCCGGAGGAAGCGATGAGTTTCAAGTTGATCGAGCAGGCGCCCGCGCGTTTGAACCGCAGCGAGCTCGCGGTTCCCGGCAGCCAGCCGAACCTGTTCGAAAAGGCCGCCAAGGGCGACGCCGACGTGATCTTTCTCGATCTCGAGGATGCCGTGGCGCCCGACGACAAGGCCCAGGCGCGCAAGAACATAATCCAGGCTCTGCACGATATCGACTGGGGCACCAAGGCCCTGTCGGTACGCATCAACGGCCTCGACACGCATTATATGTATCGCGATGTGGTCGATGTGATCGAGCAGGGCGGCGAGCGGCTCGATCTGATCATGATTCCCAAGGTCGGCACCGCGTCGGATGTCTATGCCGTCGACATGCTGGTGACGCAATGCGAACAGGCGATCGGCCGCAAGAAACGCATCGGTTTTGAAATGATCGTCGAAACCGCGCTCGGCATGCAGAACGTGCACGAGATCGCCGCGGCGAGCCCGCGCAACGAATCGCTGCATTTCGGCGTTGCCGACTATGCCGCCTCGACGCGCGCGCGCACGACCAATATCGGCGGCGCCAACCCGGATTACTCGGTTCTGACCGATGCCGACGCGAACGGTGCGCGAGCCGTCCATTGGGGCGATATGTGGCACTATGCGATCGCGCGCATGGTCGTGGCGGCGCGCGCCAACGGGCTGCGCCCGGTCGACGGGCCGTTCGGCGATTTCTCGGATGCGGACGGTTATCGGGCCGGCGGCATGCGCGCTGCGGTGCTCGGTTGCGAAGGCAAATGGGCGATCCACCCCTCGCAGATTCCGCTCGCCAACGAGGTGTACAGCCCCAGTGCGGCCGAAGTCGACAAGGCGCGGCGTATTCTTGTTGCGATGGAGCAGGCGCAGCGCGAAGGCAAGGGTGCGGTCGCGCTCGACGGTCGCCTGATCGACATTGCCTCGATCCGTCAGGCCCGCGTGCTGGTCGAGAAGGCCGATCAGGTCGCGGCGAGAGCCGGTTGACGTGCCGATGATGCGGGGCGAGGCTCGGACCACGGAAAACCACGCGCGGGGTCGGTGATTTGCCCACCTTTCTCGATTTCGAGAAACCGATTGCGGAGCTCGAGGGCAAGATCGAGGAGCTGCGCCACGCGGCCGATTCCAGCGGCGAGGTCAATATCGCCGAGGAAATCGCGCGACTGCAAAGCAAGGTCGACCGTCTGCTCAAGGAGACCTATGCCAAGCTGACGCCCTGGCAGAAGACGCTGGTCGCGCGTCATCCCGAGCGGCCGCATTTCAACGACTATCTCGCCCAGCTTGCCGAGGAATTCGTGCCGCTGTCGGGCGATCGCGCGTTTGCGGATGATCCGGCGATCCAGGGCGGCATCGCGCGCTTCCGTGGTCGCAGCATCGTGCTGATCGGGCACGAAAAGGGTTCCGACACGACGGCGCGGGTCAAACATAATTTCGGCATGGCGCGGCCCGAGGGCTATCGCAAGGCGCAGCGGCTGATGGATCTCGCCGACCGGTTCCGCCTGCCGGTGGTGTCGCTGGTCGACACGCCCGGCGCCTATCCCGGTGTCGATGCCGAAGCGCGCGGCCAGGCCGAAGCGATCGCCCGTTCGATCGAAGTCTGCCTGCGCATCCGCGTACCGTTCGTTGCCGCGATCATCGGCGAGGGCGGCTCCGGCGGTGCGATCGCGCTCGCGGCGGCCAACCGCATCATTATGCTCGAACATGCCGTCTATTCTGTGATCTCGCCCGAAGGCTGCGCCTCGATCCTTTGGCGCTCGGCGGAGCAGTCGAAAGAGGCGGCCGAGGCGCTAAAACTCACCGCGAAGGATCTGCTCGATCTGCGCGTGATCGACCATATCGTGCCCGAACCGGTCGGCGGCGCCCATCGCGATCCCAAGCGCGCGGTGACCGCGCTCGGCGAGGCGATCGATCAGTCGCTCGGCGAACTGGAAGGGCGCAACGGCGACGCGCTGCGCCGCGACCGCCGCGAAAAATTCCTGGCGATGGGCGCGAACGGCACGACCTGAGTGCGGTTCATCGGGGGCTTCAGAACATGACGGTCGATCCGGCGGCAACCACGACGACCCTTGCCTTGCCGGCAACGCCCGATTTCGATTCCTGGCCGGTCGCGGAATTGCCGGTCGCGGCCGAACCGATCGAGCACGGCGTCAGCGTGCGCTGGAACGACGGGCTTGAAACGCGGTTCCATGCGATGTGGCTGCGCGAGAATGCGCCCGAGGACATTCATCCGGTAACGCGCGAACCGGCGCTCATGCTCGATGCCATTCCCGACGATCTGGCGGCGCGCGCGGCGGCGGTCGAGCCGGGCGGCATCCTGCGCATCGACTGGTCGAGCGGCGAAACCAGCCGCTACCATCCGGGCTGGCTGCGCGCGCATGCGATCGAGGCCGGGTCCGATCCGCTGGCGATGCCGCCGCGCACGTTCTGGGGTGCCGGGCTCGGCGGCTGCCTGCCACGCTTCGACGGTGCCGCCATTCTCGCCGGCGACGCAGCGGAACTCGCCGGCTGGCTTGAGGCGCTGCACATTTTCGGTGTCGGGCTGCTCGAGGGTCTGCCGCTCGAGCCGGATGCGCTCGAGCGCATTGCCACGACGATCGGACCGATCCGTCCGACCAATTTCGGCGATGTCTTCGAGGTGCGCTCGAAGCCGGATGCGGATTCGAATGCCTATACGAGCATGGCCCTGCCGATGCACACCGACCTGGCGACGCGCGAGTACAAGCCGGGCCTGCAGTTTCTCTTCTGCATGGCGAACGCAGCGGCGGGTGGCGAAAACCAGATCGCCGACGGGTTCATGATCGCCGAGACGATGCGCCGCGAGGTGCCCGACCTCTTCCGCACCGCGAGCGCGATGAAGCTGACCTATGGCAGCCGCGCGCGCGATTCCGATTATCGTTTCGCCTGCCCGATGATCCGGCTGGCACCGGACGGCACAATCGAGGAAGTGCGGGTGAGCCCGTGGCTGCGGGCGCCGCTGGTGGCGCCGCTCAAGGATGTCGACCGCGCATACCGCGCGCTGCGATATTTCCTCGCGGTGTCGCAACGCCCTGTCATGCATGTGACGCTGAAGCTGAAACCCGGCGATCTGCTGAGCTTCGACAACCGCCGAATCCTGCACGGTCGAACGGGTTACGATCCCGCCAGCGGCGAACGCTGGCTGCGCGGCTGTTATGTCGAGCGCGAGGATTTGCACTCGCGCCTGCGCATCCTCGCGCGCGAACGGCGCGCGCGAGCGATAGCGGGCGAACCCGCCGGCATCTGAGATTCTCTTCGTGAGCGGCGTTGGGGTCAGGCACGCGTCGGGCGCGCGGCTCAACCCTTGCCGTGGCAGTGCTTGAATTTCTTGCCCGAGCCGCAGGGGCAGAGCGAATTGCGCGGCACCTTGCCCCATTGCTGGGCGGCGATCGCGGCGCGCGCGGCGACGGCACCGGGCTGGGTGGGCGATCTGGCCGCCGCCGGGGACGCCGAGCCGGCGGCGGGCTGGCCCGCCGCAGCCACCGGGCCCGTACCGGCCGGCACGGCCATCGCGAGCTGACCCATCGGAGCCTGCGGCATCGGCCGGCCGGGCTCGACCAGCGCCGGGTCCTGCCGACCCTCCTGCACCGGCTGCGTGCGCCGTTCGAGCGCGACGTCTTCGGGGCGGCTCACGCGAATCTGGATATGCGAGAGCACGCCGGTTACGGTTTCGCGCAGCCGGTCGAGCATCTTCTCGAACAGTTCGAAGGCTTCGCGCTTGTACTCGTCGAGCGGATTGCGCTGCCCGTAGGCGCGGAAGCCGATGCCGTGGCGCAGATGATCGAGCGAGAGCAGATGCTCCTTCCAGATCTGGTCGAGCAATTGCAGCAGCAGGCTCTTTTCGGCGACGCGCATCACCTCGGGGCCGATGGTGGCGGACTTCTCGGCCATCTTCTTGTCGCTGGCCTCGATCAGGCGTTTCTCGACTTCTTCCTCGTCGATGCCTTCTTCCTTGAGCCAGTCCTCGAACGGCAGATCGAGCGCGAACAGGCGCAGCGATTCCTCGTGCAACAGCTTGGCATCCCACTGCTCGGCATAGGTGCCCTTCGGCATCGCGCGCGCGACCAGGTTCTCGACCACCTCGTGGCGCATGTCCTGGACGGTCTGAGATACTTCCTTCGCGCGCATCAGTTCCTTGCGCTGTTCGTAGACGACCTTGCGCTGATCGTTCATCACGTTGTCGTAGCGCAGCAGGTTCTTGCGGATCTCGAAGTTGCGCGCCTCGACTCGCTGCTGCGCCTTTTCGAGCGCCTTGTTGACCCAGCTATGAACGATCGCCTCGCCTTCCTTGAGGCCGAGCCGCTGCAGCATGCTGTCCATCCGGTCGGAACCGAAGATGCGCATGAGATCGTCTTCGAGCGACAGGAAGAATCGTGACGCACCCGGATCGCCCTGGCGGCCGGAACGGCCGCGCAACTGGTTGTCGATGCGCCGGCTTTCGTGACGTTCGGTGCCGACCACGAACAGGCCGCCGGCCTTGAGCGCGACCTGCTTTGCCTCGTCGACCTCGCGTCGGATGTCGGCGATTCGCCGGTTCCGTTCCGCCTCGTCCTCGATATCGTGCGTCTCGCGGCGCACGCGCATGTCGAAATTGCCGCCGAGCTGGATGTCGGTGCCGCGGCCGGCCATGTTGGTCGCGATCGTGACAGCGCCGGGCACGCCGGCATCGGCGATAATATAGGCTTCCTGTTCGTGATAGCGGGCGTTGAGCACCTGATGCTTCACGCGCCGGGCCTTCAGCATCTGCGCGAGCAGTTCCGATTTCTCGATCGATACCGTGCCGACCAGCACCGGCTGGCGCCGCTTCTGGCATTCCTCGATCAGCGCGATGATCGAATCGTATTTTTCCTTGGCGGTGCGGTAAACCTCGTCGTCCTGGTCGTCGCGCACGCAGGGCAGGTTGGTCGGGATATCGATGACGTCGAGCCCGTAAATATCGGAAAACTCGGCCGCCTCCGTCATCGCCGTGCCGGTCATGCCGGACAGCTTCGGATAGAGGCGGAAATAGTTCTGGAAGGTGATCGAGGCGAGGGTCTGGTTCTCGTTCTGGATCTTGACGCCTTCCTTCGCTTCGAGCGCCTGATGCAGCCCTTCCGAATAGCGCCGCCCTTCCATCATACGACCGGTGAACTCGTCGATGATGACGACCTTGTCGTCCTTCACGATATAGTCGGTGTCGCGCTGGAAGAGTTTGTGCGCGCGCAGCGCCTGGTTGACATGGTGAACGAGCGAAACGTTCTCGTAGTCGTAGAGCGACTCGCCCTTGAGCAGGTCCGCCTCGCGGAGCAGTTGCTCGATATGTTCCTGGCCCTCCTCGGTCAGGGCGACCTGGCGGGCCTTCTCGTCGGTCTCGTAGTCGGCCGGCACCAGTTTCGGCATCAGCACGTCGACCTGGCGATAGGCTTCCGAAGAATCCTCGGCCGGGCCCGAGATGATGAGCGGCGTGCGCGCCTCGTCGATCAGGA
>JBBDWX010000114.1:0-5698 GCA_040902665.1 Dongiaceae bacterium
CAAGGCGCGCTGGCCCGGATCGAGCAGCCCGAGGGTCGCGCCCGGCGGGACATGCTACCAGTTGAGGCGGCCGGTCGTGGCATCGAACCCGACCGCGCGTTCGCGCCAGCCCGCAGCGGTGCGCTCATACTGATGCACCGGCAGCGCGTCGAAGAATTCGTTCGCGATCAGAAACAGGGGACCATCCGGCAGCTCGCTCTGCGCATCGTGCCATTCGGGTGGTTCGAGGCCGGCGGTGAGCGGCAGCAGCAGTTCCTGCTGGCGGTCGCGCAAAGCGGGGCTGGTCTCGATCAGGTGCAACCGCATCGCATCGAGAAAGCCGGGCCGGATGCGCGTCGCGCGCAGCGCATCCGCCATCAGCGTGCCGCGGCCGGGTCCGAGTTCCGCGAAATTGAAAGGAGCGGGGCCGCCGGTCGCCATCCAGTTGAAAAGCGCCCACAACCCGACAAGCTCGCCAAACATCTGGCTCACTTCCGGCGCGGTCACGAAATCGCCGGCCGCGCCGAACGGATCGCGCGTCGCGTAATAGCCATGTTCGGGATGGCCGAGCGCCTCGGCCATATAGTCTGCAACGGTGAGCGGTCCGTCGGCGCGGATGCGACGCACCAGCGTCTCGACCAGCGGAGAGGCCGCGGCGGTCACGAGACCGGTGTCGGTGCCGGCCGTGCGCGCGCCATCAGCCAGAGGCCGAACAGCAGCATCGGAATGGAAAGCAGCTGGCCCATCGATGCGATCCCGCCGAGCATCCCGAGATGCGCATCGGGTTCGCGGAAGAATTCGACCAGGATGCGCGAAAGCGCGTAGCCGACCAGAAACAGTCCGCTGACGAAACCGTACCGGGTACGCGCGCCGCTATGGCGCGCCACGATGTAGAGGACGATGAACAATACGATGCCCTCGAGCCCCGCCTCGTAAAGCTGGCTGGGATGGCGCGGCATCGGACCGCCATTCGGAAAGATCATCGCCCAGGCGGCATCGGTCGGTTTGCCGTACAGCTCGCCGTTGATGAAATTGGCGATCCGGCCGAAGAACAGGCCAATGGGCGTTGCTGCGGCAATCACATCCATCATTGCAAAGAACGGCACGCCGCGACGGCGGGCGAACAGCAGCAGGGCGGCAATCATGCCGACCAGGCCGCCGTGGAACGACATGCCACCTTCCCACAGCGCGGGGATCGCCAGCGGATTTTCGAGGAAATAGGCCGGCTTGTAGAACAGCACATAGCCGAGCCGGCCGCCGACCAGCACGGCGACGATGGCCCAGACCATGAAATCGTCGAACAGCTCGCGCCCGAGCGCCAGCGGCGGTTTGCCGGCCAGCCACACGCAGTAACGCCAACCGAGCACCAGCCCGACGATATAGGCGAGCGCGTACCAGCGGATCGCCAGCGGCCCGATCTCGAACAGGACCGGGTCGATGGCGGGGTAGTCGATGAGGAGCAGCGACATTGCTAGGATGCTTACTCTGGAACTGCACCGACCGGCAACATGGTCGCAGCAGAGCAGCCAACGAGTGATCTCTTACCCTGTCAGCCAGAAGGCGACGCCCCTGATGACGACCCGACCCGCCGCGTTCGACCTCCGCCGCATCGCAACGATCCTGGGCCTGGTCATCCTGGGCCCGGCAATCCTAAGCCCGGCAATCCTGAGCCCGGCTGCGCAGGCGGATGAATATCCCGTCGGCACGGCGGATTCGATGTGGCACGACCCGTATATGATCGGCTCGTACCGCCATTGGGACGAGATCTATCCGGTGCGCGATATTCCGCGGTCGGGTGACGTCAGCGAACTCGCGCGCGGCACGCCGATCGAGGATCTGACCTATGTCCGGGGCACGACCGAACGCAACATCGACAAATATTTCGAGCTCAGCCGTGCGACCGGCCTCATTGTGCTGAGGGACGATGAAGTTCTGTTCGAGCGCTATGCGCTGGGCGCCGACGAGGCATCGATGTTCACCTCGATGTCGGTGGCGAAGTCGATCGCATCGACTCTCGTGGGTTTCGCGATCGACGACGGGCTGATCGACTCGGTCGACGATCCCATCGACAAATATATTCCGGAACTCGCCGGCACCGGTTACGAGGGTGTGCCGATCAAGGCGATCCTGCAGATGTCGTCGGGCATCGCCTTCATCGAGGATTATACGGCCGCCGCATCCGACAGCTCGCGGCTGTGGCTCGAAACGGTTCATTACCGCAACACGCCGCTCAATTCCTACGTGACGCAGATGGAGCGCAGACAGGAGCCATTTGCCGATTTCAACTACAAGGGCGTCGATACCGCCGCTCTCGGCTGGCTGATCGCCGCGGTCACCGGCCAATCGCTCTCGACCTACGCCGCGGAAAAAATCTGGGGGCCGCTTGGCATGGAAGCGGATGCGAACTGGGGGGTCGACGGGCGCGGCGATGCAGCAAGCGAAATCGCGTTCTGCTGTCTGCAGGCGACCTTGCGCGACTTCGCACGGTTCGGCCTGTTCATGCTGCATCGCGGCGAATGGAACGGAACGGCGCTGCTCTCCGCCGGCTGGGTCGATGCGGCGACAGCTGTAGACGGCGACCATGTTGCGTTCGGCAAGCTCTACCCCGGCTATCCGCTCGGCTACGGCTATCAATGGTGGCTGCTGCCTGGCGACGACGGTGCGTTCATGGCAGTCGGCGTCAACGGCCAGTTCATCTATGTCAATCCGGCGAGAAACATGGTCGTCGCGGCGACGCATGTATGGCCGAGTTTCTGGGACGCCGGCCTGGAGAAAGAGTTTTATGCGCTGATCGACGGTTTCATCGCCGCGAGCGAATGATCGCCGGTCTCGGTTGTTTCGGATCGCGCGTCGCACCAGATTAAATAGGCGACCAGAGCGGCCAGAGCGGAGAAACGATCATGCAGACCGACAACCGGATTCTCGACGACCTTGCCCGCGTCGCCAGCGGTGCGCTTTCCGGCGTGACCGGGCTGAAGCGCGAGGTCGAGGCGCGGCTCAAGGACCAGTTCGCCCGCATTCTGGGCGAGATGGATATGGTCGCGCGCGAGGAATTCGAGGTGGTGCGGGCCATGGCCGCGCGCGCGCGGGCGGAGCAAGGCGCGCTCGATGATCGCGTCGCCCGGCTGGAAGCCCGGATCGCGGGTCTCGAAGCCCGGCTCGAAGCGGCCGACATCGCCCCCACCCAGTCGCCGGCGGCCCCCGATGGCGATGCCGACGACGAGCCGATGGCTTAGGGCTTCCATCGGCGAATCCGGAGCCTCCGGGGCGATCCTGACCCGCTTTGCAAAATCTCTCCTTGAACCCCCTGCGGCCTTTTGGCAGGCTATATGTGGTGGGCCAACCTCTAAACAGGGCTAGATGTCGGGGTCCGGCACGGTCCACCGCAGGGCGGGCTCCGCGCATCGGCCGACCGGCTGGGGGTGGTTCATGGCCATGTATGCGGCTGAACGAACGGAACCCCGGAACAATCCCATCGACGTCCTTGAAGAACTCGTCAATGCCAATGAGTGGCGGTTCGACCGCTCGGGCGAGGACGAGATGGTCGTCGAAGTTCCGGGTCGCTGGAGCGAGCTCAGGCTGTTCTTTGTCTGGCAGGAAGACCTGTCGGCCATGTACTTCTCCTGTCTCTTCGACCTCCGCGTGCCGGAAAAGAAACGGCTGGCCACGGCCGAGTTGCTGAGCCTGATCAACGAAAAGCTCTGGCTCGGCCATTTCGACCTCTGCTCCGACGAACTGGTGCCGCTGTTCCGCCATACCGTGCTGATGCGCGGGGTCGGCGGCGTATCGGCCGAGCAGCTCGAGGATCTGGTCGACACCGCGGTTACCGAATGCGAGCGTTTCTATCCGGCCTTCCAGTTCGTATTGTGGGGCGGGAAGAACGCGAAGGAGGCGGTAGCGGCCGCGCTGGTGGAGACCGTCGGCGAGGCCTGATCCGGCAAAGAGGGGATGAACGAAGCGAAGGGGCCGCTGCTGCTGGTTGGCGGCGGCAAGATGGGCGGCGCGCTGCTGCGTGGCTGGCTCGAGGGCGGCCTGGCTGTGGCGGATGTCGTGGTGGTCGAGCCCAATCCCCAATCCCTGGCGGCCGAAGCGGCCCGTGGCGTGACCGTCGTTCGCGACGCCAACGCAATCCCCGCGGGATTTGGTCCGCGCGTCGTGGTCGTCGCGGTCAAACCGCAGATGATGGATGCGGCGCTGCCGGGTTACCGCTGCTTCGCGGTGCCCGGTACGCTGTTTCTCTCGATCGCCGCCGGCAAGACGATCGCCTATTTCGAGCGCGGCCTAGACGCCGATACCGCGATCGTTCGATCGATGCCGAACACGCCCGCCGCGGTCGGTCGCGGCATCACCGTCTGCTGCGCCAACGCGAAGGCGACGGCAGCGGACCGCGCATTGACCGATGCGCTGCTCGCCGCGGTCGGCGAAGTGCATTGGGTCGCCGATGAAAAGCTTCTCGACGCGGTGACGGCGGTATCTGGCGGCGGCCCGGCCTATGTCTTTCTGCTGATCGAATGTCTGGCAAACGCCGGCGTTGCGGCGGGCCTGCCCGAGGAACTCGCGACGCGGCTGGCGCGCGTTACCGTCTCAGGGTCGGGCGAACTGGCGCGGCGCTCCGACGAACCCGCCGCGGTGCTGCGCCAGAACGTCACCAGCCCGGCCGGCACGACGCTCGAGGCGCTCAATATCTTGATGAACGATGACGCTCTGCAATCCCTGATGACCGAGGCGGTCGCCGCTGCGACGCGGCGCTCGCGCGAACTGGCCGAGTAGGACGTACGCAATGACCGGCTCTTCCGAGGCACTTCCACCGGCTGCACGGCGGATCCAGGATCTGCTCGACGAGATCGGCCATGACGGCAAGGTGCGGGTGTTCGACGCGACAACGCGCACAGCCGCGGAAGCCGCAGCGGCCATCGGCTGCGAGGTCGCGCAAATTGCCAAGTCGCTCGTGTTTCGCGCCGTGCAGTCCGATGCGCCGGTCCTGGTAATCGCCTGCGGCATCAATCGGGTCGACGAGGCGAAGATCGCCGCTGCCTTGGGCGAGGCCCTCGGCAAGGCCGACGCAAACTTCGTGCGCGAGCGCAGCGGTTTCGCGATCGGCGGCGTTGCACCGATCGGGCATCGCGAGCCGCCGATTGTCTTCATCGATCGCGATCTCCTGGCATTCGAGGAGATATGGGCGGCCGCGGGCACGCCGCAGGCAGTGTTTCCGCTGCACCCGTCCGATCTGGAGAACCTGACCGGCGGCCAGGTCATCGACATAAAATAGCCGGATTGAAATCGTCCATTGCCGGGGTGCGACGACCCGCCTGCGGCCCCATATCCCTTGCTGGGGTCCGTCAGGCGGGCCCGGATCGCGGAGGGCGGACATGGCAAAATCAGGTACGGACGCAAAGGGCGGTGGCAGAAAGCGCGCAGCGTCGAAGCCCGCCTCGGAATCCGCCAACAGCAGCGGTGCCAACGATCCGGTCGAACGCATCGTCGATGTCGCCATGGATCTTGCCGTCGAGCGCGGCTGGGGAAATCTGACGTTGGCCGACATCGCGGCCGCTGCCGAGATACCTCTGGCGGAAGTACACCGGCATTTCACCACCCGGCAGGCGATCCTCGATGGGCTGCGCCGCCACGCGGATCGGGCGGTCATGGCGGCAGGGCCCGTCACCGAGGGGCCGGCGCGCGACCGGCTGTTCGAGGTGCTGATGCGGCGTTTCGACGCGCT
>JBBDWX010000115.1:0-5682 GCA_040902665.1 Dongiaceae bacterium
CGAGATTGCGCAAATTCTCGACGATGAGAACGTCGTGATCGAGCAGCCAGCTATGAGCCGGACGCTCCATGTCTTTCGACGAATCGGCATTCGCGGTGTCGACGCCGTAAAGTTTGGCACCGGCATCGATCAGGAACTGCAGCGAGCGCCGCGCGATGAAAGGCGGCGTGCGATAGAGATCGGTGCCCCAATGCCGGTCCCATCCGAAGCGCACCAGCACCGCCTTGCCGGCGACGTCGAGATCTTCCGGCAACAGCGCCTCGCTGCCCGGTTCCTGGCCCGACAGATCGACCATAAGACCCGGCAGCACGAGCTGCTCGAGATCGAGGGCGGCGACATCGCGGCCCTGGCGCCAGCGCACGAAGGGTGCATCGAGATAGGTGCCGATCGAGGTCTGAAAACGCATCTCCGTCAGCATGAACTCCGCCTTGCCGCCATACATGCCCTGCGATTCCTCGTGCCGCATCGCGGCCCCGATCGAAACGCCGGCCTCGATTCGCCGCCCGTCGGGCAGCAGGAAGGCAAAGCCGGGCATGCCGTTTTCGAGCGAATGGCTGAGATCGATCAACTGGCTCATGACAGAAAATACATGCGGATCGGCGCTTTCTCCGGTGGGGTGGAACGAACGCGGTGGCCGGCGACGGCCCGGCCCCTTATATACCGACGGGATACCGATCAGCCATTTCGGGAAACGACAGAACGATGGCGAGTGACGACCGAATCGAGGGCAGCCCGGCCGAATCGGACGAAGGCTGGCCCGAGCCCGATGACGAGACGCCCGACAATGGCGCCATGACCTATGGCTGGTTCTCGCCGCTCGGCTGGTTTGCCGATCTCGGTTTCATGCTGAGCCATCTGACGCGCCTGCCGGCACCCGCCGGCAGCCATATCCAATTCCGCGGCCGGCTCGCACAGGCGGTGCGTACCAATCCACTGGTCGGGCTGATCGTCGGTGCGATCGGCGGCGTCGCCTACGGGCTTGCCATCTGGCTCGGGCTCGGCCCGCTGCCGGCCGCGACGCTGGCCGTGCTGGCGAGCGTGTTCGCGACCGGCGCCTATCACGAGGACGGCCTTGCCGACACTGCCGACGGCTTCGGCGGCGCCTTCGAGCGCGTGCGCAAGCTCGCGATCATGAGCGACAGCCGGCATGGCAGCTATGGCGTAATCGCCATCGTCGCCACGTTGTTGTTGCGCATAGCCGCGATTGCCGCGATCGCCGATCCCGGGCTCGTCTTCGCCGTTCTGGTGGCAACGCATGCGGTCGCGCGTGCCTTCCTGCCGGCGGTCATGCTCTGGCGCGAACCGGCCAAGACCGACGGCCAGGGGTTCGAGGCCGGCAAGCCGCAACCGCGCGCTGTGGTCGCATCGCTTGCCATCGGGGTTTTCATCGCCGTCGTTGCGCTTGGCTTCGATGCGTTCGTACCGGTTCTGGCCGCGGCGGTCGGCGCCTGGGCGATGACCGAGATCGCGCGCCGCCAGATCGGCGGGTATACCGGCGATGTGCTCGGTGCGACCGAACAGATCGCCGAGATCGCGATGCTGCTCGCGCTTGCGGCAGCCCTCGCGTAAAGAAACCTCGCATGAACGACATCGTGGAAACCCGCTGGTGGTGGATCCGGCACGCGCCCGTCATCAATCCCGACGGGCGCATTTACGGACGCTGCGATCTCGAAGCGGATTGCGGCAATGCCGAGATCTACGAAGGTCTCGCCGCCATGCTGCCGCGCGAGGCGCACTGGGTTGCAAGCCCGCTGCGCCGCACGCATCAGACGGCAGCCGCGATCCATGCGGCGGCCCAACTTACAGAGGCCCAACATCATGCCGGCGCGCTGGCGCCCCTGATCGAGCCCGATATCGTCGAACAGGATTTCGGCGAATGGCAGGGATTGTCCTGGGCCGAACTCGAGGCGCGCGACGAGAAGCGCTATCACCGTTTCTGGCTTGCCCCGGCGCATCAGGAACCGCCGGGCGGCGAAAGCTTCGACACGCTCGCGAGCCGCGTCGCAGCCGCGGTCGGCCGGCTGACCGAGCGCCATGCCGGCGCCGACATCGTGGCCGTCGCCCATGGCGGGCCGATCCGGGCGGCGCTGGCGCTGGCACTCGGGATCGAACCGGAACGCGCGCTGTCTTTTGCGGTCGCCAACTGCTCGCTGACACGGCTCGACCACATCGCCGATCCGGCAAATCCCGGCGGCGTCTGGCGCGTCGCCATGGTGAACCAGATTCCAGGCCGTTTCCGGCGCTGATTCGGGAGCCGGACGGGCCAGCTTTCAGCCCCGACAGTCGCGCACGGCCCTTGAACGGGACCGCTGAACGAGACTGCGGCGCCTCCGATTTGCCAAAATCCGGGCCCAGACTTATCCATGATGCAGCCCGCGTCCCCGAGTCGGCCCCGAGCCGGCCATCCCCCAGGAGGAGACCAGGACACATGACACGCTTCGGGCGACTGAAATCGATTCTTGCCGGCGCCATCCTCGCGCTCTCGCTGCTGGGTACTGCGAGCCCGGCATCCGCGCTCTCCGACCAGCAGGAGCTGGTCGACAAGGCGCGAATCACGTTCGACAAGCTGATCGGCTCGTCGGAGTTCAGCCAGCTTCCCTATTACGTGAAACAATCGCGTGCGCTGATCATCTTCCCGACGCTGGTCAAAGGCGGCTTCATCGTCGGCGGCGAAGGCGGTTCGGGCGTGCTCGTGGTGCGCCACGAAACGCTGGGCTGGAGCTATCCCGCCTTCTACACGCTCGCGGCCGGATCGGTCGGACTGCAGATCGGCGGCCAGGTCTCCGAAGTGGTCTTCACTATCATGAGCGATCGCGCCGTCGATGCCGTGCTGGACAACCAGTTCAAGTTCGGCGGCGACATATCGGTGGCGATCGGTCCGATTGGTCAGGGTCTCGAAGCCTCGACCACGACCAATCTCGATGCCGACATGTACCAGTTCGCGAAGACCTCCGGCCTGTTCGGCGGTATGTCGCTCGAGGGGGCCGGTATCCTCAAGCGCGATTCGTGGAACGATGCCTATTACGGCCAGGGCGCGACGCCCTATGCGATCGTGATGGAAGGCAAGTTCTCGAATCCGAACGCGCAGACGCTGCGCGACGCGCTCGCCCCGTACTAGGCCACGCAATCGGGGCGCACGCATCGTGACCGCCCGACGCCGCGCGACGCTGCCGGTACTGGATGAAAATCCGGATACCGGCAGCGAGACGTTGCCGTTCTGGCGGCGCAAACGCCTCGACGAGATGACGCGCAGGGAATGGGAATCGCTGTGCGACGGCTGCGGCAAATGCTGCCTGGTCAAGCTCGAGTATCTCGATACCGGCGAGATCGAGCACTCGTCGCTAGCCTGCCGGCTGCTCGATCTCGGCAGCTGTCGCTGCAGCGACTACGCGAACCGGCAGAAAAAAGTGCATGACTGCATCAAGCTGACGCCGCACAAGGTCGCCAAGCTGAAATGGCTGCCGGCCAGTTGCGGCTATCGCCTCGTGGCCGAAGGCCGCGATCTCTATTGGTGGCATCCGCTGGTATCCGGCGATCCGGAAACGGTGCACGAGGCCGGCGTTTCGGTGCGCGGCCGCGTGGTGCGCGAGGCGCGCAAGCTGAAACCGGAAGCACATATCGTCGACTGGATCGACGATACCGGGCGCAAAGCACCGCCGAAGCGGCGCGCGATCAGGACGCGAAAATTTTCGAGCGGTCGCGGAACGACTTGAATTCGAGCGCGTTGCCGGCCGGATCGTGCAGGAACATCGTGCCCTGTTCGCCGACCTCGCCCTTGAAGCGGACATGCGGCTCGATCAAAAATTCGATGCCCGCGGTTTCGAGGCGCTGCGCCAGCGCCTGCCAGACGTCCCAGTCGAGAATCGCCCCGAAATGCCGCACCGGCACCTTGTCGCCGTCGACCGAATTGGTACGTGCAATACCGGTTTCTTCCGGCTTGAGATGGGCCGTGATCTGGTGGCCGAAGAAATCGAAATCGATCCAGGCCGGATCGGTGCGGCCGATGCGACAACCCAGCAGGCCGGCGTAGAACCCGCGCGCCGCCTCCAGATCGTCGACCGGAAAGGCGAGATGGAAAAGCGGCATGTCGGCCATGGCAGTGGGAGACTCCGGAAAAGGTCGGTTGCGAACCCGCCGCCCGGGCTACAAGGATCGGGCGCAGGGATCGGGCAAAGGGATCGGGCGCAAGGATCGGATAGCGGCGGAACGGATCGCAGCCCAGATTGGCCTCATCGCGTAGCATTCTGATGAGGATCGGGCAATGTTTCGGGACGATCGGAAGGAACCAACGAGAGATGCACGGGATCGTGGAATGGCCGGTGCCGGGACGGGGGGAATGACCGCCCGCAATGCCAGGGCGCTGCCGTCCGCAGGCGACGATGCGCGGCCGGGCGGCCAGACGGCCACGCTGCAGCGCGCCTGCCGGTTCATCGAAGCGGCCGTCGAAGCGGGCAAGGCACCGACGCTCAAATCGCTCGCCCGGCACTGCCGGATCAGCCCGTGGCACCTTCAGCGTTCCTTCCACCAGGCGATGGGCGTGACGCCGCGGCAATATGCCGATGCGCTGCGCATGGGAAAATTTCGTACCGAACTGCAGAAGGGCGATGGCGTCGCCGCGGCGACCTACGGTGCCGGCTACGGTTCGTCGAGCCGGGTCTACGAGCGGGCGCCCGCAGCACTGGGCATGACGCCCGCCACCTATGCCAAAGGCGGGCTGGGGGCACATATCGCCTATGCCGTGGCTGCCTCGCCGCTCGGGCCGCTGCTCGCGGCTGCAACCGAGCGTGGTATCTGTTTCGTCGCGCTGGGGCGGGCCGAAAACCGTCTGGTGCAGGCCCTGAAGGCCGAATTTCCCGCAGCCGCGATCGCGCGCGACCGGGGCGCGCTGGCGAATGTGCTGGATGCGATCCTCGCCCTCATTGCAGGCGAAGTGCCGAGCATCGACCTGCCGCTGGACATTCGTGCCACCGCCTTCCAGCGCCGGGTCTGGGAGGCACTGCGGCGCATCCCGGCCGGCGAAACCCGAACCTATGCCGAGCTGGCCGCCGAGATCGGCCGCCCCGGCGCCCAGCGCGCGGTCGGCCGGGCCTGCGCGACCAACCCGATCGCGCTGGTCGTACCCTGCCATCGGGCGCTGCGCAGCGACGGTGGGCTGGGCGGTTATCGCTGGGGTCTCGACATAAAACAGTCTTTGATCGAGGGCGAGGTCGCGGGGAAGATTATCCACAGGAAATAATTCCTGTGGGTCGACGGCGCGCTTGTCGCTCGGCGGCCCCGGCCGCTATCAAAGCAGGATGGCGACAGCGCGCAAAAAGACTGTATCGAAAGGCCGTTCGCGAACCGGGAAAAAGCCGGCCAAACGGCGTCTGCCGGCGGTCCGGCAATTCGACGGCCAGATCCTGATGCTGGAGGACCGGCGGATTCCGCTGGTTTACCGCCAGGATGCGCGCGCCCGCACGATTATCCTGCGCTTCGACCGTGAACTCGGACATCTGGTCGTCGTCCTGCCCAAGCGTGCGAGCACGGCCGAAGGGCGCCGTTTTGCACTCCGGAACCGCGACTGGATCGTCGACAACGCGGCGCGTCTGCCCCGACCGGTGCCCTTTGCCGCCGGCCGGGTCATCCCTTTCCTCGGCCAGCCGCACCGGATCCGGCATTGGCCGACCGCGCGCGGCGTGGTCT
>JBBDWX010000116.1:0-5319 GCA_040902665.1 Dongiaceae bacterium
CTTCGTCGAGATGTTCGTCGGCGTCGGCGCCTCGCGCGTGCGCGACATGTTCGAACAGGCCAAGAAGCATGCGCCTTGCATCGTGTTCATCGACGAAATCGACGCGGTCGGCCGCCATCGCGGCGCGGGCCTCGGTGGCGGCCATGACGAGCGCGAGCAGACCTTGAACCAGCTGCTGGTCGAGATGGACGGTTTCGCGGGCAATGAGGGCGTCATCGTGATCGCGGCGACCAATCGCCCGGACGTGCTCGATCCGGCGCTGCTGCGCCCGGGTCGCTTCGACCGACAGGTCGTGGTGCCGCTGCCCGACGTGCGCGGCCGCGAGCAGATCCTGAAGGTCCACATGCGCAAGGTGCCGATCTCCGACGACGTCAAGCCGTCGCTGATCGCGCGCGGCACGCCGGGCTTCTCCGGCGCCGACCTGATGAACCTCGTCAACGAGGCGGCGCTGTTCGCGGCCCGCGCCAACAAGCGGCTCGTCACGATGGACGAGTTCGAGCGCGCCAAGGACAAGATCATGATGGGCGCCGAGCGGCGCTCGCTCGTGATGAGCGACGAAGAGAAGAAGCTGACCGCATACCACGAGGCAGGCCATACGATCGTCGGGCGGCTGTCGCCTGATCACGACCCGGTCTACAAGGTGACGATCATGCCGCGCGGTCGCGCGCTGGGCGTGACCTTCTACCTGCCCGAGGGCGACCGTTACAGCACGAGCAAACGCCAGCTCGAGAGCCGGCTGACCTCGGTGTTCGGCGGGCGCGTGGCGGAACAGATCATCTTCGGCAGCGATTCCGTCACGACCGGCGCCCAGAGCGACATCGAGCATGCGACCAAGCTGGCGCGCAGCATGGTCACGCGCTGGGGATTCTCGGAACGCCTGGGGCCACTCGCCTATGCGGAGGAACAGGAAGAGGTCTTCCTCGGCCATTCCGTATCCCGTTCCAAGCACATTTCCGACGAGACCCAGCGCATCGTCGACGAAGAAGTGCGCAAGCTGATCGACGGCGGTTATCAGCGCGCCGAGGCGATCCTGCGGGCGAACATGCCGATCCTGCATGCGATGGCCGAAGGCTTGCTGAAGTACGAGACGCTGGAATCGTCGCAGATCGACGAGATCATGGCGGGCAAGGCGCCGACGCCACCGCGCGACTGGGAAGATACGGGTGCGCCAAGCGGCGGCGCGGGCGGGCCGAAGCCCGAGCCGGTCATCGGTCCGCCGGCCAGCCAGACCTGAGCCATGTCGCCGGGGTTGCGGCGGGAGTCTTCCGCCGGTTCCCGACCTGCGTTCCGTCAGCCGTTCCCGATGCGACTGCACTGCGGCCGTTATGAACTCGACCTCCGTGTGCCCGTCGTCATGGGCATTCTCAACGTCACGCCCGATTCATTCTCCGATGGCGGCCGGTACTTCGATCTGCCGGATGCGCTCGCGCAGGCTGCGCGCATGGTCGAAGAGGGCGCTGCGATCATCGACATCGGCGGTGAGTCGACGCGCCCTGGCGCGGCGCCGGTCGGGATCGACGAGGAACTGCGGCGCGTGATCCCGGTCGTCGAACGCCTGGCCGCCGCGCTGCCGGTTCCGGTGTCGATCGACACGCACAAACCCGCCGTCATGCGGGCGGCGCTCGAGGCAGGCGCCACGATGGTCAACGATATCCGGGCGCTCGATGAAGCGGGCGCGATCGAAGCCGTGGCTGCCACTGACGCCGCGGTCTGCCTGATGCACATGCAGGGCGAACCGCGCACGATGCAGGCGGCGCCCCGCTATGCGGATGTCCTTGCCGAAGTTCGCGATTTCCTGCGCGAGCGCGTCGCCCGTTGCGTCGCGGCGGGCATCGGCCGCACGCGGCTCGTGGTGGACCCGGGCTTTGGCTTTGGCAAATCGCTCGAGCACAATCTCGAGCTGCTGCGCCGGCTCGGCGAGATCGCGGACGACGGGATTCCGGTGCTGGCCGGCCTGTCGCGCAAAAGCCTGATCGGCGCACTGACCGGGCGCACCGGGGGCGACCGCCTGGCCGGGAGCGTGGTGCTGGCGTCGCTCGCCGTGCGAAACGGTGCGCGCATCGTGCGCGCGCACGACGTTGGCCCTACAGTGGATGCCTTGCGGATCGTCGACGCGGCGGGCGCACCGGGAGGATCTGCGGAATGAGCAGGCGTTATTTCGGCACCGACGGCGTGCGCGGGCGCGTCGGCACGCATCCGATGACCGTCGAGTTCGCGCTGCGGCTTGCTGGCGCCGCGGGCCGCGTACTCGCGCCGGAGGGTGGCCGTGTGCTGGTCGGCAAGGACACACGTCTGTCGGGCTACATGTTCGAGTCGGCGCTCGAGGCGGGTTTCGTCGCGGCGGGCGTCGATGTCCTGCTGGCAGGTCCGCTGCCGACACCGGGCATTGCCTACCTGGTCCAGCGTCTCGATTGCAGCTTCGGCGCCGTGATCAGCGCCTCGCACAATCCCTATGACGACAATGGCATCAAGTTCTTCGACCGCACCGGCGGCAAGCTCGCGGACGAGCTCGAAGAGGCCATCGAATCGCACCTGGACGAACCGGCACTGACGCGCGAGTCGGGGGCGCTCGGCCGTGCGACGCGCGTGGACAGTGAGCGCGCGCTGTACCAGTCGTTCTGCGCGTCCACGCTGCCGCCGGGCATGCGTCTCGACGGGCTCAAGATCGTGATCGACTGTGCGAATGGAGCGGCGTACAAGGTTGCCCCGCGGGTGCTGGCGGATCTGGGCGCCGAGATCGTGCCGATCGGCTGTTCGCCCAACGGACGCAACATCAATGACGGCTGCGGATCGACCAATCCGGAGTTGATCAAGCTGACCGTGCCAGGGGTGCGCGCCGATGCCGGTGTCGCGCTCGATGGCGACGGCGATCGCCTGGTCATGGTGGATCATCTCGGCCGCGGCCTCGATGGCGACCAGCTCCTTTACATCCTGACGCGCGCGGGACTCGCTGCCGGCACGCTGAAAGGCCCGGTCGTAGGCACCGTGATGACAAATCTCGGGCTCGAAGTCGTGCTGCGCGAGCTCGGCGTGCCATTCCTCCGTGCCGCGGTCGGCGACCGCAACGTGCTGCAGATGCTGCGCGCGCACGGCGGCATGCTCGGTGGCGAGTCGTCCGGGCACCTGCTGTGCCTCGACAAGACGACGACCGGCGACGGACTGATCGTCGCGCTGCAGGTGCTGGCGGTGATGCAGGCGACCGGCAAGACGCTGGCGGAACTCGCGACCGGCATGCTGCGCTTTCCCCAGAAGCTGATCAACGTGCAGGTCGCGCGGCGTTTCGATGCGGCGCGCGAACCTGCGGTGGCCGCGGCGATCGCAGCGGCCGAGCAATCGCTCGGTGACCGTGGTCGCGTCGTGTTGCGCGCCTCCGGCACCGAGCCGCTGATCCGGGTGATGGTCGAAGGCGAAGATGCGGAGGCCGTCGACCTTCTGGCCGCAGCCCTGGCCGAAGCGGTACGCGCGGCGGCGCCCGGGTCATGAGCAACGCGACCCGCCGGCCGATGGTTGCCGGCAACTGGAAAATGCACGGCAATCGCAGCGGCGCCGCCCGGCTGGTCGGCGAACTGATCACGCGTGGCGTGGGCTCCGCCGGTACCGCGGATGTCATCGTCTGCCCGCCCTTCGTGCACCTTGCCGAGATCGGCAGTCAGCTGTCCGGCAGCCGGATCGCGCTTGGCGCACAGGATGTCTGTGCGGAGGAAGCCGGCGCGCATACCGGGGAAATCGCCGCGGCGATGCTTGCGGACGTCGGTTGCCGTTATGTGATCGTCGGCCATTCCGAGCGCCGCGCGCTGTATGGCGAGGACGATGCCCTGGTCGCGCGCAAGTTCATCGCAGCGGGCCGCCATCGCCTGGTGCCGATCCTGTGCGTCGGCGAGACGCTTGCCGAGCGCGAGGCCGAGGCGACACGGTCCGTGGTCCTGCGTCAGCTGGACGCTGTGATCGCGGCCGCCGGCATCAACGCCTTCGCGGACGCGGTCGTCGCCTATGAACCGGTCTGGGCGATCGGCACCGGTCGGACCGCCACGCCCGGGCAGGCGCAGGACGTACACGCCCTGATCCGCGGCCGAATCGGGGAAAAGGATGCTACAATTGCGGCTTCCCTTCGGGTCGTCTACGGGGGCAGCGTCAAGGCGGACAATGCCGCCCTGCTGTTCGCGATGCCCGATGTGGATGGCGGCCTGATCGGCGGTGCATCGCTGAAGGCGGACGAATTCGGAATCATCTGCGCGGCGGCGAATGGCTGATCGGGCGGGGCGAATGGTGGGATGACATGCTGCACAACCTGATTACATTCCTGCACGGCATTCTGTGCTTCGCGATCGTCGCGCTGGTGCTGCTGCAGCGGGGCAAGGGCGCGGATGCCGGCGCGGGCTTTGGCGCGGGCGCTTCCGGGACGGTATTCGGCGCGCGCGGCTCGGCGACCTTTTTCTCGAAGCTGACCGCCGTCCTGGCGACGCTTTTTTTCATGACCAGCATGTCGCTGGCCTGGTTCGCGACTCGACCGCAGGCCGAGCGTAGCGACAGCATCGTCGATTCGCTGGTGACGGAACCGGCCCCCGCCGCGGGTGTCGATCCCGATGCGGTGCCCACATTGCCCGGGTCCACGCCGCCTGCAGAGCCCGCACCCGCGGAGCAATGAGGCGAAGTTTCCTGTTTCACAGTGCCGACGTGGCGGAATTGGTAGACGCGCTAGCTTGAGGGGTTAGTGGGGAAACCCGTGTCGGTTCGAGTCCGACCGCCGGCACCATTCGAGTTCTTCAGCTAATCGTCCGGGGGTCCCACGGGACCTCCCGGACGGTTACAATGCGCCCGGTTTCCGCGGCCAGACCCGCAGTCCGCGACGGACGCCACATTGCTGCAGAACTACCTGCCAGTCCTGATATTTCTCGCAGTTGCCGGCGGCTTCGGCCTGATGCTGCTGGTGCTCGGCTGGGTGCTCGGGCCGCGCCGTCCGGATGCCGAGAAAGCCTCGGCCTATGAATGCGGCTTCGAGGCGTTCGAAGATTCGCGCACCAAGTTCGATGTGCGTTATTACCTGGTCGCGATCCTGTTCATCATTTTCGATCTCGAGATCGCGTTCCTGTTTCCCTGGGCCGTCTCGCTCGACACGATCGGCGGCTTCGGCCTGCTGTCGATGGCCATCTTCCTGGCGGTGCTCGTGGTCGGCTTCATCTACGAATGGAAGAAGGGTGCGCTCGAATGGGACTGATCGCCGAAGCGCCCGTGATCCAGGGCCGGGGATTCATCACGACCTCGGTTGACAACCTGATGAACTGGGCCCGCACCGGTTCGTTGTGGCCGATGACCTTCGGG
>JBBDWX010000117.1:0-5293 GCA_040902665.1 Dongiaceae bacterium
CATCGTGTATTCGTGCGGCATGCCGGACCACGAGCTGATGATCAGAAGCTGCTCGATATGCAGCTCGTCCTGCAGCTGTTCGATTTTGTCGATCACATGCTTGGGCGTTCCGAACAGCAGCGAGCGGTCGTTCACGAATTCGAAGGAGAGCTCCTTGATCAGCGCTTTTTCTTCGGCCGGCGGAAGCTGTTCTTCCGGCTTGTGCGGTCAGCTTGAGATTGGCGCTATACTGAATACAATCATACAATCTGCAACGTTCCGGTGTCGGTCTGAACGGCCCGACCGGCCGAAACCTGCCGGTCCCGGGGAAGCGCGTCGCTCCGGGCCGGGCGGCTCTGTTAGAGTGCGCCCGGCCGGCCCGATTGCCATGTCTGTCGGTGCTGTCGGGGGATCGGAAGAACGATGCGGCAGGCGAAAAATCAAAGCAGGACGGCGCTCCGGATCGACCGCAGCAGCACAACATTGCGCGCCAGGACGATCGAGGCGCTGCGCCAGGGCATCCTCAGCCTGCAATTCAAACCGGGTGACCGGCTGATCGAACGCGAATTGTGCGAAATGCTCGGCGTCAGCCGGACTTCGATCCGCGAGGCATTGCGCCATCTCGAAGCCGAAGGACTGATCACGAGCGAGCCGCATCGCGGCCCGGTTGTGGCGACCATGACGCCGGAGGAGGCGCAACAGCTTTACGAGGTTCGCGCCGTCCTCGAAGGCTTCGCCGGCCGTCTCTTCGCCGGTCGCGCGAGCGATGCAGCACTCGGCAAGCTGGAGCGCGAAGTGCGCCGCTACGAACAGGCCGCCAAGCGCCTCGATGTCGATGAGGTCCTCGACGCGCTCGCTCGTTTCTACACCGTCATATTCGACGAATGCGGCAATCTGTTCGCCCGGAACATGATCGTCTCGCTGCGCGCGCGCATGCAGTACCTGCGGACCACCACCATGTTCGGGCAGAGCGAAGCCGATACCGAGCAATCGATCCGGAACTTCCGGCGCATTCTCGAAGCCGCCAAGGCCCGCGATCCCGATGCAATGGAAGCGGCCTGCGTCGCCCAGGTGCGCCATGCGGCGTCGGTCGCCCTGCAGGTGCTGCGCGAGACTGCGGTGGCCGAATGATCCTGGCCGGCCTCATTTCCCGATTTCAGTCGAAGGCGCCGGGTTCTGGCTGGTGCGGTACGCTGCTCGTCGTCGCCTGCCTCGCATCCGGTTGTGCGACCCGGCCGCCCGCGCCGCCGCCGGTGCCGTTCGACGGGCCGCATGCCTGGCAGGCGAGCCTCGACATCGCCCGGGAGCAATGGGAAGCGTTCGGGCGCCAGATCGTTGCCTATCGCACCGACGCCCACGGCAATGAGATCCAGCTCATCGATCCGACCGGATATACCGAAGACGATCGCCCGGTTTACGACAACATGGTCGCGTACTGGGCCGTCACCGGCGAAAGCGATTTCGATTCATGGGCGGATTGCTTTGCCGGCTGGCAGCGCAAATGTCCCTGGCATCTGCCCTGGTCCGCCGCGTTCATCTCATGGGTCATGGTCGAGGCCGGCATGCCGGCCGACCGGTTCCGGCCGCACGAGAATCACTGGACCTATGTCCGCGAGATCGTCGTCCGGGCCGGCGATCCCGAGGCCGCGTTCCTGCCCGAACCGGTCGACCGCTATCGGCCGCAGCCGGGCGATCTGATCTGCAAGACGCGCGGCGGCGCCGAAACCCCGACATTCGATGCGCTGCTGGCGGATCCGGACGGGCCGGGCGCGTTTCTGCCGATGCATTGCGATCTGGTGATCGAAAATGGCGGCAGCGCGCTCATTCCGAACGGCTTCATCGAGGCGATCGGCGGCAATGTCGCCAATTCGGTGTCGAGAAGCCTGATCCCCAGCCGCGAGGGCTATCTCATTCCCGGTCGGGCCGGCCGATGGTTCGTCGTGCTGCGCAACATATACGGCGCGCCGCCCACCGTGTGATGCGCGGGCGGCATTGCATTTGCCGCCCGCAATCGCTCACACGCCGACGATCGCGAGAAAGATCATCAGGCAGCCGACCCAGGATGCGATGAAGCAGAACGTGCGCAGCCACGGGACCGCCAGCATATAGACGAGCGCATGGCCGACGCGGGCCCAGAAGAAAATCGCAGCGCCGGCTGCGGTCTGCTCGCTGTCGAGCCCGGCCATGTGCGCGGTCAGCACCAGCGCCGAAAACGGCACCAGATTCTCGACCATATTGATGTGCGCCCGCTGCGCGCGCGTCGCCCATTCCGGCAGCGCCTTCGGTGCGGCGGGATAACCGACCGTGTCGGAAACCCCCCAGATCCCGAACCGGGCGATCACATAAGGCAGCCACAGCAGCAGGCAGAGCAGGGCCGACCAGGTGAGATAATGCAGATCGACGGTCATCGCGATTCCCCTCATGTCGCGCGCCGCTTCCGCGGCAATATCCGAAGAGTACCGGCGAATCGCCGATTCGGCCAACCCGGCCGCGGGCCGCCGTTCGGGGGCCGCGGCTCAACCCGCGCGACTGGCACAGCCGATACAGGTCGGCACCGCGGGATCGTTTTCCAGCCGTTTCGGTTCAACCGGCTCGCCGCAGGCGACACAGAACCCATAGTCGCCGGTCTCGATACGGGTGAGCGCTGCCGCGATTCGCGCCCGCTGCTGCATACGATGGCGTTCGGTCGCACCGGCCATAGCCTGCATCTGCAGCGCATCCACGCGCGACAGGCGGCCGACACTCTGCTGGTCGAGTTCGACCGGTCTGCGGCTGTCGGCGCTGCTGCGGCTCAGTTCGTCGATTTCGGCCTTCTGGGCAAGCAACCGTTCGCGGGCGGTTTTCGGATCGAGCGGGATGGCCCTCACTCCCTTTGTGATGTGGCCGCGATCGCCGCCGGTACGCCGCTGCCGGGTGCCGCGACGCATTCGAAGCCGGCCACATCTGTGAATGAAACGCGCATGTAGTAGGCATTGCCGTTCGCCGCGAACGGGCCATGGATCGTTACGGGCAACGCGGTCTCGATTGCGTGGCGCATGGCGGCGAGGCAATCCTGCTGTGCCGCGTCGACATCGGGCTGGTCGAACGAGGGCGTCCGATTGAGGTGTCCGAAACTCAGCAGCGCCGGATCGAACTGCCATGCGGCCGACGATGTCCAGCCGACGATGCCGTGCTGCCAGAGAATGCGAAAGACCGAGCCTGCCCCATTCTCGGCCAGCATGATGCCGGTCGCGATCGTTCGGGTCTGCGCCGCAATCTCGCCGAGCTGCGTGTCGGGTTCGAGGCGCGGCGAACCGAACACCGGTTGCGGCGTATCGGACTGCAGGGCTGCGAGGAACGGCGCGAACCTGCTTCCGTCCGGCAAGAGCATAAACCCGTCGGCAGGTGCTTCCGCGGGCTGCAGCCTTTCCTTGAGATAGGCGAGAATGCGCTGCTCCACCGCGGCGATGCGATCGGTGAGGGCGTCCGCGGCGCAGCGCTGCCGGAGGGTCTCATCGGTTTCGACGGTGCAGATCGCGCGTATGATCTCGACCGCGCCCTTGTTCTCTTCGAGCAGGCGGTCATAGGCCGCAAAGCCGAGCACCGCTTCCGCAGCACTCCGTCCGAAAGCGAGCCGGGCATCGAGCACGCTTTCGCCGCCGCCGTGGCAATATCCGGGATCGATCGCCATGCCTGCAGCCGTGCAGGGCCCGTCCGCCGCTGCCGCGCCGTCGGCCGATGCCAGCATCAGACCGAACGCAAGGCCCGCAAGCGTCCGCCGCGCCAGAATGCCGGGCGCGCAACGCCGCTTCGGGACGAAAGCTATCCCGGTTCGGGCATCACCAGCTCCCGGTGTTCGGCATCGACGCCCACGGTTCCTTCGGCGGCAGGTTCTCGCCGTCCTGCAGCAGTTCGATCGAGATGCCGTCGGGCGAACGGATGAAAGCCATATAGCCGTCACGCGGCGGCCGGTTGATCGTCACGCCGCGATCCATCAGCTTCTGGCACGCGGCATAGATGTCGGGAACGCGATAGGCGAGATGACCGAAATTGCGCCCGCCTTTGTATTCTTCCGGATCCCAGTTGTAGGTGAGTTCGACCAGCGGCGCCTCGTCGCGCTTCGCGCGTTCGGTGTCGTCCGCCGCCGCGAGATAGACCAGCGTGAAACGGCCTTTCTCGCTTTCGTAGCGCTTCACCTCGGAAAGGCCCAGCTTGTTGCAATAGAAATCGAGAGATTCGTCTAGATCCTTCACTCGAACCATGGTGTGCAAATAGCGCATGCTCTCGCAGTCTCCCGGATAAGGTGTTTCCATCGGCGCCGTGCCCGTCCCGCAGGCCGACCCGTTGCACAAGGCGTAGCGCAGCGGGAAAGGCGAGGCAATCGGGCGGCGCACGAGGTGCGCACGCTGCCGCGTTCAGCCGCCTGCGGCCGGCCTGGATTCGCCCGAATCCGCCAGCGCGTCGCTCGCCGGTTCCGGCGGCGGCAGGGGGCGCAGCCGGCTCTTCCGCAACTCGCCATGCGCATCGAGGATCGGATAGGCAACCGAGGTCAGATGCGAATTGATGCGCTTCAGGTCGCGCATGATGTCGAGATGAAGCGCCGAGGTCTCGATCGACTGCACGCGACCCGAGCGCAGCCGTTCGAGATGATGCTCGCTGCCGGCGCGTTCGAGCTCGCGCATCGTGTCTTTCTGCGCCAGTAGCTGGCGGGCCGGATCGACGTCGCCCGTCATGTAGACGCCGAGCGCGAGCTGCATATTGTCGACCACGCGCGAATGCATGGTTTCGAGATCCTTCCAGCCTTCCTCGGAGAAGGACAGACGGTTGCGGATCTTCTTCTGTGCCAGCTCGAGCAGGTTCTTGTCGATGATGTCGCCGACATGCTCGAGATTGGTGGTGAAGGTGATGGCGTCGACCAGCCGGCGGCTTTCCTCTTCCGACGTGGCGGCGCGGCTGGCCTCGGTCAGATAGAGCTTGATCGCCTCGTAAAGCGCGTCGACATCGTCGTCCATCTTCGAAATGCGATCCATCAGCTTGGGATCGTTGTCGCGGAAGACGGCAATCAGTTCGCGCAGCATCGTCTCAACGATATCCGCCATGCGCAGCACCTCGCGCGACGCCGCGGCCAGCGCCAGCGACGGGCGTTTGACAACCTCGGGATCGAGATAGCGCGCCCGGATTGCGCCCTCGGCATCGCGCGTATCGGGCAGCAGCCGGTCGACAAGCTTCGCCACGAGGCCGGTCAGCGGCAGAAAGAGGATCGTCAGAGCGAGATTGAAGGCGGTGTGGAAATTGGCGATCTGCCGCGCCGGCCCGCCATTCACCTCGGCGATAT
>JBBDWX010000118.1:0-5283 GCA_040902665.1 Dongiaceae bacterium
GCCGACCGATCGAGATGACGCGCGGCAGTTCCTTCGGCAGCGCATCGAACACGGTCGGCCGTCCCTGCGGATCGCGCGCGGTGGTGACGAGACCACGGGGCTTGTGAAACCGGAAGACCCGCGTGCGCATCGCCTTCGGCAGCGGCTTGCCGTCGATCGCGATGCGCTGTCCCGGTGTCACGTTGATCGCGGGGCTGGTGAGCGTCTTGCCGTCGAGCGCCACGCGGCCGGCTTCGATCATCTTTTCCGCGTCGCGCCTCGAACAGATGCCGGCGCGCGCGATCACCTTCGCGATGCGCTCGCCGTCAGGCGTACCCGCCTTACGTTCGCTCGATGGCTTTTTCATCCTGCGTCAGGCGCAGGCGGCGACAAAGGCGTTGAAGATCCGATCGTCGCCCTTGCTGATGCCGTATTCGGGATGCCACTGCACACCGAGGCAGAAGCGGTAGCGCGGATCCTCGATGCCCTCGATGATCCCGTCCTTCGACGTCGCATTGACGACCACGCCGGGGCCGACATCGCGCGCCGCCTGATGATGCGCGCTGTTGACGGCCAGTGTCGAACATTCGCAGATGCGCGCGAGCAGCGTGCCGGGCGCGACGGCGACATCGTGGCCCGGCTCGGTGCGCGGGTTCGGCTGTTCGTGCGGCAGCGCGTCGGGCACGTCGTCGGGGATATGCTGATAGAGCGTGCCGCCGAGAATGACGTTGAGCAACTGCTGCCCGCCGCAGATGCCGAGCACCGGCATGTCGCGCCCGAGCGCGCCTTTTACGATGGCCGCTTCGAAATCGGTGCGCCGGCCCTTGAGCTTGACGGTCGGATGGCGCTCGCTGGCGCCGAACATCGCCGGGTCGACATCGAAGGCGCCGCCCGCGATCACCAGCCCGGTAATGCGATCGAGATAGTCGCTCGCGCGATCGGGATCGTGCGGCAGCAGGACCGGCAGGCCGCCGCCGCGCTCGACCGCATCGGCATAGTTCTGGCGCAGCGCATACCAGGGCAGCCCGGAATAACCGCCCGGTTCCTCCGAATCGAGAGTGATGCCGATGAGTGGGCGGGTCATTACGTTGCCTTGCGCTCCTGCACCAGACGTGCGAGGCGCGCGATATGCTCCGGCCCGGTGCCGCAGCAACCGCCGATCATGCGCGCGCCGGATGCGAGCCAGTGCGCCGCATGGTCGGCATAGTGATCGGGATCGAGATCGTCGCGCAGCGGCAGCAGACCGTCGCCGTCGGTACTGCCGTCGAGCTTCCAGCTCGGCGGGACGGGGCGGAACGCGTTCGCATAGGCACCGGCCGGCTTGCCCAGTTTCGCCAAAGCCGGCATCGCGACTTCGATACTTTCCGGCGAGCAGCAATTCACCAGATGCGCCTGCACCGGCAAAGCGGCGATCGCCGCGGCCGCTTCGTCGACATCTTCTTCGCTGCGCAACCGGCCCGAATTGTCTTCGTGCAGGGTCCATGAGACCCAGACCGGCCGTCCGGTCGAACAGGCCGCCGTCGCCGCGGCGAGCGCCTCGCGGGCCGACGACATGGTTTCGCAGATGAACAGATCGACATAGGGTGCAAGACATTCCGCCTGCTCGCGATAGAGCGGCTCGATCTCCTCGAACGATCCTACCAGATCCGGCCGGTAGCTGCCGCGCAGCGGCGGCAGCGACCCGGCGATCGCCACGGATTTTCCGGACTCGTCGCGGGCGCGGCGGGCCAGTTCGGCCGCCTGCATATTGAGGGAGCGAAAACGATCCTCGACGCCTTCCTTGGCCAGGTCGGACCGGATCACCCCGTAGGTATTGATCGTAATGACCTCGGCGCCGGCATCGATATAGTCGCAATGGATCTGGCGCACCGTATCGGGCGCGACCAGCAGGGCGTTCGCCGACCAGATCGTGTCGAGGATGGGGACGCCGCGGCGGCGCAATTCGCGGCCCATGCCGCCGTCGAGCAGGATCGGCCGGTCGGGCAGGGGAACGCCAGGGATGTTCCGGGATGTCTGTGTCATGGGGCCATCCTACACGATGATTTGGGGCATCGGGAGGGCAAGGCTTGACCGGGGCATCGCCGGCCGGCACATGACGGCGATGGCAGAGGTGGTAGAAGGACAGGAACCGATGGAGCTGGCGCTTGCCGAGGCGTCGGCGGCCGCGGCGCGCGACGAGGTGCCGATCGGTGCCGTGCTGGTCGAGGCGGCGAGCGGGCGCATCGTTGCGCATGAAGGCAATCGGGTCGAGGAACTGAAGGATCCGACGGCGCATGCCGAAATGCTGGTGCTGCGCGAAGTGGCCGGGATGCTCGGGGCGAAGCGGCTGCCGGAATTCGATCTTTATGTGACGCTCGAACCGTGTCCGATGTGCGCGCAGGCGATCAGCTTTGCGCGCCTGCGTCGTGTGGTATTCGCTGCCGAAGACAACAAGGGCGGCGGCGTCGTCAATGGCGCCCGCATCTTCGAACAGACCAGCTGTTTGCACCGGCCGGAAATCCGCCGCGCCCGGGACGATCAGGCCGACCGGTCGGCGGTGTTGCTGCGGACGTTTTTTCGCACCAAACGGGAACGGGTGCCGCGCTAATTCACCACCCAAAACCAAATGCGGCCAAAACGAATGCGGCCAAAAACGAATGCGGCAGCAAGCCCTGGCGGGGACTGCTGCCGCACCCTCCGATCGCGAGGCCGCAAAGCGGCTTTGCGATCGTTAGGGGTCGATCGTTAGAAGCCGATCGTTAGTCGGCCCACTGTTCGAAGCCTTCGATATCGGCCTGGGTCAGCTGGGTATCGAAGCGATCGTTCTCGGCATTGAGCGTCAGACGATCCGCCGGGACCACGATCTTGCGCGGATCGAGATCGAACACGCCTTCCGAAATCTCGACCACGAATGCCTTGACCTGACCGGTATCGTCGCCGAGCACGTCCTCGACCTCGCCGATATTCTCGTCGCCCGTCGTGTAAACATCCATGCCTTCGAGCTCGGAGATCGTCAGACCCTGATGGGTGACGTTGTCGTCTTCGATCTCGATCAGCACGGCGCTATCGAGCATTTCGGCTTCCGCGGCCGAGTCGGTGTCGAGTGTCGTGTCGATATCGGTATCGAGATCCGATTCCATATCGGTGCTGGTGTCCAGATCGGTGTTCATCTCGGTCTGGGTCTGCGTGTCGAGCTCGCCTTCGGCCTGCGCGAGACTGGCGCCGGTCACCATGGCACCCAGCGCGAGGGCGAAAATCGGCAGCTGATAGATGGCTTTCATATTGTCTCTCCTCGTTGCGACATTGCTGTCATGTTCGTCGGTGCAGGACCGTCACACCGCACATAAGGAATTGCTCCGCCTGTCAATTCGTCCGTGCGGCATCGCTGCCGCTGCACATGTACGGATCAACGCCCTGCGCTGCGATCCGTTCCCGAGAATCGAATATTTCGCCGGAGCGGCATTAAAAACTTGATGTCGCGCAATCAACGCATAAACGCTGCGGTCAAGTTGCGGACAATGCGGTAATTGTTGTTAAGCGGTCGAACGCCTACACTCCCGTCATGGACGAGGCAATAGGTCGCACGATCGACCGCAGCAAACTGGCCGCCCTGAAGTGCCGCGAAATCGCGGTGCGCGACGGCCGCACGCGCGAATCCCGGAAGCTGCTCGAGCGCGGTCGCGCGGCCATGCCGGCAGGCGTGCCGATGGCCTGGATGGTCGGGCTTTATGAAAGTCCGCCTCTCTATGTGACGCACGGCGAGGGGGCGCGGTTCTGGGATGTCGACGGAAATGCCTATCTCGATATGAACCAGGCCGATCTGTCGATGACCTGCGGCTTTACGCCGGAACCGGTCCTCGATGCCGTCGCCCGCCAGATCCAGAACGGCCCGTCGTTCCTTTTGCCCGGCGAAGACGCGATCCGCGTTGCCGAACTGCTGGGCGAACGCTTCGGCCTGTCGCACTGGCAGTTCACGCTCTCGGCGACGGGCGCCAATGCCGAAGCCATCCGCGTTGCGCGGGCCGCGACCGGTCGCGACAAATCGCTGATGTTCAACGGGCATTATCACGGGCATGCGGACGAGATGCTGGCTGCCGGCGGCGGGTATTCGAATACCGGCTATCTCGGCCTGCCGGCCGATGCGCCGCGCCGTGCCGATACGATTGCGTTCAACGATATCGATGCGCTGCGCGCCTCGTTGCAGACGCGGAACTATGCCTGCCTGATCGCGGAGCCGGCGCTCACCAATTGCGGGCTCGTGCTGCCGGACGAGGGTTTTTGGGCGGCGGCGCGCGCCGCCTGCAGCGAAACTGATACATTGCTGCTGCTTGACGAAACCCATACCCAGACCTTCGCCTGGGGCGGCATGGTACGTGCCTGGGGGCTCGAACCGGACATGGTGACCGTCGGCAAATGCATCGGTGGCGGCTTGCCGATGGGTGCGTATGGCATGGGCCCAACGCTTGCAGCACTGATGGAACAGCATCTCGACCGGCAACGCGGCGCGGCCGCTTTGCCGACCGGCGGCACGATGTTTGCGAATGCCCTTGCGATGGCGGCCTCGCGCGCCGCGCTCGAGGAAGTGCTCACCGAGGACGGTTACAGCCGCGTTGCCGCCCTCGGCCGGCAAATGGCGGACGGGTTGAACGAGACCTTCGCGCGACATGGCTTGGCCTGGCGCGCGCCGCGGCTCGGCGGGCGCAGCGGCTGGTGCCTCGAACCGAGGCTGCCGCGCAATGCCGACGAGGCCGGGCGGTCGATCGATTACGAACTGATCGATGCGCGGCGGATATTTATGGCGAATCGCGGCATCTGGGATGCCATCGCCAGCGCCGGTCCGGCGGTCTCCTTCGCCCATGAGCCGGCCGATGTGGACGAGTATCTGGGCGTCGCGGATGCCTTCCTCGCCGAGATCGTCTGACGCCGAAAGGGCTGAAATCTGCCTTGGTCCGGCCTCGCATTGGCGTCCCGGCCGGTGCTAGCATCCGCCCCATGAACAAGACGCCGATCGAGCATCCGGGCGCCTGGAAGGGTGCCGATTTCCGTTCCAAGGACGATTTCGCGTTCGATCTCGAGCGCCGCCATATCGTCGCGCTCGACGATGCGATCTCGCTTGCCTACAAGCGCGGCGGCTGGAAAAACCTCAGGCGTGACGATGCGCCGCTCGGTGCCATCGCCGACGATGTGGCGCGCTGGCGCCACGAGATTGCCGACGGTCGCGGGTTGCTGCTGTTGCGCGGCCTGCCGGTCGAGCGCTGGTCGGTCGAGGAAACCGAAGCGGCGTTCTGGGCGCTCGGGCTGCATCTCGGACATGCCGTATCGCAG
>JBBDWX010000119.1:0-5276 GCA_040902665.1 Dongiaceae bacterium
CGAAGGAACTGCCGCGCGTCATCTCGATCGGTCGCCTCGATATCAATTCCGAGGGCCTGCTGCTTCTGACAAACGATGGCGAGCTCGCGCGCCGGCTCGAACTGCCGTCGACCGGCTGGACCCGGCGCTATCGCGTGCGCCTCAACGGCACGGTGACGGATGTAGCACTGGCGCAAATCGGCAAGGGCATGACTGTCGACGGCGTGCGCTACGACAAGGTGAAGGCAACGCTCGATCGCAAGCAGGGCGACAATGCCTGGCTCACCATGGCGCTCAGGGAAGGCAAGAACCGCGAGATCCGGAAACTCTGCGAGCATTTCGGCTGGCGCGTGAACCGCCTGATCCGCATTGCCTACGGGCCGTTCCAGCTCGGCGAACTGCCGGCCGGTGCGCTCGACGAAGTTCCGGCCAAGGTGATCGCGGATCAGCTCGGCGCGGCGTAGACGGGAGCAGGCTCATGCGCATCGTCGCCGGTCGTCTCAAGGGACGACGCATCGCGGCACCCGAAGGCACCGAAATCCGGCCGACCTCGGATCGTGCACGCGAATCGCTGTTCAACATCCTGGCGCACAACCCGCAGCTCGGTGCCGGCGAGCATGGCGCGCCGATCCGTGACGCCATCGTGCTCGACGCGTTTGCCGGCTCGGGCGCCCTCGGGTTCGAGGCGCTGTCGCGCGGCGCGGCGCACGCGATCTTCCTCGACAATGAATTCCAGGCGCTGCGTTCGATCAAGGCGAATGCCGAAACGCTCGGCGAACTGGCAAATGTCACGATCCTCAAGGCCGATGCGACCAGACCGCCGATGGTGAGCCGGGAGGCGGGCCGCACAGCGAGCCTGGTCTTTCTGGATCCACCCTACGGCAAGGGTCTCGCCGCGCCGGCTTTGGTGGCGCTCGCCGCTGCCGGCTGGATTGCGCCCGATGCCATCGTCTCGGTTGAAGTCGGTCCCGGAGAAACCGGCCCCCGCGAGAATTTCGCTGCGCCCGAAGGGTTCGTTCTCATCGACGCGCGCCGCTACGGCAAGGCAACCATCACGCTGCTGCGGTATGAAGGGTAACGCCTGCGACGCAGCGCTCTGCTGATGCGGCGACGATGAAAATACCCTCCCCGATATCCACCATCGTCATCGCCGGGCTTGAGGGGTCACCGCAGCATATAAAGCCGGTTGAGCTTTACCTCGCGCGCCGGCTCGCTCGTGGCCAGCGCGCCATCGACGAACACATCGAACGTCTGGCTGTCGACGCGGATGTCGGGCAGCGCATGGTTCAATCGCATGTCGCGCTTCGAAAGTTTCCGCGTGCCCGACAGCGGCAAGAGCGGCTTTGCGATGTCGAAACGCCCGGCCATGTCGTCGTCGATCGCGGACGGATGCACGAACGCCGCCGACAGCAGGTTCGGTGCCGTCCCGACCGCGCCCCAGCTCTCGCGCATCAGCACCGGCTCCAGCCCGCCGAGCGCCGCCGCCGCATCGCCATAGGCGCCCCATACCAGCATGCCGCCCTTGAACACCATCGCCGGCTTGATGCCGAAGAAGGCCGGCTGCCACAGGACGAAGTCCGCCATCTTGCCCGGCTCGAGACTGCCGACATGACCGGAGATCCCGAAGGCGATCGCCGGATTGATGGTGATCTTCGCGAGATAACGCAGGATGCGCGCATTGTCGGCATTGTCGAATGGCTCGCCGGCAAGCGATCCGCGCTCGTCGCGCATCTTCGAGGCGAGCTTCCAGCAGGACGCAACGACCTCCATCGTGCGGCCCATGCCTTCGGCATCCGAGCCGAACATGGAAATCGCGCCAAGATCGTGCAGCACGTCTTCCGCCGCCATGGTCTGCGGCCGGAGCCGGCTGCCGGCAAACGCCACATCCTCCGGCACGTCCGGCGACAGACTGTGGCACAACATCATCATGTCGAGATGCTCGTCGAAGGCGTTGAGCGTGTACGGATTGGTCGGCGTGGTCGAGGATGGCAGGCAGTTCGCCGCGCCGTTGCAGCGGATGATGTCGGGCGCATGGCCGCCGCCGGCGCCTTCGGTGTGATACATATGGATCGTGCGCCCGGCGATCGCTTCCATCGTGGCTTCGTAGAAACCTGCCTCGTTCATCGTGTCGGTATGAAGCTGCACCTGGAAATCCATCTCGTCGGCGACACGGAGGCAGCAATCGATGGTCGCCGGCATCGCGCCGATATCCTCGTGGATCTTGACGCCGATGACGCCGGAGCGGATCTGCTCGGCGATCGCTTCCGGCCGGTGCGAACTGCCACGGCTGAACAGGCCGAAATTCATGGGATAATGCTCGGTCGCCTTCAGCATGCGGCTGTTCGCCCAGAGCCCGCCCGAATCGACCGACCAGCAGCCGGGAAAGCCGCCACCGATCATCGTCGTCATACCCGACGAAAGCGCATGCCAGACTTCCGCCGGCTGGATGTAATGCGCATGCACGTCGATTGCGCCGGGCGTCACGATCGTCCCTTCGGCCATGACATGCTTGGTCGAGGGCCCGACCACGAGTTTCGGATCGACGCCCGCCATGACCGCCGGGTTGCCGGCCTTGCCGATGCCGACGATGCGGCCGTCGACGATGCCGATATCGCCCTTCACGATGCCGAGCACCGGATCGATGACGAGCGCGTTCTGCACCACGACATCGAGCGCCCCATCGGCCGTCGTCACGCGCGCATCAACACCGAGCCCGTCGCGCAACGTCTTGCCGAGGCCGGTCAGCAGCTCTTCGCCATAGACCGTGTGATCTTTCTCGACACGCGCCAGCAGGCTGGTGTCGCCGAGACGGACCCGATCGCCGGTGGTCGGCCCGAACGAAGCCGCATAGGCGCGGCGCGAAATCGTGGCCATCACATTGCCCCCAGATAGCCGCGCGCCTTCGCCCGTTCGAGCGCGGCCTGCCGGATCGCGGGATCGTGGATCGACCCTTCGGTCAGATTGTTGAGGCCCGTGATGTCGCCGCTGCCGCCGATCGCGACCAGCGTCACCTCTTTCGATTCACCTGGCTCGAACCGCGCCACCGCGCCGGCCATGACATCGAGCCGCATCCCGAAGGCCGCCGCGCGATCGAAACGCAGCGCCTTGTTGGCCTCGAAGAAATGGAAATGACTCGCGACCTGAATTGGGCGGTCGCCGGTATTGAGCACGAGGATCGTCGTGCGAGCCCGCCCTTCGTTCAGCTCGATATCGCCCTCCGCCGGCAGCACTTCGCCGGGACGCGGTACCGCCACCACGGGCTCATTACCGGGCCGGATCGGGTCGTGCACCGCGATCATCTTCGGCCCATCGGAGAACTGCCCTTCGACCGTCAGCAGTGGAATCAGCGTCGCCACGCCCGGCAGCACGTCGTCGGTCGTCAGCAGCGTCGCGCCGAGCGCCATGACTTCGGCCAGCATCCCGCCGTCATGCGCCGCTTCGAGCAATTCGTCGGCGATGAAGGCGATCGCTTCGGGGTGATTGAGCTTCCGCCCGCGCGCGCGGCGGCGGCGCGCCAGTTCGGCGGCGGTGAAGATGGTCAGGCGTTCCATTTCGGTCGGCGTGAGCAGCATGGCGGTTCCTCCCTCTTGGCATGAAAAGATTCTAGTACGAGACACTCACGACGTCCTGCCACCTCATCCTTCGACTGGCTCAGGATGAGGTGGAGGTTTTCGTCGTTCTCGTACAAGTCCCGAAGGAGGCCTCATGGTGAGCCTCGCCCTGAGCCTGTCGAAGGGCGAACCATGAGGGTCGCACGATCGTGCCGCGTCATCCGCAACCTCGATGCGACGACTACCGCCGCCCGAACAGCTTCTCGATGTCGGTGAGTTTCAGTTCGACATAGGTCGGGCGGCCGTGATTGCACTGGCCGGAATGCGGCGTTGCCTCCATCTGGCGCAACAGCGCGTTCATCTCCTCGACCGTGAGGCGGCGCCCGGCGCGCACGCTGCCATGGCAGGCCATGGTGCCGCAGACATCGCCGAGCCGTTCCCGGAGGCTCGCGGCATCGCCGAGTTCGGCGAGCTCGTCGGACAGATCCTGGATCAGCCCTTTGGCATCGACCTGGCCGAGCAGCGCCGGCACCTCGCGCACCACGACCGCGCCGGTACCGAACGCCTCGACGACGAGACCGAGTTCGGCGAGTTCGTTGGCGCGCGCGATCAGCCGGTCTGCCGCCGTCTCGTCGAGTTCGACCACTTCGGGTATCAGCAGCGCCTGGCGCGCAACGCCCTTCGCGGCCAGCGCCTCTTTCATGCGTTCGTAGACCAGCCGCTCGTGCGCGGCATGCTGATCGACGATCACGATCCCGTCGCCGGTCTGTGCCACGACATAGGTCTCGTGCAATTGGGCGCGCGCGGCGCCGAGCGGATGGGCCTGCATCGCCGATTCTGTCGGTCCGGAATCCGTGCCGCGCGCCGAGGGCGAATCGAAGCCATCGAGTGCCGCGCCTTCGCCGGTGCCGAGCGGCGCCCCAGCCAAAGGCGCCCAGGCCGCCGCATTGCGCTCCGCGAGCCGCGGCGAGATCCGCCCGCCCTGCGGCTGATGCGACCAGGGCAGCCCGCCGCCCGCCTGACCGCCTATCTGGCCTTCCACGCGGGCGCGACCCAGCGCCATCTCGGCAACGGTCGTGGCTGCGCGATGGCCGGCACCGGCCAGCGCATGCTTCAGCGCGCCGACAATGAGACCGCGCACCAGGCCCGGATCGCGGAAGCGCACTTCGGTCTTGGCCGGATGCACGTTCATGTCGACCTGTTCGGCCGGCATGTCGAGAAACAGCGCCAGCATCGGATGCCGGTCGCCGGCGAGGAAATCCCGATAGGCGCCGCGCACCGCCCCGAACAGCAAACGATCGCGCACCGGCCGGCCATTGACGAAAAGAAATTGCTGCGCGCTGTTGGCACGGTTGAGCGTCGGCAGTCCCGCATAGCCGGAAAGACGCAGCTCTTCGCGTTCGGCCATCACCGGAACGGCATTGTCGGCAAACTCGCGGCCCATGATGTCGCCGAGCCGCTTCAATTGCGCGGCGGCCGGATCGCCGAGCAGGCCTTCGTCCGCCGCTTCCAGCCGAAGCAGGGTCCGTGCCTCGTCCTCGAGCACGAAAGCGATGCCCGGATGCGCCATCGCGAGCCGCTCGATCGCCTCTTCGGCATGGCCGAGTTCGGTGCGCGGCGCCTTGAGAAACTTGAGCCGGGCCGGAGTCGCGAAAAACAGGTCGCGCACCTCGATCCGCGTGCCGTCGCCGAGCGCCGCCGGGGTGACCTCGCTGCGAGCACCCGCTTCGACTGCGATCGTCCAAG
>JBBDWX010000120.1:0-5181 GCA_040902665.1 Dongiaceae bacterium
CTGCCGGCGCGGCCGGTCGCGGCGGCGCTGGCGATCGCCGGGCCGGTGGCAGGCCCGGTTGGCGGCGGCGATACGGTCGCACTCACCAACCGCGACTGGCGCTGGTCGAATGCGGCGCTGGCCGAGCGGTTCGGATTTCGGCGTCTGCTCTGTCTCAACGATGCCGAGGCGCAGGCCCTTGCGCTCCCGTGGCTCGATCCCGTTGAATTTCGTTCGCTCGGGGGCGGCGTGGCGGTTGCCGGCGCACCGCGTCTTCTGATCGCACCCGGCAGCGGGCTCGGCGTCGCGGCCCTCGTTCGTGCGGATGGACGCTACGTTGCGCTCGCCGGCGAGGGCGGTCACGCGACCTTCGCACCGGAAACCGATCTCGAACGCGCGCTGGCCGCCGCGCTGCGCGCGCTGCATGGCGCGCATGTGTCCTGGGAACGGGTGTTGTCCGGGTCCGGGATCGCCGCGATCTATGACGTCGTGCGCGAAGCGCAACAGCGCGTGCCGTCGGGTGCCGACGCGGCCGAGATCGTGCGTCGCGCCGCGGCGGACGATCCTTCTGCACAAACGGCGCTCGCGACCTTCGGCGGATTGCTCGGCGCCTATGCGGGCGATCTGGCGCTGATCCTCGGTGCGCGCGGCGGCGTCTATATCGGCGGCGGCATCGCACCGGCAATTGCCGACGCGCTGGCGCTCGGACCGCTGCGCGCGCGTTTCGAAGCGAAGGGACGGTTTGCGAATTATCTGAGCGCGGTGCCGACGGCGATCGTGATGCGGCCGCATCCGGGGTTGATCGGTGCTGCATCTTATCTGGCGGCGCAGTCGGACGAAGGGGCGCATGCATGAGTGCGGAGACGCATCACGACGAATATGACGACAACATGATCGCGATGCTCGAGCTGATCTGGGGCGAGGGCTTCATGACGCCGGGCGGTGCCGAGTATGTGCGCGAGACGATCGGCAGCCACGATCTGCGCGACAAGCTGGTGCTCGATATCGGCTGCGGCATCGGCGGGCATGAGCTGGTGCTGGCCGGCGAATACGGCGCGCGCGTCGTCGGTGTCGATCTCGAGGCGCCGCTGATAGAGCGCGCGCGCCGGCTGATCGCAATAAAGGGCCTGTCGGATCGCGTCGAGTTCCGCGTGACCGAGCCGGGCCCGCTGCCGTTCGGCGATGCGATGTTCGATGTCGTCTATTCGAGCGGCGCATTCACCCAGATCGCCGACAAGGCCGGCATATTCGCCGAGGCGTTCCGCATACTGAAGCCGGGCGGCACGCTGCTCAGCTACGACTGGATGAAGGCGCCGGGCCCCATCAGCGACGGCATGCGGTACTTCTTCAAGATGGAAGGGTTGACCTATGCGATGGAGACGCTCGAGCGGCATGGCGAGCTGTTGCGCGAAGCGGGGTTCGAGCGGATCGAGCTGATCGATTCATGGGACCAGTATCGCCGCCTCGCGCGCAAGGAATACGAACAGATGAAGGGCCCGCTCAATCCGTGCATGGTCGAACTGCTTGGCCAGGCGAAGGCCGATCATTTCGTCGAGAACTGGCGGGCAATGACGGTCGTGCTGGAGAAGGGCGAGAAGCGGCCCGGCCGTTATCGCGCAAGGAAGCCGGCGTAATCTATACCTCGCATTACCCCATCGTCATCGGCGATCAAGATTTTGACGTTCTCGCCGCAGTTCAGGGTAAAAGAAAATCCTCATGGTGAGCTTGTCGAACCATGAGGATCGCAGGATCGTGCCGCCTCATCCTTCGACAGGCTCAGGATGAGGTCGTGTGTTCCCTGCGTCGTGGAGATGAAGATAAACCATAGATGCCGATTGCCTGCACGCCAGTGGTGTATTCAGCCGCAAGCCCCTTTAGTTCTGCGAGCGCCAGACGGCGCCGACCAGCGCGCCTTTCACGAAAGGCAGCAGCGCCAGCGTGCCGAACAAAGTGACCGGCAGCCAGATCGAAAGCTGAACGAAGGTCGATGGCCGATAGAGCTGTTCGGCAAGCAGGATTCCCGGGACGACAATATGTCCGATCACCAGGATGGTGAAATAGGCCGGCGCATCGTCGGCGCGGCAGCTATCGAACGAGAGACCGCATTGCGCGCAGTTGTCGCGCAAGGTCAGATAACCGGCGAAGAGCTTGCCGTGACCGCAGCGCGGGCAGTGCCGCCGGAAGCCGCGTTTCAGCACCGTCATCAGTTCGATGCGGCGGCCGCGCGAAGCTGGATCGGCGATGTCGATGGTCATCTCGGGCCTCATCCCTAAAGTGGCGGCATCGTGAACGGGTTGGCCTGTTCGAACATGTGAGCCGCGCGCAGCACCCGCGCATCGTCCCAATTACGCCCGACGATCTGCAGCCCGACTGGCAGCCCTGCTTTGGTGAAGCCACAGGGAATGCTGATCGCCGGTTGTTGCGTCAGGTTGAAGGGATATGAGAAGGGTGTCCAGTCGGTCCAACGCGACGCATTGCCGCGCCGGGGGAACTCGATGCCGGCCTCGAACGCAGCAATCGGCATCGCCGGCGTGAGCAGCAGGTCCCAGTCGGCATAGAACCGGTTCATCGCGACGCTCATCGTCTCCCGCTCCCGGATGGCGGCAAGATAGTCGAGCAAAGGCAGCCGCACGCCCTCGGCTGCGACCTCGACCAGACCGGGATCCATGTCGGCCTGTTGTTCCGGCTTGTAGGCGCGCATCAAATTGGCTGCGCCAGTGAACCAGAATTTCTTGAAGAGGTCGCCGCAGGGTCCGATCGGCGGATCGACCGCCTCGACATGTGCGCCGAGATCGGCGAAGGATCGCGCGGCCTTTTCGCAGAGCGCCGCGATCTCGGGATCGACCGGATTGCCGCCCATCGTCGCGCTCCAGGCGATGCGCCAGCCTTCGACACCGGCGTCGAGCCCGGTGGTCCAGTCCTGCGCCGCGCGGGTGACGGCATACCAGTCGCGATCGTCGGGTGCGGCGATGACCGAAAACATCAGCGCGGCGTCGGCAACGCTGCGGGTCATCGGACCGACATGGGCGACCGTGCCGAACGGCGAGAGTGGATGGGCCGGTACGCGCGCGAAGTTCTGCTTAAACCCGACGATGCCGGTGAAGCTCGCGGGAATGCGGATCGAGCCGCCGCCATCGGTGCCGATATGCAGCGCACCCATGCCGGTCGCCGCCGCGACCGCAGCACCCCCGGACGAGCCGCCCGGCGTGGTGTCCGTATTCCACGGATTGCGCGTGATGCCGGTCAGCGGACTGTCGGTAACGCCCTTCCAGCCGAACTCGGGCGTCGTGGTCTTGCCGAGAAGAACCGCGCCGGCCTCGCGCAGCCGGGCGGTGGCGGGCGCATCCTCGTTCCACGGTCCGACGGGATCGATCGCTTTCGACCCGCGCAGGGTCGGCCAGCCCTCGGTCAGGATCAGGTCCTTGATCGAAGTCGGGACCCCGTCGATCGGGCCGATGGATGCGCTCTTCTGCCAGCGCGCTTCGGAGGCCCGGGCCGCCGCGAGCGCTGTTTCATGGTCGACCAGGCAAAAGGCATTGAGGCGGGGATTGAGCGCATCGATGCGCGCCAGGGCCGCCTTCGTCGCCTCGACCGGGGAAAGCGATTTGTCCCGAAAGCGGCCGACCAGTTCGGTGGCAGAAAGAAAAGCGATTTCGCGCGACATCGATGAAGACCTTTCGACGCAGAGGGGCAATCCGGGGCTATCCGAAACAGGCCATGCCGTTGTCGCGTACCAAGCTGGCAAAGGCAACCGCCGGCCGCCTAGACTGCGCCGCCATGTCGAATCGAGAAGCCGCCATTCCCGCAACTGCCATCGAACTGACACCGCGCCAGCGGCTCATCAGCCTGACCGCTGCGATCAGCGGGGTGCTCGGCGTCGGTATCGCATTCGGCGCGGCGATCCCACTCATCACCCTGTTGATGGAAGCGCGCGGCTACAGCCCGCTGGTCATCGGCCTCAACGGCGCCATGTTCCCGCTGGCGGTGCTGATCACGGCGCCGTTCGTGCCAAAACTTCTCGGAAAATTCGGCACATTGCGGATGATGACGATCGTGCTCGCGATCGGCATCGCAATGCTGATGGTCTTCCCGGCAACCGATTCGATCGCGCTGTGGTTCGTTGCGCGATTTGTGATGGGCCTCACCGGTGCCGTGCACTGGATCACCACCGAAGCCTGGATCAACACGCTGGCCGGCGACAAGAGCCGCGGCCGCGTGATGGGCTTCTATGCCGCGGCGCTCGGCATCGGCTTTGCCGGCGGCCCGGTTCTGCTGAAACTTGTCGGGTTCGACGGCTGGGCGCCGTTTCTCGTCATCGGCGTGTTCATGTCGCTGGCAGCAGTGCCGTTGATGTTCGCACGCGGCCTCGCGCCGTCGATGTCCGAGCATCCGGACGGTGGTGCGCTGCGCACACTGCTGGTTGCGCCGACCGTGCTGACCGCCGCATTGGCGGCCGGCGCGATCGATTCCGGGCTCTATCTGCTGCTGCCGATCTTTGCGATCGAGAACGGGTTCGACCGCGAGATGACCGCAACCTGGCTGACGGTATGGATCGCCGGCACGATTTTTCTGCAGCCGCCGCTCGGCTGGCTGGTCGACCGCTTCGATGCGCGCAAGATGCTGGTCGCCATCGCCGTGCTGGTTATGGCCGGCATGATCGCGCTGCCCTATCTCTGGGGCGGCGGCATCGTCTTCTGGATCGTGACGTTCCTCTGGGGCGGCGTGGTTCTCGGCATTTACACGGTCGGCATCGTGCTGCTCGGCCGGCGGTTTCGCGGAGCCCAGATCGCTGCCGCCAATGCCGGATTCGTCATGGCCTACGAATTCGGCGCGATCGTCGGCCCGGTCTCCATCGGTGCCTCAATGGACCGATTCGGTGCCAACGGGATCGTGCCGGTCGTGGTCGCGATGTGCGCGATTTTCATGGCGATCGCGCTCTGGCGCATCCATCTCGCGGCGCGCGGCCGCAACGCCGGAGACGACGGCCCGGTGCTGCCTCAGGTCTGAGCCGGTTTCGAGACGAGATCGGCCTTCGACACAAGATACTGGGCGGTCGCAAGATCTTCGTGGCCGCCACCGCCCGACTTGAAGAAGGTGATCTCGTCGTCCGACCTGCGGGCCGGTCGTTCGCTGCGCGCAAGCTGGAACAGATCGGTAATGTCCGTGTCGGCGATAATGCCGCGCGCCAGCGGATCGCAAAGG
>JBBDWX010000121.1:0-5179 GCA_040902665.1 Dongiaceae bacterium
ATCCGGCGATCCTCGACGAGATCGGCGATGCGATGCGCGGGATCGGCTATGCGGGCGGTGGAAGCGCGGACTGACCGAGCGCCGCAGTTCCAAAAGCAAAAGAGCCGGCGATGCAGGTCGCCGGCTCTTTGCAATGCGAAGAACGAGTTCGTCGCGTCAGCTGCTGCTGTTGTTGCCGCTGCTGCTGCGCGTCGCGAAGATTTTCGAGATATCGATCCCGCCGGGGATCGTGGTCCGGCTCTCCGGTTCCGGTGCCTGCTGCGGCTGCGCCTCGGCCTTCGGCAGTTCCTTGCCGGCGCGTTCATGTGCGCGGCGGGCTCGCTGGATTGCCGCATTGAGATCGGTCTGGCTGCAGAGACCCAGCAGCACGGGATCGCGCGGCCGCAAATTCGTGTAGTTCCAGTGCGAGCGGTCGCGGATCGCGGCGATCGTCTGCTTGGTCGTGCCGATCAGGCGCGCGACCTGCGAATCCGTCAGCTCGGGATGATGGCGCAGCAGCCAGGCGATCGCATCGGGTTTGTCCTGCCGTTTGGCGACCGGCGTGTAGCGCGGCCCCTTGGTGCGCTTCACCGGCATCGGAATGTCGGTCTTCGCGATCTTGAGCTTGGCGCGCGGATTTTCCTGGCAGCGCTCGATCTCTTCCTGGGTGAGCTGGCCGGCGGCGACGGGGTCCATGCCCTGGATGCCGGTTGCAACCTCGCCGTCGGCGATGCCCTGCACTTCGAGCGGATGGATGCCGCAGAAATCGGCGATCTGCTCGAAGGTGAGCGTCGTGTTCTCGATCAGCCACATCGCCGTCGCCTTGGGCATGAGCGGCATCTTGCTGGCCATTTTCGTCAATCTCCTCGCGGTTCATCCGGGGCCAAAGGCCCGGTTTCCCTATGGCAGACCCCATGTAAGCGGGCCCGCCCGCCCGGGAAAGGACGGGTCCGCAAGCGGGTCTCGGATTGTCGGGGAGAGGCCGGACTTGCGGGATCGGTAACGGATCCTCGGGGCGGGGAAATAGCACGGGCAGCGGGGCGGGGGCCAGACAAGAATCGGGCGCGGGTTGCAAGAATTTTATAAGAATAATAAGTGGTATTTTCCCGCAAAACAGGCATCGCTCCGTTATACTGGTGCGATGACCGTCCTGACGCCGCCTTTCCTGAAACAGATCCGGTATCTGAAAGATGCAGAGATCGGGCAGGGTTATCCGTTCTCCCTTGCGTTTCTCCAGGACCGCGGGTTTACGCTCACGTTCGATTCTGCCATCACGGTCTTCGCAGGCGAGAACGGGTCGGGCAAATCGACGCTGCTGGAAGCGATCGCCGATCATATCGGGCTCGGGCGCGGCGGCGGCAGCAGGGATCATCGCGACGTGGCCGGCGACCCGGCCGGCGGTCTCGCTTCGATGCTCCGCTTTTCCTGGCTGCCGAAGATCGCCAACGGATTCTTCTTCCGCGCCGAAACCTATTTCGAACTGGTGCGCTATCTTGAGGAGACGGCGAAGGACTGGCCGCTGATGCGGCTCAATTACGGCATGACGCCGCTCGACCAGCAGAGCCATGGCGAGGCGTTCCTCGCTCTGTTCGAGAACCGGCTCGGCAACAACCGTCGCGCGATCTATCTGTTCGACGAACCGGAAGCGGCCTTGTCGCCGCAGCGTCTCGCGCGGTTCGTGCGACTGCTGCGTCGTGCCGAGGAAAGCCGCAACGTGCAGATTCTGATGGCGACACATTCGCCCGTGCTGATGGGTTATCCCGGCGCGCAATTGCTCGATCTCGGCGGCGGTGCGATCCGGCGCACCAGCCTCGTCGAGACCGATCATTTTCGGACGCTGCAATCGTTCTTTGTCGATCCCGACGCCTACTACGAGCAGGTGTTTGCCGAAACCGATTCCTGAAACGACCCATCCGCCCGGTCGGACCCGCCGCCGGCGCGGCAAACGGGGATTTTGAGTAATAGGTCATTCAAGCTAGGTTCACGCCGGCCGGCCGGGGGATGCAGGCGGGCGCGGGATGGGGGAACGGTCGCCGGCACCATGAGTATCCGCACACGCCTTCTGCTTCTCGTTGCGCTGGCCACCTTGTTGCCGGGCGTCCTCCTTGGATTTCGCTTTTTCCAGGAGCGCACGAGCGCGATCGATGCGGCCGTCGCCAGCCTGTCTTCCGATGTGTCGGTGATCGCCGAAGATCTGGACGAAAAGATTCAGGGCACCGCGCAACTGCTTTACGGGCTGGCGCGCGCGCGCGATCTCGACGGGCGGGATCGGGCCGCCTGCTCGCGTTTCCTCTCCGCGGTGCGCGAGGAACATCCGCAATATACCGGAATCCTGACCATCGACCCGGACGGCAAACTATTCTGCGATTCACTGCAATCCGGTCGGGACCTCGATCTGACGGATCGCGCGTACTTCATTGAGGCGCGCCAGTCGCTGGGCGGCGTCGCCCTGCAACCGACATTCGGGCGACTGACCGGCATTTCGGTGCTGCAGATCGCGCACCCCGCGCGGTCGGATCGCGGCGACCTGAAATTCGTGCTGCTGGCGTCGCTCAACCTGCAGTTATTTGGGGATGGGCATCAGCGACAGTTAAAGGACAAGGTAATCCTGTTTTTCGATAGCGAGGGTACGGTGCTGTTCTGGTCGCCGGGTGTGGAGCGCCTCGAACGCATCGGCACCTCGATCGCCGACATGGCGCTTTTCGAACTTGCGACGGCACATAACGACGCGCGCATTCTGGAGTCTCCCGGCATCGACGGCGAACCCAAGGTCTGGGCGATTGCTGCCTTTCCCTCCGGTGTCCACGGTGCCCAGTTTCATATCCTGGTCGGGCAGCCCAGGAGTGAGCTGTTCGCCGACGCGAACCGACGTTTCGTTAACGAGTTCGTGATCCTTACGCTCGTTTCGCTGCTGCTGTTCGGCGGTGTGTGGCTGCTGGCGGAGGTCAGTATCCGCCGCCAGGTCGGGCGCATCGCGGACATGGCAACGAGTCTCGGCCTCGGCGATCTCAGTGCCCGTATTTCGCCGCCGCATCCGCGCGGCGAACTGGGCGAGCTGATCAGGGTTTTCAACGGGGCTGCGGAATCGCTCCAGCAGCAGCGCGCCGCGATCGACGACCTCAACAGGAAGCTTGGCCAGTCGCAGAAGATGGAAGCTGTCGGCCAGCTGACCGGCGGCATTGCGCACGATTTCAACAATCTGCTCACGGTGATTCTCGGCAACGCCGCCGCTTTGTCGGAAGGTCTCGGCGACAATCAGCGCCTGCGTGCGCTCGCCGAAATGACCGAACGGGCGGCCGAACGCGGCGCCGAACTGACCAGCCGCTTGCTGGCATTCGCGCGACGGCAGCCGCTTGAGCCGCGGTCGATGGATATCAACCAACAGGTCGCCGGCATGGACAAGCTGCTGCGCCGCACGCTGGGCGAGGATATCGAGATCAGGATGGTACAGGGGAGCGACCTCTGGACGGCGATGGTCGATCCCGGTCAGCTCGAGAGTGCGATTCTCAACCTCTCCATCAACGCGCGCGATGCGATGCCAAAAGGTGGGCGGCTGACGATCGAAACCGCCAACGTCTATCTCGATGAGGCCTATGTGGCCGGACAGATCGAAGTCGAGCCGGGGGAGTATGTCATGGTCGCCGTATCGGATAGCGGGACCGGAATGGATGGCACCACGCTGGAGCGCGTCTTCGAACCGTTCTTCACCACCAAGGAGGTGGGCAAGGGCAGCGGGTTGGGGCTCAGCATGGTGTACGGCTTCGTGAAGCAGTCGAACGGTCACGTCCGGATCTATTCCGAAGCGGGGCAGGGCAGCACGGTCAAACTCTATCTGCCGCGCGCCAGGGCCGAGGACGAAAGGCGCGACGCGGCGCCGGCCAACGCGGTGACGGCAGGCGGGCGCGAGAGAATCCTGCTGGTCGAGGACGACGAGCTGGTTCGCGATCACGTCGCGCGGCAGCTTTCCAGTCTCGGCTACGATGTGGTGACCGCGCGCGACGGATCGGAAGCGATCGACGTGCTGAAGCGCGGCGATCATTTCGACCTGTTGTTCACCGACGTCGTCATGCCCGGCGGGATCGGCGGGCGCCAGCTTGCCGAGGCGGCGCAGAAACTCCGGCCCGATCTGCCGGTGTTGTTTACGTCGGGCTATACCGAGAATGCGATCGTGCATAACGGCCGGCTCGATCCCGGCGTGCATCTGCTGCAGAAGCCTTATCGCCGGCAGGATCTGGCAACAAAGGTGCGCGCGGTGCTGGACGAGCATCGCGCCAACGCCCGATGAGGGCGCACCGGGGCACTTGAGATAAGTCGGGAGACCCCGGCGTGCGCCGCGCTAGCGCACGGTCAGCACGATCTTGCCGATATGTTTGTTGGTTTCCATGAGGCGGTGTGCTTCGGCCGCCTGGGCGAGCGGAAACGTCTTGTAGATCACTGGCTTCACCTTGCCCGCCTCGAGCAGCGGCCAGACCCGCGTGCGCAAAGCCGTCGCGATCGCGCCTTTCTCGGCGGGCGAGCGCGGCCGCAGGGTCGAGCCGGTGATGAACTGCCGCTTCAACATCATCGGCAGTAGATCGAGCTCGACCTTTGAGCCCTTGAGGAAGGCGATCTGCACCAGTCTGCCTTCGAGGGCGAGGCTCTTCAGGTTGCGCGCGACATAATCGCCGCCGACCATATCGAGAATTACATCGGCACCGCGCCCGTCCGTCGCGTCCTTCACCACCTCGACGAAATCCTCCTTGCGATAGTCGATCGCGATCTCGGCACCCAGATCGCGGCAGGCCTTGCATTTGTCGGGTCCGCTCGCGGTCGCAAACACGCGCGCACCGAACACATGCGCAAGCTGGATCGCGGTCGTCCCGATGCCGCTGCTGCCGCCATGCACGAGAAATGTTTCCTCGGGCGCCAGCGCGCCGCGTTCGAAAACGTTGGTCCAGACGGTGAAATAGGTTTCGGGAATCGCCGCCGCCTCGACCATGCCCATGCCTTTCGGCACCCTGAGGCATTGCAGCGCCGGCACCGCGGCATATTCGGCATAGCCGCCGCCGGCGAGCAGCGCACAGACCGGATCGCCCACAGCGAAATTCGTTACGCCTTCGCCGAGCGCCACGACACGGCCCGCCACCTCGAGCCCGGGAATGTCGCTCGCACCCTTCGGCGGCGGATAGCCGCCATGGCGCTGCAGAATGTCGGGCCGGTT
>JBBDWX010000122.1:0-5151 GCA_040902665.1 Dongiaceae bacterium
TGACGATCGAGGCGAGCCAGCTCGGATTGGTGAACAGCTCCTCGAACCAGCGCGTCGTCCAGCCCGGCGGCGGGAAGGCAAGCCAGCGCGACGAGTTGAACGACAGCACGATGAGGAAGAAAAGCGGCACCAGAATATAGACCATCACCACCGCCGTGATGGCAGCGAGGAGATAGAATTGCGGCCCGCGCCGATTCCGGTTCAGAAGCATGACAAAGCGCCCCTCACATCGGCCGCTTGAAGCCGACGAACCGGATATAGAGGAAATAGATCACCAGCGTGATCAGCAGCAGCACGAAGGCCGCGGCGCTGCCCAGGCCCCAGTTCAGCAGCTGCTGGATCTGCTGGGCGATCAGCACGGCAATCATCATGTCCTTCGCGCCGCCGAGCAGCGCCGGCGTGATGTAATAGCCGAGCGACATCACGAACACCATGATGCAGCCCGCACTGATGCCCGGCAGCGAGAGCGGCAGCAGGACGCGGCGGAACACGCGCCCCGGCGAGGCGCCGGCGATCGACGCCGCCTGCATCAGCGCCGGATCGATCGCCGAGATCGTCGCGTGCAGCGGCAGAATCATGAAGGGCAGCATGATGTAAGTCATACCGACGATGACGCCGATCATGTTGTTCACCAGCGCGACCGGCTGGTCGACAATGCCGAGCCACATCAGGAAGTGATTGATCGCGCCGGTATTCTGCAGCAGCACCAGCCAGGCATAGGTGCGCGCGAGAAGATTGGTCCACATCGAGAGCAGGATGATCGCGAAGATCCAGCGCATCGCGCCGGACGGACAGATCACCAGGAACCAGGCAACCGGATAGGAGAGCAATAAGGCGGTCGCGGTGACGGCGATCGAGACCAGGATCGTATTGAAGAGGACGGTGAGATAGGTGCTGTCGGAGATCAGGCGCTCGTAATTGCCGAGGCCCGGTTCCGGATCGGTGACGCTGCGCAGGAACAGGATCCCGAGCGGCACCACGAACACGACAAAGAGAAAAATGAGGGCCGGCATCGCCGGCACGAGAGAGCGGATTCCGCCCAGCGAACGCGCCTCAGAGCCGGAGCCGACCGCAACTCCTGTGGACATCCCTTCTCCCCCGTAGCCCCATCACCCAGCCGGGAAAAGGGTGCCGCACAACCGTCCGGCCGGCAATGGCCGATGCCGCGGGGCGAGGCACAGCGAACCGCCCCCTGCCCCGCGGACTTTCCCGGAAACGACTACTGAAGCTTCCACTTGTTCCAGGCTTCGGTCACCGCTTCGGCATTGTCGACCCAGTAATCGAGATCGATCTCGATCTGGGTATCGGCATGACCGAAGGCGATGTCGTTCATCGTCTCGTCGTCGAGCAGATCGACCGCCGCCGTGTTGATCGGCGACAGCAGCGCCGCCTTGGCAAACTCGGCCTGATTTTCGGCCGTGGTTGCATTGGCGATGAACTGCATGGCGAGATCCTTGTTCGGCGAGCCCTTCGGCACGACGAGCATGTCGGCGGTGGCGATGTTCTGATGCCACGACATACCGACCGACGCACTGTCTTCCTCGCGCATGATCACCGACACGCGGGTATCCCAGCAGAAGCAGATCGGCGCTTCGCCGGATGCGAGGAGCTGTTGCGATTCCGCGCCCGAGTTCCAGAACACGATGTGATCGCTGATCGTCGCCAGCTTGGCGAAGGCACGATCGATATCCAGCGGATAGAGATCTTCCGGTGCCACACCGTCGGCGAGCAGGGCCATTTCGACGATGCCGGTCGAGGGCCAGCCGATCACGCTGCGCTTGCCGGGAAACGTCTCGATGTCGAAGAAATCCGCCCAGGTCGACGGAATCTTGCCGCCGAGCGCGTCGGCGTTGTAGGCGAGCACGAAGGCGTAATAGAAGCTGCCCGTGCCGTAATCGAACGTGTAACGCGGATCGAGATTGGTCCGGTCGACGATATCGAAGTCGATCGGCTCGAGCAGGCCTTCGGCCGCGGCGCGATAGGCAAAGTCGGCCTCGACGTCGACCACGTCCCAGACCACATTGCCGGATTCGACCATCGCCTTGAGCTTGCCGTAGTCGGTCGGCCCGTCGCCGACGACCGTGACGCCGGTCTGTTCGGTGAAGCTGTCCCCCCAGACCGCAAGCTGACGTTCCTGCGTGGTGCCGCCCCAGGCGACGAACGTGATGCTGTCCGCCGCGATCGCGACGCCGGCAGCGACACCGACGCCGACCGCAAGGGCGGCGCCCATGATCGCGACCCTGCCTCGTTTCGAGATTTTCATTCTTTGTCTCCTCGTTGCGTGAGCGTTTCTGATTTTTTGGTTTGCGAGCCTTCGGACCGCCGAAATCGCCGGTTCCGTCAGGCGCTTAGGCCCGCGTGGCGGCGACGGGCGGATCGACGAACGGTAGCCATATTGTATACATTCAGCAATCGTAAACCCGGTTGCGCCAAGCCGATGTTCCGGTTTAATTTTTCTCAGTTTTCTACCGCGAAATGCGAAACTCGCACGGCAGCCGTTTTCCGGACTGCCGAGGCTAACAAAGCCGGGAAAGCGCAACACACGAGCTTTTGTACGCGGGCTATTAGATTTTTTGATGGCTGAAGTTTTCTGCGGCAACGGGACGCGCAACGTTGCGCTCGAAATGAATCGTTGGGCAGTAAGGCGCACGTCCGATCGTCGCAGAAATCTATGCGCAACATTTTCGGAATGGTAGCGGAGGAGGGACTCGAACCCCCGACACGCGGATTATGATTCCGCTGCTCTAACCAGCTGAGCTACTCCGCCCCAGGGCGCCCGGAAAGAAGCGGAGCCAATCGGCCCGGCCGGTTCCGGAACGAGGCAGTCTAATAGGGTGTGGGCCGGTTCGAAGTCAAGAAATCGGGGCCTGCCGGGCGACCCGTGCAGGCCGCAGGATCGTGCCGCCTCGCCCTCGTCCTTCGACAGGCTCAGGACGAGGGGCCAGAGCGAGGCTCAGGACGAGGACATAGTCAGGATTGTCCGCAGACATGACAGCGAGCCTCATGGTGAGCCTCACCCTGAGCTTGTCGAAGGGCGACCCGTGCAGGCCGCAGGAGCGTGCCGCCTCGCCCTCGTCCTTCGACAGGCTCAGGACGAGGGGCCAGAGCGAGGCTCAGGACGAGGGGCCAGAGCGAGACTCAGGACGAGGATCAGAACGCGCCCTTGCTCAGTAATCGTGGCCCCAGGTGATGCCGACCCGACTGCCCTGGGACTGCACGCGGCTTTCGATCGAAAGCTCGTCGGTCAGTTCGATCTCGACCGTGCCGGCGGTCGAGCCGGTGCCGAAACCCTGCTCCACCCCGACCCGCACATCCTCGGTCAGATATTCGCCGACCTGCACGCCCGGCCCCGCCCCGTCGTCGTCGCCGCCGGTCACGGTCAGCATGTCGACGCCGAGCGTCTGGCGCGCCACATCGAGAATGCCGTTCGAGGGCCCGCGCCCGGTCAGGGATGTCAGCACCTGCGCAAGCTGAAACGCCTGGACCGGCGAGAGCTCGCCGCCCTTGCGGCCGAACAGCAGCCGCGCCAGCACTTCGTCCTGCGGCAGCGGCGGGCGCGAGGTGATCTCGATCGTCGGATCCGAGGCGCGGCCGGTGACACGGATGATCGCGGTCAGACTGCCCGCATCGCTGACAGCCGATATATCGAGCAACGGATCGGCATCGGGCGCACCGTCGAATACGATCTCGCTGTCGGCAATATCGAACCGGCGATCGGCGAAGGTGAAGGTACCGCGGCGCGGCGTCAGGTCGCCGACGATGCGCGGTGCATTGGCGTTGCCGGTGATGCGGAGATCGCCCTGCCACTCGCTGTCGAGGCCGCGGCCGCGCAGATAGGCGCGGTTCGGAATCGAGACGCCGACATCGAGATCGAGCGCGAAGGGAACGACTTCCTCCTCGGGCGCGGTTTCGACGGCGCCTTCTGCACCGTTGACCTCGATCACATCGAGTTTCACCACATGCGGCGGCAGGCCGGCATCGAGCCGACCGTCGAGCCGGTTCACGACGATGTCGCCGGTCAGCGTGGCGCCTTCGGTCGTGCCGGCGAGATGCACGTCGCCGCTGGCGCGCGCCTTCGCCTCGTCGCGCCGAACCAGGATCGCCTCGGAGAATGTCGCGGTCACGTCGAAGGGAATGCTGCGCTGCGGATCGAGCGCGATCGTGCCGTCGGCCGAGAGCGTGCCCTTGTTGCCGTCGGTCGCCGACAGCGTGAAACGCAAATCGTTGCGGCCGCTGGCGACAAGATCGATGTCGAGATCCTTGAGCAGGGTGCCGGTCACGAAATTCTCGTACTCGCCGCCATCGAGCGCGAGGCTGCCATTGACCTCGGGTGCCTGGACGGTGCCGGCCAGCGTCAGATCGAGAGTGAGCGGACCGGCGATGCGGTGGGGATCGATCGGCACCACCGCGACCAGAAAGCGCGCATCGCCGTTCCAGCGCGCGAACCCGGAAAGCGCGCCGGTCGGCGGCAGGTCGGCGACGAAGGGTTCGAGCTGGAACTGCAAAGGCAGGGAAAACTCGATCGCCAGCGGTTCGTTGCCCAACCCCAGCCAGTCCGACGTCACGTCGAGCCGGCCGGCGCTGTAGCGCGCGCCGATCGTGGCCGACATCGTGGTTTCGTCGCGATAATGCGGCGCGCGGGCCGCGAGCCCGTCGACCGTGGCATCGAGTTCGATCGTCGGCGCCTCGGGCGTGCCGGCCATGCGCAGCGTCGCATCGATCGTGCCGACCGCATCGTCGATATCGCCGACCTGGCCGAGCCAGCTGACCGGCAGGCCGGTGACGTCGAGGTTGGCGGCGACGGCCCCGGTCTCCTGTGCGAGCCGGCCCGTCACCCGCGCCGGACCGAGCACGAGCGCAAGATCGTCGAGGGCGAGTATGCCGTCGGCGAATGTGAGCGTTGCGGGCCGTTCGAGGGTGGCCGGTTCGCCGGCGATCGTACCCTCGAGCGTGGCGACGGAGAGACGCGTGGTTGTGCCTTCGCGCACCATCTCGAAGGAAGACGAAAGTTCCAGCGGACCCTCATAGTCTCCGGTTGCGGCGAGTGTGCCGGCGAGCCGATCCAGGGTGCCGTCGGCGGCAAGCGTCAACGTATCGAGTGCGACCGGGCCGGCCACGATTGCGCTGGCCTCGATTGCGACGTTCAGGGCC
>JBBDWX010000123.1:0-5115 GCA_040902665.1 Dongiaceae bacterium
CCAGCAGCACGCTGGCGACGCAAATTAACCAACACAACGCCCCGGCACGGTGGATCGCCGGGTCAAGCCCGGCGATGACGATTGGAGGATATGGCGATGACGAATGAGTTTATACCTGCCGTTCGGGAAGCCGAAAACCCTCACCCGACTGCACCCTCAGCGCACGTCGCGGCCGCTCAGTTCCATGCGCGATCGATGCGGTAGGGCTGCATGTCGAGCGGCGGCGTGCGGCCGGCAACGAGATCCGCGATCAGTTTCCCGGTGATTGCGCCGTAGGTGAGGCCGAGATGGCCGTGGCCGAAGGCGAAGAACGTGTTGGCATGACGCGCGCCCTGACTGATGACCGGCACGCTGTCGGGTACCGAAGGCCGGAAGCCCATCCAGTAGCGGCGATCGCTGGTGTCGATCGTCGGAAAGATGCGCTGCCCGTGTTTCAGCAGCACCTCGGCACGTTTCCAGTTCGGCGGGAGATCGAGCCCGCCGAGTTCGACCGTGCCGGCGAAGCGCAAGCCGCCGGCGAGCGGTGTCGCGACGAAGCCGTGATCGCCCATATGGATCGGCAGACGCGGCATGACGCCCGCGTTCGGCAGCATGACGTGATAGCCGCGCTCGGTCTCCAGCGGCACCCAATGTCCGAGTTTCTGCGCAAGCGGTTTCGACCAGGCGCCGGCCGCGATCACGACCGCGTCGATCGCATGGCGGCCCGCATTCGTCACGACATGGGTCGGGCCGTCGCGGCCGATCGCGAAATCGAGGGTCTTTTCGCGGACGAGGCGACCACCGTTCCCGACGAAATGCTGCGCCAGTTTCTGTGCGAGGCCGAAATTGTCGACCGTGTGCGCATGTTCCTTGTGCCAGACGGCATGGGCGAACTGGTCGCCGAGCGTCGGTTCGAACTGGCGGATCTCCTCTTTCCGGAGAATCTCGAACGCCATGCCGCGGCGCTTCAGCAGATCGAGCTCTTCTTCGGCGCCGGCAAGCCCGGCCTCGCTGCGATAGACCGAGAGCCAGCCGCGCTCGACGATCATGTCGTCGAGGCCGGCGGGACCGGTCAGCGCGCGATAGGCCGCCATCGTTTCCTTCGACAAAGCCGTGAGCGCCTTCGAAGCTTCCTCGACGCGCCAGCGCCGCGATGCGAGCACGAACTGCGCGAGCCACGGCATCAGTTTCGGCAGATAGCGCCAGCGGATCGCGAGTGGCCCGAGCGGATCGATCAGCATGCCGGGCACGCGCCAGATGATGCCGGGCATCGCGACCGGCTCGGCGGCACCGGCAGCGAGCACGGCGGCGTTGCCGTAAGACGTGCCCTCGGCCGGCCCGTTCGCATCGAACAGCGTCACCTGCCGCCCGTCGCGCTGGAGCCAGAGCGCCGTGCAAATGCCGATTATGCCGGCGCCGATGACGGCGACGCGATCAGGATTAGATGTCATGCTCGTAGCACCCTTGTAAACGCGATTTCGGTTAGGGGATTTCGGGACGACACCGCAAGGGCCGTTCGGTAAACCATGTCACGCATTCACGCTCGCTTTCGGGGTAAGACGAAAGCACGACTCATTCAATCGTCATCGCCGGGCTTGACCCGGCGATCCACCGGGCCGACGCTTCCTGTACGGGAAACGGCACGCGCTTATCCGTTTGCGATACTCGGATAGAGATCGTGCCAGTTGGGGTTCGCCTTCTCAATGAGATCGATCTTCCACGCTCGTGGCCATTTCTTCAGATTCTTTTCGCGCTGCAGAGCGTCGCGAATGTCGTCGCTATACTCGAAATACACAAGCCGCTTGATGCCGTATTTCTTTGTAAACCCGTCCGCAAGTTCTTCGCGATGCTCGTAGATCCGTCGCGCGAGATTGCTCGTGATGCCCACATAGAGCGTCCCGTTCTCGTCGCCGGCAAGGATGTAGACAAACCCACCCACGGACGAAGCCTCGGCCCGGTGGATCGCCGGGTCAAGCCCGGCGATGACGATCAGGTTTAGCAGCGCTTGGGTCTGACAGCAGACAGGATGCATCAAGCCCGGCGATGACGAAACGAGAGTGTGGTCAATATGAAATAGAACTTCATCGGTAATTCCCCTCACCCGCCGCCATTGCCGAGGCGCTGGATCAGCCGACGGCGCGCGGCGGGTTCGCCGGACGTGCGATGCAAAAACACATGGCGTTCGAGAAAATGGCCGGTGAGTGCAAGACCCGCGCGCGCGGCCTGCGAACTTTCGGCGGGCATTGCCGGATCGGTGAGAAAGGCCGGCAGCGCGAACAATTGCCCCTGCCAGGGCGCGCCGGCTTCGGCGGTGACGGCGCGGCCGGTGCGCGGCGAAACAAAAGCAAGCCCGTCGCGCGCGCCCGAAATCGCGCAGCGCGTGAGATCGAGCCCGAAACCGAGCTCGGCCAGCAAGGCGAGTTCCCAGCGCACATAGCGCGCCTGCCAGAGCGGATCCGGATCGGCCTGCAAAGCGGCGAGCAACCGCTCGAGCCCATCGTGGACCGCTGGATGCGGTTCGCGCTCGGGCAGCACCGCTTCGGCGACCGCCGTCGCCGCCGCCAGTGCTGCAAGCCGCAGCGGCCGGTCGTAGAGGCCGGCGGAAGGATTGGCGATCACCTCGCAGGTGAAATTGCCCAGATGTTCGGAAAGCCGCGCGCGCCAGGTCGCGACCACGCGATTGCCGGGTTCGTAGCGCCCGGCCTGGCGGCGGCTCGACCCGCCTTTCACGAGGCCCGCGCAACGGCCCTGGCCACGCGTCATCACGGAGACGATCGCCCCGCCCTCGCCGTGGCGGCGGGCGGTCAGGACGATGCCTTCTTCGGTCCATTCCATCGCGCGGAATCCATCAGGCCTCGAAATCGAGTCCGAGCGCCTGGAAATGCTCGCGCTTTTCGACCCAGTCGGCCTGCACCAGCACCTGCAGGAAAAGATGCACGCGGCGTTCGAGCATCGCGGCGAGCTCGTCCTGCGCCGCGACGCGCACCTTGCGCACCTGCTGGCCGCCCTTGCCGAGCACGATCGCCTTCTGGCTGTCGCGATCGACGACGATGGCGACGTTGATCTTCACGCTGCCGTCGTCGAATTCTTCCCAGGCTTCCGGCACGACCGTCAGCGCATAGGGCAGTTCCTGATAGAGCTGGCGGAAGAGATGCTCGCGCACGATCTCGGCCGCGAGCAGCCGCATCGGCAGATCGGAAAGCTGGTCTTCCGGAAAATGCCACGGGCCCGCCGGCATGCGCGCAACCAGCGCCGCGAACAGATCGTCGGCACCGTCGCCGCGTTCGGCCGAAATCATGAACACGTCGGAAAAGACGCCGGCGGCGAACAGCGTGTCGGCAATCCCGAGCAATTGCTCGCGCCGGATCAGGTCTATCTTGTTGAGCACGAGCACGGCCTTGCGCTGGTGATTGCGCAGCGACTGGACGATCGCCTCATTGTCGGCCATCGGATCGCGGCGCGACACATCGACCACCAGCAGCACGACATCCGCATCGGCGGCACCGCGCCAGGCCGCCTTGACCATCGCGCGTTCGAACCGCCGGCGTGCGGCGAAGATACCCGGCGTGTCGACGAAGATGAGCTGGGTCACGCCCGACACGGCAACGCCCATCACGCGCATGCGCGTCGTCTGCACTTTCGGCGAGACGATCGTGACCTTGGCGCCGACAAATCGGTTGACCAATGTCGACTTGCCGGCGTTCGGCGCGCCGATGACCGCGACGAAGCCGCAATGTGTGCCGCCGGACGTCACGCCGGGGATCGCGCCGGGAATCCCGCCAACCGGGCTTTCAGCGGCCGACATGATCGAGCGCCCGCAGCATGGCCTGGGCGGCGGCCTGTTCGGCAATGCGGCGCGAGCGCCCGGCGCCGCGCTGCGGCGTCGCGCCGGCGACGCTCACCTCGACGACAAAATGCGGAAGATGCGGCGGGCCGCTGCGCTCGACGATGTCGTAATCCGGCAGCGGATGGCCGCCGCCCTGCATGCGTTCCTGCAGGGTCGTCTTGGCATCCTTGGGCGGCGTCGGATCGGCCGCCATCAGCGGGTGCCAGTGGCGTTCGAGAAACTCGCGCGCGACGTCGATCCCGCCATCGAGATAGATCGCGGCGATGATCGCCTCGCAGGCATTGGCGAGGATGGCGGGGTTGTCGCGCGCCTCGGCGCTTTCGGCCGGTGCTGCGCGGATATGCGGGGCGAGATCGAGAACGACCGCAACCTCGCTCAGCGTTTCGCGGCGGACCAGCGCCGCATGCCGGCGGGCGAGCGCACCTTCGGGTTCGTCGGGAAAAGCCCGATAGAGCATTTCACAGACCACGAGTCCGAGTACGCGGTCGCCGAGAAACTCGAGCCGCTCGTTGCTCGGCTGTCCGTCGCGCGCGGCGCTGCGGTGGGTGAGCGCCGCCTCCAGCAGTGCCGGATCGCGAAACCGGTGTTCGAGCGTTTCCTGCAGCCGATCGAGCTCGGCCGTCACTTCACCGCCTCGAACAGCCGCTCGTAGCGGATCGAGGTGAACCAGGTCCAGGGCAGCAGCCATTCCGCGCTCTCGTCGGCGGAGAGGAACAGGAACTCGGCGCGGCCGATCAGATTCTCCGACGGTATATAGCCGACGGCATTGAGCACGCGGCTGTCCTGCGAATTGTCGCGATTGTCGCCCATCGCGAAATAATGCCCCTCGGGCACTTCGAACGGCCCGGCATTGTCGAGGAAGCCGGTATCGCTGCGCTCGATGATGCGATGCGAAACGCCGTTCGGCAGCGTCTCGATGTATTGCGTGTAGCTGACGCCGTTGGAATCGACGTAATCCTCGACCTGCTCGCGTCCGACCGCCACGCCGTTGATATGCAGGATGCCGCCGATCGTCTGGATAGTGTCGCCGGGCATTCCGACGATGCGCTTTATGTAGTCGGTCTTGTTGTCGCGCGGCAGCTTGAAGACCGCGACATCGCCGCGCTCGGGTGTCGATTCCGCGATCCGGCCTTCGAACAGATCGGGGCCGAACGGCAGCGAATAACGGCTGTAGCCGTAGGAGAATTTCGATACGAACAAATAGTCGCCGATCAGCAAGGTCGGCAGCATCGAGCCCGACGGAATGTTGAAGGGTTCGTAAGCGAAGGTTCGGATCACGAGGGCGATCA
>JBBDWX010000124.1:0-33024 GCA_040902665.1 Dongiaceae bacterium
CGGTGCCGTTCCATCCCAGGAGCCGCGTTCTGAGATCGACGATCCCGCCCGGGTCGTTGCCGAGCGACACCAGGATGCCGTACTCGCGGCGCAGATCGCCGGCTTCGGGCAGGGCAGAGAGCGAATCCAGCGCCGAGGCGAAGCGGTCGACCGAGGCTTCGAACCTTTCGCGCAGCGGCTGCATCAATGCGGCTTCCGGAATGCCGGCGGCTTCGGTCAGCAGCCCGACCAGCAGATTGGCCTCGCCATCGAGCGCGGCCATCGCGCTGTAGCGCAAAATGACATCCTCGCCGGATCGCTGTTCCCAACTATCCGGCGCTGCATCGTCGAGGCTGCGATAGCCGGTGACGAGGTAGAACGTGGCATCGTCGAGCAGCGGGGCGAACCGCTCGACAAGGCGGCGATGCGCGTCGATCGCCTCCTGGACGCGGTCCTCCATCTGGCTGCGCAGATAGAGCTGCTGGCCCACCGCCACGTCGAGCCGTTCGATCGCCTGGGCAAGCTGGTTGCTGGCGGCCCGGATGTTCGAGAGGCCCGCCGCCTCGGCCGATGTGCCGACCCGATCGGCACCGATACTGTGCGAAAGCTGTTCCACCAGCAATTCGAGCGCGCGCTGCTCCGCGCCGAGACCGCCCATCAGCGAACGCCGCTGGTCGTCGCTTTCGACGCTCAGCAGTTTGGGCACGATGGCGGCGATCTGGGTGCTCTGCTGGGCGAGCCGCAGCGATTCGGTGATCGACGGAATATGTTCGCGGGTGATCCGGCGTTGATGCTGACCCAGTTCGACGAACGAGATCCACGCAACAACGCTGGCCAGCATCGTGATGGCAACGGCCCCGCCGATCCCGATATAGAGCTTGGCGGCGAGGCCCATGCGCCAGCGGCGGTGCCCGCGATCGGTCACAATCGGCTTCCGTTCACGGGCTGCTCCGAGTCACGGGCTGCTCCGGGTCACGGGCACGACGCGACCGGCCTGGTCGATCTCGGTGAGAAACACCTTGTCCGAACCCTGATTGTCCAGCGGCCCGAACTCCATCTCAAAACCGCCGACATTGAAATAGCGCTCGCTGCGGAGCGCTTCGAGGAAACTTTCACGCGTCAACGGTTCGGCTGCCCGCTCGAGTACGCGGGCCGTCAGCCGCCCGACGAGGTAGCCCTCGAGCGATACAAAGCTGTGCGGGGCCGCTGGATCGTTCGCCGCCAGCGATGCGCGATATTCGGCGGTCAGCGGCAGGTCGTCGCTATCCGGCGGCGGCACCACCTGGCTGATGAAGGTGCCGGCGCCATCGAGCCCCAGTGCTGCCACCAGCGCGTTGGTGCCGACGAACGAGACGTTGACGATCGTTGCATCCATCCCCAGCTTGCGCGCCCAGCGAATGAACGAGGCGCTGGGTTCATAGGCGCCGATGATGACAATCGCATCGGGCGATGCGCGCCGGATGGCGAGCAGCGCCCGTTTTACGGCCGTCGTGTTGCGCTGATAGGCGCCTTCGCCGGCCAGCGATATGCCGCGCCGATCGAGGGCCCGGCGAACGCCAGCCAGACCGGCGCGGCCGTATGTGTCGTCCTGATAGAGCACCGCAATGCGTTCGGCGCCGCGATCGCGGACCAGCCAATCGACGATCTGTTCGGTCTCCTGGTAATAGGATGCCCGCACGTTCACGACGGTGGCGTGGCCGGGGTCGCGCAGGAATTCGGCGCCCGTGAAGGGACCTATGAACGGGACGCCGGCCGCGTCGGCCAGCGGTTGGGCCGCGGCCGAGGTTGGCGTTCCGACGCCGCCGATCAGCGCGAAAACACGATCCTGTTCGATCAGCTTCAGTGTGTTCTCGATCGCGGTTTCCGGTTCGTACGCATCGTCATAGCTGATCAGTTCGAGCATCCGACCGTCGATGCCGCCGGCACGGTTCACTTCCGCGAAGGCGGCCAGAAGACCGGTCCGCATGTCCTGGCCCAGCGCGGAAGCAGGGCCGGTAAGCGCGGCCGATTGGCCGAACAGGATCCGTGTCGGGTCGACGCCCGGCGTCGCCTCCTGCGCGAGCGCCGGCGTCAAGCCGTGAATGGCCAGCAAAATATATCCCGAGAGGGCCCAGGCGCGTCCGAACAACCCCGATCTCCCCGTTTGGCCGAGCGCCATCCTCAAAACCCGACCTCGGCCCGACTCATTCCATTATGTATAACATCGAAGCGGTGCCGGATTGCAGCCTCGCCGGGGGCGGGACATTGCGGCAAGGGGGACGGAGGTCGCGGATGGCGGGCGGACCGAACACGCCGATCTACGAGAACATTCTCGTCAACATGGCCGACGGCGTCATAAGCCTCGATCTCGAGGGTCATATCACGACCTTCAATCCGGCGGCCGGCCGCGTTCTTGCGATGCATCCCGATGACGTGGTCGGTCGCACTTATGCTGAAATTTTCTTTGAGGATCCGGGGCTCGACGATTTCAACGAACTTGTCCTGCGCGCGATCTACGAATCGCAGACGACGCACAGCCAGGAGATCGAGATCACACGGGGCGGCGAGGGCCGGAATTTGAATGTTTCAACGACATTCCTTCGTACCGGAACCGGAGAGGATGCCGAGAAGCTCGGCGTTATCGTTGTGCTGAACGACGTTACCGAGCAGCGAAAGCGCAAGAAGATCAAACGGCTGTTCGGCGAGTTCGTCGATCCGCGTATTGTCGATACGATCATTGGGCAGGTCGATATCGACGAAGCCGGCGTCCGGCAGAAGATGACCATACTCTTCTGCGACCTCGAAGGATTCACCAGGCTGGCCGAAGGGCTGACTGCCGATCAGCTCATACGCTTCGTCAATATCTATCTCACACTGATGTCGGAACCGGTCGCGCGTCATGGCGGTGTGACCGACAAGTATATCGGCGATGCCATCATGGCATTCTGGGGGCCTCCCTTCACCGACCGGAACTCGCATGCCGTTCAGGCCTGCCGAGCTGCCCTCGATCAGCGCAATCGTCTCGACGAGCTGCGCCGACAGGTCGCGGCCGATATCGGCCCGGAGATCGACGTGTCGCGCATCGACATGCGCTGCGGCGTCGCAACGGGAGAGGTCGTTGCCGGCAGTGTCGGACCGCGCCAGTCGCGCAACTACACGGTGATCGGCGATCCGGTGAATGTTGCGGCAAGGCTCGAGGCAGCGAACAAAGAGCTTGGTGTGCGCATCCTGGTATCTGAGGATACCTGGCACGACGCGCAATCGGCGTTCGAGTTCCGGGAACTCGACCGACTGTTGTTGCGCGGGCGCAGCCGTGCGGAACGGGTGTTCGAGCTGCTCGGCGCGCGGGGCGAGGTGGCAGATGCCCGAACTGCGTTGCGCGACCGGTTCGAGGCAGGTCTGGTGGCACAGCGGCGGGGCGATCTAGGTGCAGCACGGGACGCTTTCGCAGAATGCGTTGCGCTCGCACCCGACGACCGGCCGAGCCGACTGATGCTCGAGCGGGTCGCGGCCGGCGGCGCGACCTCCTGATGCGGTGAGGCCGGCAGATCCCGGCGCCGCGTGCGCATAGGACGGTAGGCACGGCCCCGCCACTTCCACTAAGCTGCGGGCGGCGCCGAATCGGGGAGACCTGACCGCGCGGCAAAGCGGGTTTCAGCCGGGTTTGCCGTCGCCGAGAACACGGGTCTACGGGTCGGCGGATGGAGGGACTCCCAATGCTGAAATCAATTCTGGCACTTGCCGATGGCGGTGCAATGACCGATGCCACACTGCAGACGGCGGTGCGGGCTTCCGAGAATTTCGACGCCTATCTCGATGTGATGCATATTTCCCCCGGCGCCGAGCCGATGGCGGTGTTTGCGACCGGCGAGGCCATGCCCATGGTGGGTGTCGCAGAAGAAACCATCCGCAACCATATCGAGGCGCGGCGGCGCAGCGCGAAGGCTGCCTACGATCGGGTCATCGGCACGAACCAGCCGCATGCAGCCTGGCGCGAGGACGAGGGCAGGGCGGTTGAGATTTTGGCCAGTGCGGGTCGTCTCTGCGATCTTCTGGTCATCAGCCGGCCGGGCGACGGTAGTGACGAGCTGTTTCCGGGCTGCGTGAACACGGCCCTTTTCGAAACCGGCCGTGCCGTCCTTGTGTCGCCGCCGGAAGCGATGCCGACCATCGGAACCAGAGTTGCAATCGCCTGGAACGATTCGATCCAGGCGTCGCGCGCCGTGGCGGCTTCGATTCCATTTCTGACCAAGGCTTCGGAGGTGATGGTGTTTACCGCGGGTACTGCTGCGCGCCAGGCGGCGGCCGACCGGCTGGCCCATTATCTGGGCCATTACGGCATCAAGGCGCGTGTCGACGGTTTCGATCCAGGTTCTGGATCCGCCCGCGCGCGCGGTCGCGCCGTATTGCGCCGTGCGAACGATATGGGTGCCGACCTGCTGGTAATGGGTGCCTACGGCCAGGGGCGGATGATGCAGTTCCTCGGTCTCGGCGGGGCCACGGCGAAGGTCATCTCGGCCAACACGATGCCGTTGCTGCTCGCGCATTAGCCAAGGCAATCGGTTCGGGCCGGTAGCCTGTGGGCGGCTGGCCCGTCCTGAACGTGCCGCGCGTCCTCGCTCAGACCCGGCCGACGATGTAATCGCGCAGGACGCTGGTTTCGGTTTCGAGATCTTCGAGCCGGTTCTTGACCACGTCGCCGATGCTGATGATGCCGCAGAGGCGCCCATTCTCGACGACCGGGAGATGGCGGATCCGCCCGCGCGTCATCTTCGACATGACTTCCTGGATATCGTCGTCGGGTGTGCAGGTCGTGACGGCGCGGGTCATGATTTCCGAAACCGGCATGTCCAGCAATTCCGGACCGCGATCGACCAGACCGCGCACGATATCGCGTTCGGACAGGATACCCTGGACCCGGAGCCCGTCGGCCGAAATGACGATAGAGCCGATACGCTCGAGCTTCAGCAGGCGACTGGCGGCCAGAACCGTTGTGTCGGGCCGCGCGGTGACGACCTTGTCGCCCTTCTGGGACAGCATCGAATGCACATTCATGGCGTCAACCCTCCTTGCCGCGCCTTAGAGCGGCAGTGCCGGGCCAATTGGATTCGATCGCGCCGCAATTTCTCGCCGCCAGCGCGCGGCATGGTCCTTGTCGATTATATAGGGCAACCGGCCGATCTTACGAGCCGCATGGAGGACCCGGCCGCAGATTGAAATGCGCCGTCTGCCGCCGTTTTCTGGGGCCGGTTACTCGATGACCCGCACATCGGTCTCGGTATGGAAGAGCCCCGCGGTCGGGAATTGTTCCTGCCAGGCGGCCTTGATCGCTCCCACGGCCATCGCTGCTGCATCGTCGGCCGGATGCACCAGGATCAGCATTCTCGTGCCCTGCGCAATGACGGTGCCCGGCTGCGGTCCGTGATCGTCGGACTGGCCATAGGCCTCCAGCACCGTAAGACCATCGGGGAAATGCGGCGTCACAATCTCGGCGAGGAACCGCGCCCAGGCCTGCTCGCTCACTCCGGTACCGTCGTCGGTCTTGAGGCCGAAATAGAGCACAGTCTGTCGAGCGTCGGATTCCTGGGCCTGTGCGGGCGAAATTCCGATGAGCGCAGTCAGAATGGCCAGCAACACAAACAGGCGTACCAGGCGGATCGCTCGCATCTGTATCTCTCCTCCCCAAACAGTGGCGAATCGCAGATCGCCCAAACGCATGGTGGCTGAGAAACCGAGGTCACGGGAAGGGGCAATCCAACCGCCCCGGACCGGAACGTCGGGGCTATCGCGCTGCCGCGATCGCGGTGTGGGAACCGAGCGGCGCGCCGGCGGTTTCGTAAATATCACCAGGCCCGCAGATGGGAGCGCTCGATTTCTGCCTGCGTCGTCGCGATCGGTGGCCGCGGTCGTGCCGCCGCCGCATTTTTTGCGTTCCCGCAAGGGACAAAGGAGGAGTTATGTTGCGCAGTCTGAAGACGCTACGCGGCTTCGATATCGTCGCGACGGACGGATCGATCGGCGACGTTTACGATTTTTTGTTCGACGACCATGACTGGACGTTGCGCTATGTCGTAGTCGATACCGGAAAATGGCTACCCGGCCGCAAGGTCGTGCTTTCGCCCACTGTGGTGGCACAGCCGGACATCGATCGGAAAAATCTGCCGGTTTCGCTGACCCGCGAGCGCATCAAGGAAGGCCCGGCCCTCGAATTTCACAAGCCGGTTTCCCGTCAGCACGAGGAGCAAGTCAGCCAGCATTATGATTGGCCGAAATACTGGGAAATCTACCCTGCCGGCATGGCGGCGGCGCCTGCCATGCCCGGCATCGATCCGGTGCGCGCGATCGAAGGCCGGCCTGTTAGTGAAGTCCGGCCCGAGCGCCGACCGGAAGGCGAGATTCAGGGCGATCCAAATCTCCGCAGCATGCGCGAGGTTGAAGGATATCGAATTTCGGCCAATGACGATGAGTTCGGCCATGTCGAGGATTTCCTGGTCGACGATGAGGACTGGCGGATTCGCTATCTCGTCGTCGACACGCGGAACTGGTTGCCGGGACGCAAGGTTCTGATCGCGCAATCGTGGGAAAGTGAAGTTAACTGGGCCGATGCGCTCGTTCACATTGAACTGAACAAGGAAGATATCAAGGCGAGCCCGGAGTTCGATCCCGATAGCGAAGTGAATCGCGAATACGAAACGACGCTGTTCGAGCATTATCGGCAGCCAGTTTACTGGCCATAGGGAACGCAAATCCCTCTGAGGCGACGCCGATCTTGATCGGGATCAACGTATCGGCGTCGCCTTTCCCTTCCTTGTGCATTCAACCGGAAACGGGCGCCCCGCGATAACATTGGCGAGAATTCCGGAACTACCTGGCACATGAACTGTTCGAGTAACAATCGGTCCGCGTGTGCACTGTCATGCTGCGGGCTGCGGGACGGGCGCGGCTGATGATGCCGCGCGAAACAAGGGCGTTGTGCAAACGTGCGCAAAAGCGTCATCCGAAGGCGGCGACGCCACCCAGAACTGATCTTGTGGCGATCGGTACGAAAAGGCCCGGCGCGTGTACGCACCGGGCCTTTTCTTTTGGCCAGCGATGACTGGCTGTTCCTCAGGCCTGAAAGATACCCATGATGCCGAGCAGGGCCAGGATGGCGCCGCCGGTTCCGATGATCAGGATCCAGAGCACCGGCCGCCCCCAGCGACCCTGTTTGGCTTCCGTGGCGGTGACTGTTTCCGCCCCGTCGGAATGCTGCCCGTCAGAATGTTGCCCGTCGGAATGCTGGTTGCGATCGGTCATTCAAGCCTCCATCGGCAGTTCAGGCCGGCGCAGCTCCCGGCATAATCATCAATGATCGGCGCCGGTTGCTTGTTCCTCGACGCCCGTAATCGGACCGTCCGAATACAAATAGGTATCGAGCTGCTTCTGCCATTCCTTGTCGGCACGGCGGAGCCACTCGATAACCATGCAGGCATGCTCGATCTCTTCCCGCATATTGTGCAGAAGAATCTCGCGCAAAGGGCCGTCCTCGCAATCGTCGGCACGCTGGCGGTACCAGTCGGCCGCTTCCAGTTCCTCCATCAGCGATACGATCGCATGATGCTTGCTCAATGTTTCTTTCGACAGCCGCTCGCGCGGCGCATGAAGTCCTTCGCTGGACATCCAGGTTCCCCTCTGTTTGTTGCAGGCCTGTGCTCTGTCGTCGATCCTACCGTGAGATACCGATCACGCAGCTTTCCGCTCGCTTTCCCACTGCTCGATGACATAGTTCCAGTTTATCAGACGATCGAGGAAGGTATCGACGAAGTCGCCGCGGCGATTCTGATAGTCGAGATAATAGGCATGCTCCCATACATCGCAGGTGAGCAGGCAGATTTTGCCGTCGGTCAGCGGGTTGCCGGCATTCGACGTGGTCACGATCTCGAGTTTGTCGCCATTGGCGACCAGCCAGGCCCAGCCACTGCCGAAGCGTGCCGTTGCCGCCTCCTTGAACGCCTTTTTGAACTTGTCGTGATCGCCGAAAGCCGTGTCGATCCGCTTGGCGAAACCGGCTTCAGGCTTGCCGCCGCCGTGCGGGCTCATGCAGTTCCAGAAGAAGGTGTGGTTCCACGTCTGGGCGGCATTATTGAAAATACCCTTGTGTTCTGGGTTTTCGGCAGTCTCCCGAATGATCTCGGTCAGATCCATTTTCGAAAATTTCGTGTCTTTGACCAGCTCATTCAGCTTGTCGACATACTTTTTATGATGCTTGCCGTGATGAAACTCGAGTGTCTTCGCCGACATATGCGGCTCGAGGGCATCCCTGTCGAAGGGGAGCGGCGGTAGTTCGAAGGCCATGATAGTCTCTCCGATGGCTGTGACATTAGTGTGACGCGGCCGCTTCGGAAGTCGCGGCGGACCGCAATGTGGAACACGCATCCTCTGCACATAAATTTTCGCAGCAGGTGAGCCGCCGCAAGATCCGGTCTCGCGGCAAAAAAAATCGCCCGTGCGGCTCTTTCATTTAGGTCTCTATTCCGGAATCGCAACGGATTGCGGTGGAAATCTCGGCGAGGTGCCCTATGTAGATAAGGTGCCCTTTGGCGTTTCGGCTGAGCGTGTCGCTGTGCCAAGGCTGATCGAGCGGTCGGCACCTGCGGTGCTGTCGAAAATATCCGGGAAAAGTCTTTATGTGCGGTTTCAGCGGCGAGATCACTTTCAATGGTGAGCCGGCGTCGGTCGAATGTGTGCGCCGAATGACGGATGCGCTGGCGGCGCGGGGACCCGATGCGAGTGGACTGTTTGCGCAAGGTCGCGTCGCGCTGGGGCATCGGCGTCTCAAGATCATCGATCTGACCGAGCGCGCGCAGCAGCCGATGATCGATACCGAGCTGGGCCTCACGCTTGTTTTCAACGGTTGCATCTACAATTACCGCGATCTTCAGATTGAGTTGCGGGCGAAGGGTTATCGGTTCTTTTCAGATGGCGATACGGAAGTCGTCCTCAAGGCCTATCACGCCTGGGGAGCGGAGTGCGTGCAGCGGTTTCATGGCATGTTTGCGTTCGCCATTGTCGAACGTGACAGCGGCCGGGCCGTTCTGGCGCGTGACCGCCTCGGCATCAAGCCGCTGTATCTCGCATCGGACGGAACTGCGCGGCTTCGCTTTGCGTCGTCGCTGCCGGCATTGCTGGCGGGCGGGGCAGTCGATACGTCGATCGATCCGGTTGGATTGCACAATTACATGACGTTTCACGCCGTCGTTCCGGCGCCGCGCACCATCCTTGCCGGTGTCAGAAAGGTGCCTCCTGCGACCATTGTAACAATCGAGCCGGATGGAGGCCGCCGCGAAGACATCTATTGGGAACTTTCCTACGAACGGGACCCGGGCGATCTGGAGACGAGCGCGGAGGGTTGGCGTGAGCAGATTGAAACGGCACTGCGGCGATCCGTCGCCCGGCGCATGGTTGCCGACGTACCTGTGGGTGTTCTGCTGTCTGGTGGCGTCGATTCGAGCCTGATCGTCGGCCTTCTCGCCGAAGCTGGCCAAAGTGGTCTCAACACCTTCTCGGTCGGCTTCGAAGCTGCCAATGGCGAAAGTGGCGATGAGTTCGTTTACTCTGATCGGATTGCCGCCGAGTTCGGTACACGACATCACAAAATCTTCGTGCCGTCGGGCGAGTTGATGGAAGCGCTGCCCGGCGCCATTGCGGCAATGTCGGAGCCGATGGTGAGTTACGACAATGTGGGGTTCTTTCTTCTCTCCAGGGCTGTATCGCGCCATGTCAAAGTGGTGCAAAGCGGGCAGGGTGCCGACGAGGTTTTTGCCGGCTATCACTGGTACCCGCGGCTTGCCCGCTGCAACGATCCTGCGAGCGACTATGCGCGCGTCTTCTTCGACCGCGATCACGAAGAGTTTTCGGCTTCGGTCAACGCGACCTATGTCAACGGCGATCACAGTCGCGAATTCGTCGAAGCGCATTTCGGCCGGACCGGTGCCGACGACGCGATCGATAAGGCGCTGCGCATCGACAGCACCGTGATGCTGGTCGAGGATCCGGTGAAGCGCGTCGACAATATGACGATGGCCTGGGGTCTCGAGGCGCGCGTGCCGTTTCTCGATCACGAGCTGGTCGAACTGGCGGCCACCATGCCGGCGGCGCACAAACTTCGCGACGGCGGCAAGGGCGTCCTCAAGGATGTGGCGCGCAAGTTCGTGCCGGCCGAAATCATCGACCGACCGAAGGGCTATTTCCCGGTTCCCGCCCTTAAATATCTCGACGGACCTTATCTCGATTACGCGCGCGACATGGTGACCTCGCAGCGCGCCCGGGAGCGTTCGCTCTTCGATCGACGTTATGTCGACAGGTTGCTTGCGAACCCGCGTGACGAAATCACGCCATTGCGCGGTTCGAAGCTGTGGCAGGTGGTCCTGCTTGAAGCGTGGCTGCAGGCACACGCACTCTGAGTCCGGGAGCAACGCCATGATCGAACGCGAGACAATCCGCGACTGGCAGGACGAGAGACGCCAGCTCGCCTCGTTGAAGAACTGGGGCGAGCCGCCGGAAGATGCGCGCGCCCACGGCATGAGACCGAATGTAGTGGTGGATTGCGGTTGGGGGCGGCTGATCTTTGGCCAGACTTTCGCGGATGCGGCACTGCTCGCCCGGACGCTGGAAGCCGAAACCGACGGCCATCGCGACGTGGCCTTCTATGCGCGCGAGCCGCATGTCGTGTTGGCGGCGGCGCCGCAGAGCCTGTTTCTCGACCCCTCGCACAGTTTCCGGCTCGATCTGCAGGGTACCAATGAAATCCCGGCGCCCGAGCCTGGAATTGCCGTGCGGGCGGCCGAGGCGAGCGACGAGGACGAAATCAACCGGCTCTATCGCGCCTGGTCGATGGTGCCGGTCCAGCCCGGATTCTGCGCAGCACTCCGGGGCAATACACCGGTACGCATGCTGGTTGCGGAAAGCACAGCGCGTGAGGGCGGACTCGCCGGCGTGGTGATGGGCGTCGATCACCGCGCGGCGATCGAGGACCCCGACAATGGCTCCAGCCTCTGGGCGTTGGCGGTCGACCCACAGGCGCCGGATCCGGGCATCGGCGAGGCGCTGGTGCTGACATTGGCGAGCGCATTTCGCGAGGCCGGGCGGGCATTCATGGATCTCTCGGTCATGCACGACAATGAGAAGGCGATTGCGCTCTATCGCAAAATCGGCTTCGCGCAGGTGCCCGTCTATTGCGTCAAGCGCAAGAATCCGATCAACGAGAAACTGTTCCTCGGGCCGCCACCCGAAGCGCGGCTCAACATCTATGCGCGGATCATCGTCAACGAGGCGCGACGGCGCGGTATTCTGGTCGAAATCGAGGATGCCGATGCAGGGCTCTTTCGACTGGTCCATGGCGGGCGCAGCATTGCATGTCGCGAGTCGTTGAGCGAACTGACCAGCGCCGTCGCGATGAGCCGCTGCGATGACAAGGCGCTGACTCGCCGCCTTCTGGCGGCAGCCAAACTCTCCATTCCTGACCAGATTGTCGCGACGACAGAGCAGGATGCTCGGGCGTTTCTCGAGCAGCATCGTCGCGTGGTGGTGAAACCGGTCCGTGGCGAGCAGGGCCGGGCTGTTGCGGTCGATCTTCGCGCACCCGCGGAGGTCATGCGGGCCATTGAGACAGCGCGCTCCGTCAGTCCTGATGTGGTTGTTGAGCAGTTCATCGAGGGACAGGATCTTCGCATCATTGTCATCGACTACGCGGTTGTTGCGGCTGCAATCCGACGTCCCGCGGCTGTGCGGGGCGACGGGCAGCATTCGATCTCGGAACTGATCGAAAAGCACAGTCGCCGACGTGCCGCCGCGACCGGCGGCGAAAGTCGCATTCCGCTCGACGAGGAGACCGAACGCTGCGTGCGGGCCGAGGGGTACAGCCTGTCCGATATCCCGAAGGCCGGAACGGTTGTAGCGGTGCGCAAAACGGCAAACCTTCATTCCGGCGGCACGATCCACGATGCAACTGCACAGCTGCACCCGGCTCTGGCCGATGCAGCGACCCGCGCTGCACGGACATTGTCGATCCCCGTCGTCGGGCTCGATCTCATCGTGATCGATCCGGCCAGCCCGAAATATGTATTCATCGAGGCGAACGAGCGACCGGGCCTGGCCAATCACGAACCCCAGCCGACGGCAGAGCGGTTCATCGACCTGCTGTTTCCACAGACCCGCATCGAAGCTCTTCGGGCGACCGGGCAGCGCCTATGAAGGATCTGCAGATCGATCGTGACTATCTCGTTTCGACGCTGCGTGCGCTGCTGGCGATCCCCAGCCCGAGCGGCATGACGGACAGCATCGTCGGCCATATCTGTCGGGAACTTGACGCGCTCGGCATCCGATATGAACTGACCCGCCGCGGCGCAATCCGCGCCGATCTGAAGGGCAAGCGCAGCTCGCCCGACCGCGCGATCGCCGCCCATCTCGATACGCTGGGTGCGATGGTGAAGGGCTACTTCCCGAACGGCCGGCTCGAACTGGTGCCGATCGGGACCTGGTCGGCCCGCTTTGCAGAGGGCGCGAGGGCAACGGTTTTCGTCGATGGCGGACGGCAGATTCGCGGCACCATTCTGCCGCTCAAGGCATCGGGGCATGTTTACAACACCGAAATTGACACGCAACCGATCGCATGGACCAATCTCGAGCTGCGGATCGATGAACGGGTCGCGAGCGAGGCGGATGCGCGCGCACTCGGGATCCAGGTGGGCGATACAGTCGCCATCGATCCGGCGCCCGAATTCACCGAAAACGGCTTCGTCAGCTCGCGCCATCTCGATGACAAGGCAGGGGTTGCTGCGGCCCTCGCGGCGGCACGCGCGATCGCCCGTGAGGGCGTGGAACTCGTGATGGATTGCCATCTGCTGTTCACGATCTCGGAAGAGGTCGGTGTCGGTGCGTCGCACATACTTCATGGCGATGCCGCAGAACTGGTTTCCATCGACAACGGCACGGTCGCGCCGCGGCAATACACGTCGGAATATGGCGTGACGGTCGCCATGCAGGATTCGAGCGGCCCCTTCGATTGGCATCTCTCGCGACGGCTATGCGAACTCTGCGAGCGCTACGATATCGAGCACAGCCGCGACGTTTTTCGCTACTACCGCAGCGATGCCGCGTCGGCGCTCGAAGCGGGCAACGACATACGCACCGCGCTTGTCTGCTTTGCGCTCGATTCGTCGCACGGTTACGAGCGCACGCATGTCGATTCTCTGCATGCTCTGGCGCGGCTGCTGGTTCTCTACATGCAGAGCCCGCCGCTGTTCGAACGCGACACCGAGGCGATCGGCCCGGTCGGCGATCTTCCGGCGGCGCGGGCGCCATCCGGGCGACATTGACAATCAGCGGGCCGCTGCCAGCCGCTCCGCGATTGTCGGCGCTATCTCGAAACGCCCGCGCGGCAAGCCTTTGTCGAGTTTCAGGATCTCGGCCGCCAGATTCCGGACGCCGGGCTCCAGAACCTGACGATGCCGCGGGCTGCCGTCGATATTGCGCCTTTCGGCAATCACAGGGTTGGTGTTGATCTCCCAGACACGGAGCGCGCCATCCTTGAAGCTGTAGTCGATCCGGCCATAGTCGATGCGAGCGAGCCGGAATATCGCCGCGATCTGTTCGGCATGCGGGTTCTCCTCGACATAGCGGGCTTCCTCGTGGAGCTGCGCCTCGCGCGATACATGCGAGGCAACCGCCTCGGGATCGGTATACTTGGCGACCCAGTGCGTCGAAATCACGACATGTCGCGGCACGACTTTTCCGTCGACAAAGAAGGCGCCGTACTTGCGGATCACGCCCTGCCGGTCGCGCACGTCACAATACTCGACGGCGAGCAGGCGATCGCGGGGATGTCCTTTTCGCAATAGACTGGCCATCTCGTCCTCCAGCGCTGACGGATCGCCGATCAGGCCACTTAACGGACCGTCATGACCATCCTCGCGGCGCAGGAAGACCGGATATCGTTCCGGCCACCGATCCTCGCCCATTCGATAGGCATCGAAATCGTTGATGGCGTGCTCAAAGAGGGTGCGAAGCAGCGAATAGCGCTGAAGCGATTGTGTGGGATGATTGATGCAGCGGACGGCGGACCCGAGTGTACCAAGGAATTCGTGGAATGCCCGGATGCCGATCAGCATGTCGGGCGGAGCCCGATCCATATCGGTAAAGACGTAGCAGCCATACGGCAGAATTCGCTGCCGCAAGATGCCTTCGTAATTCAGAACATGCACGCGACCGACAATGCCGGGAAATTCGTAAAGATAACTGTCGCGAACTGTATGGTTGCCGGCGCGGCAAAGCAGGAACAAGATCATGATGACTGGAAAACCCTCTCGGCTTCACCAACCTTAGAGTGGTGCAGGGATCCGGGCCAGACAGATTGAACGAGGGCACTATCGCCATGTCGATCGAAGAAACCGTCACCGCTCACTACACACACGGCGCGCTCGGCGAAGCAGTTCTTGCCGCCGCCAGACAAAGCGGCGTCGATCCGGTGCGCCTGACCCTGCGCGATCTCGCACCGGTCGACGAGTTCCATCTTGGCGGCATCGAGGCAACCGAACATTTCGTGCCACAGCTCGGCATCGACCCCGGTTCGCATTGGCTCGATGTCGGGTCGGGTATCGGCGGCCCGGCGCGCCACATTGCAGACCGCAGCAAATGCAAGGTTGCCGGCATCGATCTGGTGCCCGAGTTCTGCGCGGTCGCGCGGCTGCTGACCGAAAAGGTCGGCCTTGCTGGAAAAGTCGAGTTTCACCAGGGCAGCGCGCTCGCGATGCCGTTCGCCGATGCTGTGTTCGACGGCGCCTACACGATGCATGTCGCGATGAACATCGAAGACAAGCCGGCGCTCTATCGGGAGATCCATCGCGTGCTGAGACCGGAAACGATCTTCGGAATCTACGACATATTGGCCGGTGCGGAGCCGGGGCCTCTGAACTATCCGGTACCCTGGTCGTCGACCGCCGAGACCAGCTTTCTGGCTTCGATCGGCGAGATGGAGGCTCTGCTCGAGCATGCCGGTTTCGAGATTCTGGTGCGCACCGACCGGACCAGGTTTGCACTCGAGTACTTCGAGCGGATGCGCGAGCGCGCGGCGGCAGGGTCGTCGCCCTTGGGGATTCATCTCGTGATGGGCGAGGGGTTCAAGGAGAAGATTGGCAATCTGAGGGTCAATATCGAAGCCGGCCGCTGCAGCCCGTGGGAAATCGTCTGCCGCCGCTGAAACGCTAGGCCTTGGATTCGAGCAGGGCGGTCGCAATCTCAGCCCACTCGGCATCGGTGGTATTCGCGGGTTCTGGTTTGCCGGCATGGCCGTACCAGTAGCGCGCGTTCGAGGGATCGCCCTCGACGCGATGCAGCCAGGCATGAACCCAGGCGGCATCGCTGCCATTCTCGTCCTGAACGATGCGGTGCGCCTTGTCCCAATTGCCTTTCCCGCCATACCATAGCGCGACGAGCGGTGGCGGATGGCCGCGGGGCGGCACTTCGTCTGCCAGCGAGCGACGGAATCCGGCGAGGTTCATCGCCCCGAACCTGCGTGCGGCGTTACTCGGCCGCGTCGGCGGCCTTGGCGGCGGCGACCTTCGGCTGGAAGATGCAGTAGAATTTCCGTACATACTCCGTGCTGTGCCAGGAATTGACCAGGCCCTGCGGCACGAAGAACGAGTCGCCGGCACGGAAGGCCTGCGCGCGCCCCTTGTCGTCGGTGATCGTCACCGACCCTTCGAGAATGCACATCAGTTCGTTGCGCGGGAACGGCATTGCCTTGCGCTTCATCGGCGTGCAATCCCAGACGCCGGCCGTCATCTGCCCGGTCATGTCTTCGAAATAGTTGTGCACGTTCTGGGTTGGCACTGCGCCCTCGAAGATGCTGGTGTCGGGCGTTGCCATCTTTGACATGGCCTTGTTGCGATCGAACTTGATCACGCGAAGTTCGTCGGGATTCTTCGGCTTCATCCCGGAGGGATCGTCGAAGATGACGTAAAACTTGCGGATGTATTCGCTCTGCTTCCAGCTGCAGGGCAGGCCCTTCGGAATGAAGAACGCTTCGCCGGCCTTGATGGTCTCTTCATGACCCTTCGCATCGACGATCGTGACCGATCCTTCGAGTACCAGCATGAACTCGTTCACCGAATAGGGCTCGAGTTTCGTCGTCATCGGCGTGCAGTCCCACACGCCGGCGGTCAACACGCCGCTCGGATCGGTGAAGTAGTTGTGCCCATGCTGCACCGGTTTGCCGGCGATCAGCGCCGATTGCGGAATCTCCTCCCACAGCGCGAGCCCATCGCCGGCCGGGCCACGCGGGTCGAAACGGATGGCCTTGAGATCTGTCATGGCAATGCTCCTGCTGCCTCTATCGGGTTCGAAGATATCCAATTATCGGGCGGTGGCAGGGAGGCTGGCAAGGTGCTCCAGGGCTGCCGTTACGACGCTTCCCGGCGTGCCTGCCGCCGCAATGAGACGGCCGGGCTGTCCAGTCGGGTCGATAAGTATGCGATAAAATCGTGGATCTCGCGCTCGAGCCAGCTCAGCGGGCCGGGCTTTGCCAGCGGTGCGCCGGTGCCCTGAAAGAGCCCTTCGACGATGAAGCGGTCCTCGCCGTTCACCTTGTCGAAGAAGGCCAGCATGTCGGCGGTGTATTTCTCGACATTGTCGAGCGTCGCATGCACTTCCGGGGCCAGCGCGATACCGAACCGTATATGGACCTGGCCGGTTCCCTGCGGTCGCAACGAGAGATACCAGAGATGGTCCGGCGCCAGGATGTACATATGCGTCGGGAACACAGTCGGCATAATGGTCGTATAGCGCCAGCGCCCCTCGAGCCGTGTGTTGTCGGGATGCGCTCGGCCGTAGGTCGCATCGGCCGTCTTGATGAAGGTCTGGTAGGTAAACCCGTCATGCCGCTCGGCCGGAAACTCGGTGTCGTTCGCGGGAAACCAGGCACCGACCGTTTCGCGATGCGCGACCGGCAGATGGTAACCTTCCATGAAATTTTCGGTCAGCAGCTTCCAGTTCGTGTTCCAGATATGATCCTGGGTGACGACCGGAACGTAATCGGCCATGCAATAGGATTCGACGAGCGGTTCGAGCGCGGCAAGCTGGTGGGCAATCGCCGGCGCCGTATCGTTCAATGTCGCGTAGATCCAGCCATGCCATATCTCGGTGCGGATCGCGGGCAGTGAACGGCTCTGGGTTTCGAACCCTTCCGTCTTCTTCATGTGGGCCGCGCCCAGGAGCCGTCCGTCGAGGCTGTAGGTCCATGCGTGATAGGGACAAACGATGCGGCGGCAGTTGCCGCTGCCCTGCGTCAGCCGCATCATCCGATGCAGGCAGACATTCGAAAAGCTGCGGATATCTCCATCCTTGCCGCGGATCGAGAAGATCGGTTGGTCGTTGATCGAGAACGTGACGTAATCGCCTTCGTTCGGGATGTCTGCGGCGCGCCCGACACAGAGCCAGTCATGCGCGAAGATGCGCTCACGCTCGAACGCGTGCAGGTCTTCCGACCGGTAAACGCCCGGCGGCATGGCGGTCGCCTGTTCGAGCGGCAGAGCGGCCAGCTCGCGAAGCCGTTGCAGCAGTGCCGGGGCCTCCATGGCGCCACCTCCTCCAGAACTCCAACCTGGCCGGTCGGCCAAGCCTCACAACGACGCTAGCACCGCATTGCCATCCCGGTCATCGGCGATGTCATAACCGGAATTGGGTGGTGGGTCCGTCTCAGGGTATTGCCGAGAACGTATCGCAGGCGGCGAGCTCGCCATCCTCGAAGCCGGCGAGGAACCATTCCATGCGCTGCTGCGAGGTGCCGTGGGTGAACGAATCCGGCACCACGCGGCCCTGGCTTTCACGCTGCAGCCGGTCGTCGCCGACCGCGCTGGCTGCGTTCAGCGCTTCCTGCAGATCGCCTGGCTCAAGCACCTGGCGCTGCTGTTGGGCGTGATAGGCCCAAAGTCCGGCGAAGCAGTCGGCCTGCAGTTCCGTAGCAACCGAAAGTGCATCGGCCTGCGCTTCCGGCAGCGCCTGCTGGCGCTGATGCACCTCGGGCAAAATGCCGAGCAGGTTCTGCACATGATGGCCGACCTCGTGGGCGATCACATAGGCCTGCGCGAAATCGCCGGCCGCATTGTGGCGCGACGCCAGATCGTCGAAGAAGTCGAGATCGATATAGACCCGGTTGTCGGCCGGGCAATAGAAGGGGCCGACGGCCGATTGTGCGTAGCCGCAGGCGGATTCGACCGTATCGGTGAACAGCACGAGTTGCGGTTCGCGATAGGTGCTGCCTTCCGCCTGGAAGATCGCGTGCCAGGTATCCTCGGTATCGGCCAACACCACCGAGACGAATTCGACCAGCTCTTCCTGTCCGGCGGGCACGGTTCCACCCGGAGCACTCTCGTCGCTTTCCGGCCCGAAATGCTGATAGAGCAGCGAGACCGCAATCAGCAGGCCCACGATTAACACGATCCGGCCGATACCGCCGCGGCCGCCGCCCATGCCCATGCCGCCGGGAAATCCCATGCCGTTCGGCAGGCGCATCCGCGATCGGCCAAGGCCGCCCAGACCGCCAAGCCCACCGCCGCCCGAGCCGCGCCGGTCGATCACATTGCCGCTGCGTCGTCCGCCCCGCCAGCGCATGAATGGTTCCTTCCGCAATCGCCCGCGCGGAGCCCGCGCCGGGTCGGCCCTTTCAACAATAGCCAGCGTAACCGCGCTGTGTGCCGGCGTCGAGATCGTCGCTTGCACAACGCCCGGCCTCGTGGCGATGTTCCGGACGGGTGCAAAAATTCGTTCAGTGGCGCCATCCGACCGACCGAGATATCCGAATCGTCGACACGAATCGGTTTGCCTAATGCTCGTCGTCGGCCGGTGGTTCAACGAGCAACCCGCCTTCGCGACGGATCCGGTCGACCAGCCCGTCGAACTCATCGACGTTCCGATCGGTCAGGCGAAGTATCTCGAGTGCAAGCTGCAAGCTTGCCTCGACGACCTCCGGGATGACAATGGCGGCCCCCTTGTCGAGCAGGCGTTGCGCCTGACGATGGTCGCGTGCGCGGGTCGCGATCGGCAGATCGCTGCGCAACCGGCGAGCCGTCTCGACGGTACGCTCCGCAGCGCCGGCATTGTCGAGCGTGACAACAAGCGCCTTTGCGTAGCCGATCCCCGCCGCTTCGAGCACGTTACGCTGCGTTCCGTCGCCAAAATAGACCGGCATGCCGGTCCGGTGCGCCAGATTTACCTGCTCAGCATTGAGATCGAGAGCGATCCAGCGGATTTGAGCGGCTTCAAACAATTGTGCCGCAATTTGGCCGCTGCGCCCGAACCCGGCGATTACGAAATGGTCGCGCAAATCTTCTGTGCCCTGTGCCAGTGGCGTGATTCCAGAATCCTGACGCTGGCGATACAGCTTTGCGACTCTTGCGCCAACTGCGGTAAGGATTGGCGGAAAAATCATGCTGAGCGCTACTATAAGGGAAAGCAGGGCCAGCAACGTGCTGTCGATCAGTCCGACAGTGACGGCAAGCCCGAGAATGACGAATGCGAACTCGCCGCAGTTCGCCAGCGCCATGGCCGCGCGCATTGAATCCGAAACACTGACCCCGAAAACCCGGGCAAGTACTGCAACGATAATGGCTTTGCCCAGAATTATGGCGGCGAGCAACCCGAGTACGACGGGCGCCTGATCGATCATCGCGCGCGCATCGATCAGCGTACCGACCGTCATGAAGAAGAGACCAAGCAGCAGGCCACGAAACGGCCGTATGTCGGCCTCGATCTGATGGCGATACGGGCCCTCCGCAAGCAGCAGTCCGGCAAGGAACGCGCCCAGTGACATCGAAAGGCCTGCCTGGGCTGTGCCGAATCCGATTCCGAGTACGATCAGTAGAATCGCAGCTACGAACAATTCCGCATTGCGGGTGTCGGCGATTTGACGAAAGATCGGTCGCAGCAGATAGCGACCGGCGAGGATGACAATGGCGACGACGACTGCGGTTTGAACTATTGCAGCGCCGATTGCGCCAAACAGAGCAAACAAATTTCCGTCGGATTGGCCGAGCAGAGGAACCAATACCAGCAGGGGAATAACGGCAAGATCCTGGAACAACAGGACGGCAAACGAAGCCCGACCGTACCGGTCCGCCAGCTCGCCGCGATCGATCAAAACCTGCAGCACCAGTGCGGTCGACGACAAAGCGAGCGCGCCGCCAATGACAATGGCGGCATCGCGCCCGACATCGAAAAAGTACGCAGCCACGCCGATAGCAATGGAGCAAATCATGACCTGTGTCCCGCCCAGACCGAACACAAGTCGCCGCATGACCCAAAGTCGCCGGAACGAAAGCTCAAGCCCGATGGTGAACAGCAGAAACACAACGCCAAATTCGGCGAGGCCGCGGATTGCCTCGACATCTTCGATGACGGCGAAGCCGTACGGCCCGATGACGGCGCCGCCAGCGAGATAACCGAGGATCGGGCTTATGCGCAGCCGATGAAACAGCCAGACCGCGACGACGGCGGTCATCAACAGGATCAGTGCCTGGCTGACGGTGCTGCCATGTTCGACTGCCGCTTCCACGATCCGCCGGGTCCCCCTGGTGGCGTATCATAGCCTAAAGGGTGGTTGCATCATCCACCTGTTGCGGGTCGAACGGGGCCGGGTGCGGCCCCGAATGCAACCGTGCCTCGTTGCCGAACGGCGGCCTAGCTCTGACGGGCCTGAAGATCCCGTGCCATCCGAGCAATCGGGTCGAGCCAGACGCGGTTCCTGGACTGGCGATAGAGGCGCATCGTCGGATACCAGATGGTTTCGTCGCCATCGACACCCCAGCGCCAGTCTGGCATGCGGCGAAGCATCAGCCATGTCGGCCGCGCCAAAGCCCCGGCCAGATGCGCGATGGCGCTGTCGACCGAGATCACCAGATCCAGCGACATCATCATGGCTGCCGTGTCGAGAAATGCATCGGGTCCGCTATCGAATTCGTCCGGCGGCATCGCGATCCGCATCTCCGGCGGCAGGCCCGCAAGCTGATCGATACCGTGATGCTTCTGCAAACTCACCAGCGTGATCCCTGAAACGGCAGCCAGCGGTGCCAGCTCGGCGAGCGCGACCGAACGGCCCAGATCGGGCTGGATACCAGGTCGGCCCTGCCAGCAAATTCCAACAGGACGGCCGGGCAGCGTTGCCAGCCACGCACGCCAATGCGCAACTCGGTTTGGCTCGGCGCGCAGATAAGGGACCGTACCGGTAAGACCATCTCGATCGAGGCCGAGCCGCAACGGCAGGCTCATCATCGATACATGCAGCGCCTCTGCGGGCAGGCGCCCACCCTTGGTCGCGATACCCTCGACGCAAAGCGCGGTCGACAGCAGCGCCAGTTGCTCCGAACGACCCATCAAGATAGTGCGTCCGACCCGTTCGCGGGCTGCCGAAACAAACCGTGCAAACTGGATCGCATCGCCGTGCCCCTGTTCGGTTTCAATGAACAGAGTGCGGTCGGGCGCGGGCGAGCCATCCCAGGATGTGGCATCGCCCGCATGCTGCAGCGGCAGGCCCAGCCGCAAGCGCCATTCGTACTCGCGAAATCCCGCTTCGTAGTCGCCGCGCTGCAACCGGCATAATGCGTGATTGAGGCGGGCATGGGCGAAATCCGGCTTGATACGGATCGCGCGAAGAAACATCGCCTCGGCAGCGTCCAGCCGACCGTCGGCGCGCAGGCAATCGCCGAGATTGTTGACGGCCTCGACCCGATCCGGCTCGCGTTCCACGAGCGGTCCGAGTATGGCCGCCGCTTCTTCGAACCGGCCCTGCAGCTTTACGGCATGGGCGAGATTGTTGGCTGCCCCGCCGTCGTCAGGCGCCAGATCGAGGCCGCGCCGAGCCGCCACTTCGGCTTCGGCATGTCGGCCGAGCTTGTTCAGGACATAGGAACGGTTGATATGAGCGAGAGCAATGTCCGGTTTTAGCTCAATGAAGCGATCGAAGGCGACGAGTGCCTTTGCGGGTTGATCCGCCTGTGCGAGAGCATTGCCGAAATCGAGTTGGACTACGTGATCGTCAGGCCGGCTTGCCGCAACGGGGGCCAGCAGGCGTGCCGCCTCCGCGAACTTGCCCTCGCGCTGCGCGCGTAACGCGGAGAGACGCAGTGCGACGACGTCGATCGGGCCGTCGACAGCTTGCATGCGCACAAAAACTAGTTGCGAGGCCGGTTGCCATTGCTCCGGGTCGACTGAATGAAGTCGACGAGGGCGCAGGCCAGCACGACGATCACGATCAGAAAGAAGGGAATCGAGGAGATGGAGGCAGCGAGACCAATAAGGAAGGCGGCGAGTACCGCCAACGCCAATCCGCCTGTAATCCAGTTATCCATCGTTCCGTGCCTCCGTTCCGCCGACGGCGATGTCGATACGATCCACCAGCCATCGTGCCGAGCGCAACAACCGCGCGTCGTCGCCATAGGGTCCGACGAGCTGGACGCCGATCGGCAAGCCCGCGGTTCCACGCAAAACCGGCAGGTTGATCGCCGGCAAGCCCAGCAAAGTCCAGATTGTGCAGAAAACCGGGCTGCCCGTCGACTCCAGCCCCAACGGCGCTTCTCCCGGTGCCGAGGGCGTTACGATGGCATCGTACTCACCAAATAACCCATCGAGCGCGAGCCGCAGGTGGGCGGCGGTTTCGCGCGCGGCGACATAGTCGACAGCCAATACCTGTCGGCCTTCCTCGATAAAATCGCGCAGCTTCGCTGTCATCTGCTCGCTGCCGCGGCGATACTCGCGCGCGAGATTGGCGGCCATCTCGGTTGCCATGATGGTGCGCTGGCTTGAATGCGCCACCTCGAAACCCTTCGGTAGTTCTGCCTCCACAATGCGATCGCCAAGAAATTCGGCCAGTTCCTCGAATGCCGCCTTGGTGTCGTCCGCTGCCTCGTCCCAGACCGGCGATCGCACGAAGGCCAGACGCGGCGGCAATGGCGGCTCGGTTGCAGCGGTCACGGCGAGTTCGGCTGTTGCGATCGGGTGCGTATCGGGATCGCGGCTGTCGTAACCGGCGAGGGCATCGGCCAACAGCGCCACATCCTCGACGCTGCGGCCATAGGTGCCGACATGATCGAGCGAGCGCGAAAGCTGCAACGCGCGAAAGCGCGAGATCATGCCGTGGCTGGGCTTGAAACCGAACGTGCCGCAGAACGACGCGGGCCGGATCATCGACCCGTTGGTCTGACTGCCGATCGCGAGCGGCACCATGAAGGCAGCGACGGCCGCCGCCGAGCCGGACGACGAGCCACCCGGGGTGCGTGCCGGATCGTGCGGATTGCAGGTCTTGCCCGGGCCGAAATAGGCGAACTCCGTGGTCACCGTCTTGCCGAGGATGACGGCACCGGCCGCGCGCAGGCGCTCGGCGACCGCCGAATCCCAGCCCGGGCGGCGGCCGGCGTAGATCGGCGAACCCAGTTCGGTCGGCATGTCCTTGGTGTCGAAAATGTCCTTGAGACCGACCGGCAGGCCATGCAGCCGACCAAGTGGCTTGCCGCGTTGGCGCCAGCGATCGGCGGCACGCGCCTGTTCCAGCGCCAGATCGGGGTCGAGATAGGCCCAGGCGCCGATCGTCGTTTCGTGTTCGGAAATCCGCGCGAGACAGGCGCGCGTCAGTTCTTCAGCCGATAACCGGCCTTCAGCGATACGACGGCGCGCCTCAGCCGCCGACAGCAAACAGGGGTTCTGACCGGTCATTGCCGATCAGCCGAAGAACCACTCGGGCAGGAACAGCGCCAGGCCAGGGAAAACATAGAGCATCACCATCGCGAACAGGACGATGACCAGATAGGGCATCACGCCGCGGAAGATATCCATCAACGTCACGAAAGGCGGCGCGACGCCCTTGAGATAGTAGGCCGACATCGCCATTGGCGGCGACAGGAACGAGGTCTGCAGATTGAGTGCGACCAGAATGCCGAAGAAAATCGGATCGATTCCGAACGTATCCAGCATCGGGAGGAAGATCGGAACGAAGATGATGATAATCTCGCTCCATTCCAGCGGCCAGCCCAGCAGGAAGATGATGAGCTGAGCGACGATGAGGAAGGTAATGGGGTCGAGTTCGGCGCCGAGGACCCAATTCTCGATGAGCGTCTGGCCGCCGAGATAGGAAAAGACCGAGGCGAAGGTCCACGAACCGATGAACAGCCAGCAAACCATGGCGGTGGTTCGGGCGGTCAGGAACACGGCCTCGCGCAACTTGTCCCAACTCAGGGAACGGTAAAGAACGGCCAGCAAAAGCGCGCCGAAGGACCCGACACCGGCGGCTTCCGCCGGCGTCGCGATGCCCAGCAGGATCGAGCCCAGCACGGCCAGGATCAGTACCGATAGCGGCACGAACGATGTCAGAAGCTGCCAGAGAATCTGCGGCAGCGGCGGGATCTCTTCTTCCGGAGGCTTCGGTGCGAGCGCCGGATTGAAGGTTGCGCGTGCGACCACGTAAATCATGTAGAGGCCGGCCAGCATTGCGCCGGGCAGGAGTGCTGCGGCATACAGGCGGACCGGTGACTGCTCTGCGACAGCTGCGTAAACGATAAGCATGATCGACGGCGGGATGAGGATTCCAAGGCAGCCGCCGGCGCAGATCACGCCCGTCGCATAGCGCACGTCATATTTTGCGTTGAGCATCGCCGGCAGTGCGAGCAGTCCCATCAGGGTAACCACCGCTCCGACGATGCCTGTGGCGGTCGCAAAAATCGTACAGGTCGCCAAAGCCGCGACCGCCAGGGAACCGGGCAGCCTTCGGGCAGCAAGCTGCAACGAATGGAACAGTCGGCTCACGATATTAGATCGTTCGACCACATATCCCATGAAAAGGAACAAAGGCACGGCAACGAGGATCTCGTTCGACATCACCGAGAAAGTATTCTGAACGAAGAGATTGAATATCCGGTTGTCGAAAATGTTTTCGAGCTGGTTGGGCATCGCGTAGGCGTAGTAGCCGAACCCGAGACCCATCGCGATCAGGGTAAAGGCGATGGGAAAGCCGATCAGCACCACAAAAATAAACAGCCCCAGCATCAGAAGGGCGACCTGCGGATCGGTCATCGCGCCTTCTCCCCGCTTTGTTCCTGTGCCCGCTCGAGTTCGTTTTCATGCTGGTGAATCAGCATGCTTTCGGTTTCCTCGACATCATGCAGGCGAGGCGGGAAGCGCCCGGTCCTGAGGCAGACGATGCAGCGGCATATTTCGGCAAATCCCTGCAGGAGAACGAGCGCGCCGGCCAGCGGCAACAGCGTCTTGAAAAAATAGATCTGAATGCGGGCCGGACTCGACCAGCTCACTTCCTTGAATCGCCATGAATCCGCGGCAAATTGAGTGCCGTACCATATCAGCGCCAGGGCGCCCGGAAGCAGGAAGATGATGTAGAGAACAAGATCGATGCCGGCTTTCCCGCGTTCGGGAAGATAGCGATAGAGCATGTCGCCGCGCACATGCCCGTTGCGCGACAGCGTGTAGGCGCCTGCCATGATCAGGAGCGCGCCATACATCTGGATGCTCATGACGAAGGCCCATGTCGTCGGCGCCCCCAATACATAGCGCATGAACACTTCGTAGCAGGTAGCGAACGTCAGCACGACGATGCACCAGCCGAAGGCCTTGCCCATCCACATGCTTAGGCTGTCGATGAAGAGGAGCACACGATTCACTGTGGCAATCCTTCGTTCGAACCCACCGGTCTACGCAGGCCAATTGGCAAACGGGGCGACGCTCCCGGAAGAACGCCGCCCCGTTCGATCATGCGATCGATTCTATCGGATCTCAGTACGGATTTCCGAAGTAGTGAATATAAGCTCCGGTATAGTCCGGTGCATTGGTGATTTCGTACGCACCCACCCGCTTGGCCCAGGCCTTCTGCGATTCGACGACCTTGGCGAAATACGGATCGGCTTCGACGAAAGCGACGAGCACCTGGTCCCACGCATCGAGCTGTGCCGCCATGATCTCGTCGGAAGTGCGATGCACGTTGACACCGTGCTCGGTCTGCAAGGCAATCAGGTCGGCAGAGTAGCGGTCCTGGTACTTCCACGACATATCGGCCGATGCCGCTTCCGACGCATACCGGAGGATCGCCTTATGCTGGTCCGACAGGCCGTCGAAGATTCCCTTGTTGAAGATGATCTCGAAGGTCTCCTGCGACTGGTGATAGCTGGCCAGGTAATAGTCTTTCGACACGTCCTGCATGCCGAAATCCTTGTCGGACGACGGGTTGTTGAATTCCGCCGCGTCGATCACGCCGCGCTCCATCGAAGGCTGGATCTCGCCGCCGGGAAGCTGCACAACCGACATGCCCATCGCCTGAAGCACGTCTGCTGCCAGTCCGACTGTGCGGTATTTCAGGCCCTGGATGTCGGCGACCGTATTGACCGACTTGTTGAACCAGCCGAACGGCTGGGCCGGCATCGGGCCGGTCAGGAACCCGACAAGGTTGAGGCCAAGGATGTCCCACATCAGTTCTTCGTACAGCTCGCGCCCGCCGCCATATGCAAACCAGCCGATGAGCTGATTTGCAGTCCAGCCCCAGCAGGGGCCGGTACCGAACAACGATGCCGCCGCATGTTTTGAGTACCAGTACGCCGTGACGTGATGCGCTGCGTCGAGCACGCCGTTATGAACAGCCGTCTGCATTTCCGGCGTCTTGACCACGGCATCGACGTCGAGATAGTCGATGCGCAAGGTGCCGCCGGACATCTCGTTGACCCGATTGACATAGTCGATGGCAAACTCCTTGAAGATGCCACCGCCCCACGCTCCCTGCATCTTGATCACCACTTCCTGGGCGCGGGCCGCATGCGGTGCGGCGATCAGCGCGGAGGCGCCGGCGGTTGCAGCGACAGCGCCGGTGAGGAACCGGCGGCGGGACGCGGCGGATTGGGTGACGACTTTTTTGTCGATTGCGTTCATGAAGCTCTCCCTGGTCTGGCTGGTTCGCGGCGTTGGACAATGGCCCGAACCGCGCGCGGCCCGAGGGCGTCTTTCGGAGTATGGAAACCCCGACCGCGATGCGACATTAAAGATGCTTAGGCCGGTAGCAGCAACCCGATTCACGATGCCCTTGCGGATTCCGTAATGATTTGGGGGTGCCGGGAAGGGCGCGCGGCCCATTGTGCAAGTGCACAATTGCGGATGGCGGCCCCAAATGGAACGATGAAGCAATGAATATGCAGCCCGACGAGATCGAAGCCCTGCTGGAGCAGGTCCGGTTCTTTCACCTCCTGGACGCGGGGGCGAGGCGGGTCTTGGCCACGCGCTTCGAAACACGCCGCCTCCCGGCCGGGGCTACCGTGTTTCGGCTTGGCGATCCGGGCGCCGAGCTGTTTATCGTTGCCGAGGGCAGGGTCGAGATCCATACCCGCGACGATCTGGGCCAAAAGATCTCGCTCGGGAGGATGGGGCCGGGCACCCTGTTCGGCGAACTTTCGCTGATCGACGAAGGTCCGCGCACCGCGTCCGCCACCGTCGAAAGCGACTGCGTCCTTCTGGTTCTGGTCCGTGACCACCTGCTCGATTTCATGAGGGGGAATCCCGAGGCGTCGCTCGATCTCATGGCGGTGCTCGGCGAGCGTGTCCGCGAAACGCACGGCCGGTTGCGGCGGCTGGCGGCCCGCAACGCCAACGAGGCGATCGAAACACGCGAAAGCCCGATCGAGCGTGCGACAGACAGGGTTGCCGGCTGGGCGGGCAGTTTGTGGTTCTTCTTTCTCCACGTAACGATTTTCGGCGCCTGGATCGGCTTGAACAATGTTCCGGCCTATACATTCGATCCGTACCCATTCGGGTTGTTGACAATGGCCGTATCGCTCGAAGCGATCCTATTGTCGGTAATGGTCCTCTTGACCCAGCGCCGGCAATCTGCGCGCGATCGGATTCGCTCCGACGTCGAATATGAGGTCAATGTTCGGGCGGGCCTGCAGGTGGTCGAGCTGCACAACAAGTTCGACGCGCTGAACGCCGAACTGGTGCGTCGACTCGCGCAACTGGAGAAAGCACTCGACCGCAACTTGCCGCCACCGCCGCGCGCCTCATAAACTGCGCCGCCGCCGGCCCGACAGGCGGTTCAATCTAGCTGGGGGAGCCGCCGCGCATGGCCGAAAGCAGCGCCAACGCGATCTTCGTGTTTTCTGCTGACAACTACAACACGACCCGCGACCGGTTGATGGGTCGCCAGGCGGCGACGGAAGGATTCCTGCGTGGCTTCGTACAGCACGGGGGCGTCGACGCGTACTGGTGCTATGCGTTGCGGCGCGACGATCTTGAAACGTTTCGCAAGCGGATTGCCGAGTTTGCCGGCAAGGAACGCGCCTGTGCGGCGGTGCCGCCGCTCGATTTCGGCGCATGGTCCAAAGTCGGAACCTTGTACCGACCGGGTCCGAATATCGGGCATTTCGCCTGGCTGCGGCGTGCGTTCGGCCAACGCAGCTATTCGATCTGCGGGGTGACGCATACTACAGCCGAGCATGTCGTCATGGACGGGATCGCCGAATCGCTGCTCGGTCCGGTCCAGCCCTGGGATGCTCTCGTCTGCACGTCGACACAGGTGAAGGCAATGGTCGAGTACATGGTCGACCAGCTAACCGACTTCATGCTCGATCGATTTGGCGGCAAGACGACGCCTCAATTCAATCTTCCACTTATACCGCTCGGCGTCGACTGCAGCGCGCTCGATCCGACCTCGGCCACGGCCAAACGCGCGCGCACCGACATCCGCAAGTCGCTCAAGATCGGCGAGGACGAAATTGCCTTTCTTTACGTTGGCCGATTGACGCATGTCGAGAAAGCGAATCCGCTCGCCATGTATCTCGCGCTTGAGAGGGCAGCCAAGAAAACGAAACGCCGATTGCATCTTATTCACGCCGGATGGTTTGCCACTGGCGATATCGAGAAGATCTTCAAGACAGCCTGCCAGCAGTTCGCGCCCTCGGTGCAGCATCATTTTTTGGACGGCCGCCGAGCAGAAGTCCGCAACAATGTGTGGTTCGCCGGCGATGTATTTACATCTCTGTCGGACAACATCCAGGAAACATTCGGTCTGACCCCGATAGAGGCGATGGCAGCAGGTTTGCCGGTCGTGGTCAGCGACTGGGATGGCTATCGCTACACCGTTCGCGACGGCAAGGATGGAATCACAGTGCCAACCTTCATGCCGCCGGCCGGCGACGGCGGCGAGATCGCTTTGCGTTACGCCAGCGGCATGGATGGGTACGGTCGCTACTGTATGGCAACCGCGCAAAGCATCGCGGTCGATGTCGAAGCATGCGCCGATGCCTATCTGCAGCTGGCCGAGGACGCCGCTCTGCGCCGGAAATACGGTGATGCCGGTCGAAAGCATGCCTCTGCCAGTTTCGATTGGAGTGTCGTGATAAAGGCCTATCAGGCGCTATGGATGGACATGGCCGAAACCCGCAAAAATGCCGAAGAAAACGCGCCCCCGAAAACGGGCAGGCCGGCGCGTCCTCTGCGCGACGATCCCTTTGCGCTGTTCGAAAGCTATCCGACGGCGCCGATCGACGGAACCACGATCATCGAGCCGGTCTCGGGTGCCGACGCGCGCCAGATTCAGGCATTCAAGGGGTCGCCGCTGGCCAATCTGATGCCGTCGTTGATCCTGCCCGATGCCGGCCTTGCGCAGCTTGTCGAGCGGGTTCGCCGCAACCGCGCCACGGTCGAAGAGCTGGTGATCGAACAGCATGGCGTGGCTGCCGGTACGTTGCGTCGATCGTTGGGCTGGCTTGCGAAGAACGGCCTCGTGCGGCTGCGGCCTCCAGAAAAGAAACGCCGGCGCTCCTGAACAGCGGCTACTGCGCGCCGCCTGCACTATCCTGCTCAGGCACCCAACTCCGGGCGCGCCATTCCGCGGTCTCGATCTCGTTTTGGGTCATCGATTCCCGAAAGCTGTCCAAAGCGCCAATCACACGAGCGCGGTCGCGGCCCTCGGGGAGTCGGTCGCGCGCCAACAGAAGCCATTTGTATGCTTCGGTCATGTTAACGGCGACGCCTTGCCCAAGTGCATTCATAACGGAGAGTCCGATCATGCCGTCGGGATTTTCCTGGTGGGCGGCACGACGATAGTAATTGTCCGCCTTGGCGAAGTTCTTCGCGCTGGTCAGGCCGTAATGATAGATCATGCCGACTTCGGCCTGGGCCCGGGCGTTGCCCGCGTCAGCGAGCGGCAACAGTTCCTCGAGTGCTGTGAGGTATTCGCCGGCCTGCAACGCCGCCAGCCCTTCGTCGAGCCCGGCTTTTGCCGGCACATTGCCAATGGCGCACAGAATCAAAGCAAAAAATGTGCCCCGGAGGAGTGTCACCTTAGGGCGCATGTGAGTGTTCATCCTCTGCGATACGGGCCAGATACGCACCATACTCGGACATGCGCAGTTCTTCGGCTAGCTCGCGCAGCGCGGCACGATCGATAAAGCCCATGCGCCAGGCGATTTCCTCGACACAGGCAATCTTAAGACCCTGCCGCCGTTCCATGACGCGTACGAATTCCGCCGCCTCGAGCAGCGACTCGTGCGTGCCGGTATCGAGCCACGCAAATCCGCGACCCATCCGCTCAACCTCAAGTTTTCCGTCGTCGAGATATTGCTTGTTTACGTCGGTGATTTCGAGCTCGCCTCGCGCCGAGGGCTTGATTGCAGCGGCGATATCGAGCACCCGATTGTCGTAGAAATAAAGTCCGGTAACGGCCCAGTTGGAACGCGGTTGTTCCGGTTTCTCCACAATACGGACTGGCTTGTCACTGCGATCGAATTCGATCACGCCATAGCGCTCCGGATCGTCGACCCAATAGGCAAAGACCGTGGCCCCCTCGCTGCGCCTTGCGGCACGCGCCAGCAGATCGGTCAATCCATGACCGAAGAACAGATTGTCGCCGAGCACCAGAGCGCAAGGGTCATGGCCTATGAAATCGCGCCCGATGATGAAGGCCTGGGCGAGCCCTTCCGGTCGCGGCTGTTCAGCATAGCTGAGTTGGATTCCCCATTGTGCGCCATCGCCCAGCAGGTCGCGATAGCGCGGCAGGTCGGTCGGGGTCGAGATCACCAATATGTCCCGGATGCCGGCGAGCATAAGGGTCGACAGCGGGTAATAGATCATCGGCTTGTCGTAAATCGGCAGGAGCTGCTTGGTCACGGCGCGGGTGACCGGGTAGAGCCGTGTGCCGGCGCCGCCCGCCAGAATGATGCCCTTCATGCCCTGCCCTCGCTCTATGACCCGTTGCCGCCCAGAATTTCATCGACCGCATCCTCGACGCTCTCGCGCCATGGTCGGGGCAGAATAGCGTAATCGCGGCCAATGCGGCTGCAATCCAGTGCCGAATTGGACGGGCGCCGGGCGGGCGTCGGAAATTCAACGCTGCGTGCGGCCTCGAGCCGGGGTTGCAGGCGGCCGTGGCTCGCTCCCGCGGCAAAGATGGCGGTCGCCCAGTCGAGCCGCGTCACGTCGCCGGCGCCGGCATAGTGATAGGTACCGAACCGTTCATTGCCGCCGAGTATCGCTGCGGCCAGCGAGGCAATCGCCCGGGCGATGTCGCCGGCAGCGGTCGGCGAACCGCGCTGATCCGCGACGACCCGGAGCCGATCGTGCTTGCAGCCGAGTTGCAACATCGTCTTTACGAAGTTGCTGCCGAAAGGGCTGTAGACCCATGCGGTTCTCAGGATGATGTGACGATCGTACGCGTCGCGGACGGCGGCTTCCCCCGCAGCCTTGCTCGTGCCATAGACCGAGACCGGTGCGATTGCATCTCCCTCCACATAGGGGCCGGCCTTCGTACCGTCGAACACATAGTCGGTCGAGACATGAACAAGGGGCAGGCCCTGGTGCCGGCACGCTTCGGCGACGCGACCGGCGGCATCCCGATTGAGGGCGAAAGCCGCATCGGATTCGCTTTCGGCGCGATCGACGGCGGTATAGGCCGCCGCGTTTACGACGAAGACCGGTTTGACCGTTTCGATCGATACGCGCGGGGTTCCGCCTGAAGAAAGGTCGCACTCGTTTCGACCATGGCAGATCGGCGTCAGATTTTCGGGCCACGCGATGCGCGCCAATTCGCGCGCGAGCTGGCCATTGCGGCCGAACACGAGAACCGGGCGATCGGCCATGATCGATCAGGAACTGGCTGCGCGGCCGAGCCCGAGCCGTTCGCCGCGATAGACGCCACTGCGAATCCGTTCCCACCAGGCGCGATTGTCGAGATACCAGCGCACCGTCTTCTCGAGGCCGGATTCCAGGTTTTCCAGCGGTCGCCAGCCGAACTCCGTACGCACTTTGGATGCATCGATCGCATAGCGAAGATCGTGGCCCGGTCGGTCCGCCACAAACTCGATTAACTCGTCGTGTCGGCGTTCCGGTCGGATCCGATCGAGGATCGCGCAGATGCGCCGCACAATGTCGATGTTGGTGAGCTCGGCATCGCCGCCGACATTGTATTTCTCGCCGATCCGGCCCTGTTCCAGAATCGTCCGCAAGGCGCGCGCGTGATCCTCGACATAGAGCCAGTCGCGCCGGTTCTCGCCGCGGCCGTAGACCGGCAGTCTCCTGCCCTCGAGACCATTGAGAATGATGAGCGGAATCAACTTCTCCGGAAACTGGCAGGGCCCGTAATTGTTCGAGCAATTGCTGATGATGGCCGGAAATCCGAAACTATGCGTCCATGCGCGGACCAGATGATCTGCTGCTGCCTTGCTGGCGGAATAGGGGGAGTTGGGCTGGTAGGGCGTTTCTTCGGTAAACAGCCCGTGCTCGCCGAGCGATCCGTATACCTCGTCGGTCGAGACATGGTGGAAGCGAAACCTCCTGCGTGCAGGGTCTTCCAGATCGTTCCAGTAGCGCCGCGCCGTTTCCAGCAAGACATAGGTGCCGCGGATATTGGTCTCGATGAACGGGGCCGGCCCATCCAACGAGCGATCGACATGGCTCTCGGCGGCGAGATGCATGATTGCGTCCGGGCGATGTTCGCTGAACACCCGGCGCACCCCCGCTTCGTCGCAGATATCGACACCCTCGAAATGGTATCGCGAATCATCG
>JBBDWX010000125.1:0-5000 GCA_040902665.1 Dongiaceae bacterium
GGAGGAAGTTTTTTGGCCACTATCGTCAAGCTCGATCGCGACCGCGGCAGGCGTCCCGCGCCCTCGCTCGATACGCTCTCGGCTTTGGTGGCGCCCGATATGGAGCGCGTCAATGCGCTTATCCTGCACCACATGCAGAGTTCGGTCGAACTGATCCCGCAACTGGCCGGCCATATCGTCGCGGCCGGCGGCAAGCGATTGCGGCCGATGCTGACCCTCGCTGCTGCAAAGTTATGTGGATATGAAGGAGAGCGACATTGCGCCCTGGCCGCCGTTGTCGAGTTCATCCATACGGCGACCCTGCTGCATGACGATGTTGTCGACGAAAGCGCGCTGCGCCGTGGCCGCGCGACGGCGAATGCTGTCTGGGGCAACCAGCCGAGCGTGCTGGTTGGCGATTTCCTGTTCAGCCGCGCGTTTCAGCTCATGGTCGCCGACGGTTCGCTCAAGGTGCTCGATATTCTCTCAACCGCTTCCGCAGTGATCGCGGAAGGCGAAGTGCTGCAGCTCGTTACCAGCAACGACACGGCAACCAGCGAGCAAGCCTATCTGGATGTGATCCAAGGCAAGACAGCAGCCCTTTTCTCCGCTGCCTGTCGGGTCGGTGCCGTCGTTGCCGACCGCCCACGGGTCGAGGAAGAAGCGCTTGAGAGTTACGGCGAGAATCTCGGCATCGCCTTTCAGCTTATCGACGATGTTCTGGATTATGCCGCGCAGCAGGCGAAGCTCGGCAAAACGATCGGCGACGATTTCCGCGATGGCAAGATCACACTGCCGGTCATCCTCGCCTATCGTCGCGGCGACGATACGGAACGCGAGTTCTGGATCCGGTGCCTCGAACGCCAGGAACAGACCGAAGCCGATTTACCTCACGCACTCGAACTGCTCGAGCGGCACGGCGCGCTCAAGGACAGCATCGGCCGCGCCGAGCATTACGGTGCCGTCGCCCGCGATGCGCTCGGCATTTTCCCTGACGGCCCGGTCAAGCGCGCCCTCCTCGAACTGGTCGATTTCTGCATTCACCGCGTCCATTGAGGGGCGCGCCCATCCGCCCTTTTCCGCGCTTCGGGTCGGGCGATCCGGCCCGCTTGCGAGGTCAGGCCCGAGGCGCTATACAGCCGGCCCTGTCGGAGTGTAGCTCAGCCTGGTAGAGCACTGTGTTCGGGACGCAGGGGCCGGAGGTTCGAATCCTCTCACTCCGACCATTCCCATCGCCTTCTTCCAAAAAAACGTCGTCGCGTCTCGCTATGTCGCGAAATGATCCTGCCGTCGCCACAATGCGGCCCGGATCGGATCGCGATGCGGTCGCAATTTCTCTCGATGGTCTCTGCCCTTCAGGGGACGCGCGGATGCCGGCACATGGCTGCGGCATTTCGCCAACAGGGGAGACCTCACATGACGCGACGCTATCGATTGATGGCCGGTGCCGCCTGCATCGCGCTGATCGCCAGCATGGCCGCCTGCAACCAGCAGGAGGAACGGGATACTGCCGGCCTCGGCGACCGCTCGCAGCCAGAGACCAGCACCGAACAGATTGCACCGATCGAAAGCGGGACTGCCGCATCCGTTTTGCCCGAACCCGAGATCGCACGCGAGGTCTACGATGCAACGGGCTCGTCGACGAACGCCGCAGCACAGGCTTTGGCCCTCTATGCGCCGCCCGTCTATGCCGGCGAGCGCTATGCCGACCTCGACGAGGCCGGCGTGTTCGTCGTCGACGAGGTTCCGGTATCGACCTTCTCCGTCGATGTCGACACCGGCGCCTATGCCAATATCCGCCGCATGCTGAATGCCGGATACCTGCCGCCAGAAGATGCGGTGCGCATCGAAGAGCTGATCAACTATTTCGACTACGGTTACGCAGCCGCGCCCGATGCCGATCATCCGTTCAGCATCAACACCGCCGTCGCGCGCACGCCATGGAACGAAGATACCTATCTGCTGCAGATCGGATTGAAAGGCTTCGAACCCGCGGCCGCGGAACACCCGGCCGCGAATCTCGTGTTCCTGGTCGACGTGTCCGGTTCGATGGAGCCGCAAGACAAGCTGCCCCTGGTCAAATCGGCGCTGCGCCTGCTGGTGAACGAGCTCCGACCCCAGGACAGCGTGGCGCTCGTCACCTATGCCGGAAGTTCGGGCATCGCGCTCGAACCCACCTCGGGCGCCAACAAGGCGACGATCCTCGCCGCCATCGACGGGCTTGGCGCCGGCGGATCGACCAACGGGGCCGGCGGGCTGATCGATGCCTATGCGCTCGCCGAACAGGCGATGATCGAGGGCGGTGCCAACCGCGTCATTCTGGCGACCGACGGCGATTTCAATGTCGGCATCACCGATCAGCAGCAACTTGAGGACCTGATCGAGACGAAACGCAAATCCGGCATCGCACTGACCACGCTCGGCGTCGGCGATGGCAACTACAACGAACCGGTCCTCGAACAGCTCGCAAATCTTGGCAACGGTAACTATGCCTATCTGGATACGCTGCGCGAGGCACAGAAAGTGCTGGTCAAGGAGATGGGCTCGACGCTGTTCACCATCGCGAAGGACGTCAAGATCCAGATCGAGTTCAACCCGTCCGTCGTCGCCGAGTATCGCCTGATCGGTTACGAGAACCGGATGCTGGAACGGCAGGATTTCAACAACGACCGGATCGATGCCGGCGAGATCGGGGCCGGCCATACCGTTACCGCGCTCTATGAGATTGCACTGGTCGGTCAGGAAGGACGCCTGATCGACCCGCTGCATTTCGGAAGCTCGCACGAGGATTCGAGCCCCAATTTCGGTGTCGATTTCGCCTTCCTGCGACTCCGCTACAAGCTGCCGGACGAAGACGAAAGCCGGCTCATCGAACAAACTCTGGCCGGCTCCCGGCTGGCTGCGGCCGAAGCACCCGGCCCGGATCTCGCCCGGGCAGCCTCCGTTGCCGCCTTCGGGCAGCTGCTGCGCGGCGGCAACTATGCCGGCAGCTTCGAGTACGACGATATCGCCACCCTCGCCGCTTCGGTGCCCGAGGCGGCGGCCTCTGGCGGCGATTGGCGCGAGTTCATCGACCTGGTTCAACTCGCCGAGGCATTGGACCGATAGGAGCGTCGAACCCGGCGCACCCGAAAGCCATCCCGAATCCGCCCGGCAGCCATGCACAATAATTATGTGTGAAATATGCCGGGCGGATGCTATTTGAGGCACAGGACCCCAACCGACCTGTGCCCATCACAAGCGAACCGAGATGACCTCCCCTCGCCCCGCGACGCCGGGATGGCGGCTCTTCGTTCCCAAGCTCGTAACGACCCTGCGCCAGGGCTACGGGCTATCCGACTTCCGCAGCGACGCGATCGCCGGCCTGACCGTTGCCATCGTTGCGCTGCCGCTCGCCATGGCGCTCGCCATCGCATCGGGCACCACGCCCGAGAAGGGTCTGATTACTGCAGTCGTGGCCGGGTTTCTGATTTCGGCCCTGGGCGGCAGCCGGTTCCAGATCGGCGGGCCGACCGGTGCCTTCGTGGTGGTGGTTTTCAATGTCATCCAGCAGCACGGCTATGACGGCCTGATCCTCGCCACGCTGATGGCGGCCGCGATGCTGATCGTGGCGGGGCTCGCACGCTTCGGAACCTGGATAAAGTACATCCCCGAACCGGTCGTCGCCGGCTTTACGGCGGGGATCGCGGTTATCATCTTTTCCAGCCAGATCCGCGATCTGTTCGGACTCACGCTCGACCAGGTGCCGGGCGAGTTCATCGACAAATGGCATGCGTTCTGGCTCGCCCGCGATACCGTGTCCTGGGCGGCAGTCGCGGTTGCGGGGCTCTCATTGGGACTGATCGTCGGATTGCGCCATTTCGTGCCCAAGGTGCCGGCGTTTCTGACGGCGGTGATCGCGGCATCGGTCGTTGTTGCCCTGTTCGGGATTCCGGTCGATACCATCGGATCGCGGTTCGGCGGCATCCCGCATGGCCTGCCGGCGCCCGTCATTCCCGAAATCACCGTCGCCAGGATGGCCGAGCTGTTGCCGAGCGCCTTTACGATCGCATTCCTGGCCGGGGTCGAAAGTCTGCTCTCCGCCGTCGTTGCGGATGGCATGACCGGCCGACGGCACCGATCCAATTGCGAGCTGGTAGCTCAGGGCATCGCCAATGGCGCATCGGCCCTGTTCGGCGGCTTGCCCGCAACCGGCGCGATCGCGCGCACGGCCACCAATGTCCGCTCCGGCGCCCGTTCGCCGGTATCCGGCATGCTGCATGCCGTATTCATCCTCGCCTTCATGCTGGCGCTGGGCCCGCTGGCTTCGTACGTGCCGATGGCCGCGCTGGCCGCCATCCTGGTGGTCGTTGCATGGAACATGAGCGAGATCGAAAAGTTTCGTCAGCTCATGGGTGCGCCGCTCGGCGATCGGCTGGTCCTGCTCCTCACCTTCGGCCTGACCGTTCTTGTCGATCTTACCGTCGCCATCCAGGTGGGCGTGGTTCTGGCCGCAATCCTGTTTATGCATCGCATGGCGGAGACCGTCGAGTTCCAGCGCGGGGTAAAACTTCTGGAGGAAGACATCGACGATTTCGATATGCCCGTCAGCGACTATACCCAGCGCGACAATTTACCCGATGGCGTGGAAGTATTTCTGTTGCGCGGACCGCTATTCTTTGGTGTGGCATCGCGTCTCGACGAGGCGCTTGACGCTCTGATTCAGCCACCGCGGGTGTTCATTCTGAGGATGCGGGAAGTTCCGCTGATCGACGCGACCGGGGTATCGGCCCTGCGCGCCTTTGTCGCGCGCTGCCAGTCGCATGGCACGCGCGTTATCGTGACCGGCGTGCAGCCCCAGCCACGTCGCGTTCTCACCCGGATGGGTTTTGGCATCGAAACCGGATCGCTGCGATTTGCCGATGATTTCGCGACGGCGCTTCGACTGATCGACACCTAGATAGCGCAGGCTATTTTATCGTGACGCCATGGCGCTGACCGCCGCATCGACCGCATCGCGGAAGCGACCAACGATCTGGTCG
>JBBDWX010000126.1:0-32062 GCA_040902665.1 Dongiaceae bacterium
CGCAGGGGAGTCCAGGCCCGCCATTGAGCAGGAACAGCACTTCGTCGCCGCGGCCATAGCTGTAGGTGACGACCTGGTGGCCGTCGACGCTGACGGACCGCTGCTCGTCGGGCTTCTTCGGGTCGATCACGGCTGCATCCTTCTCGCAATTTCGGCCGGCTCGCGCTTCAGCAAGGCCGGAATCCATTCGAACAGCGGTGCGAGGCGCTCGGCCCATTCGCGTTGCCCCTTTTCGTCGGCAATCAGGTCCTGGCGCAATTCGATCTCGATATGAGGAATGCCGCGTTGCTCGCCGTGCACGGGAATGCCGTAATCCGACGTGTCGGTGATCGCATAGGGCTCGTTGTCGCCGACCTCGAGGCCCTGGTCGGCCAACAACTCATGCAGAATCTGGGCAACGCGCTTGTCGCGATGGTAGAGCAGGCCGATCTGCCATTTCCGCTTCACGCCTTTGAAGACCGGCGTAAAACTGTGCATCGCGATGAGCACGCTCGCTTGGCCCGCCGCCGCGCGCCCGTCGAGAAGCTTCAGGATCGCATCGTGATAAGGGCGATGGATTTCCCATTCACGCGCCGTGATCTCCGTGGGATCGAGCCCGACATTGCCCGGAATCTCGGTGGTCTCGCTGAGCGGCGCGATGAAACTCGGCATGCCCGGTGCGCGGTTGCAGTCGACGACCAGCCGCGAATAAACCTGCTCGACCAGCGTCGCATCGAGTCGATCGGAAATGAGTTTCGATATGGCGAGCGCGCCGATATCCCAGGTGATATGACGAGCAAGTTCGGCGGCGGGCAGGCCGAGATTGCCGAGCCGACGCGGTATACGCCGCCCCGCATGGTCGCAAGTCAGGAACAGCGGCGATGCACCCTGCTCGCGATGCACCACGACCGGATGGGGGTCGTCTTCGTCGAGCAGGCGGAACTCGGTCATCGAATCATCGGGTCCGGTCGGTTCAAAAATATGCGCCCGCTCGCCGGGCGCGGGTGATCGTCACGAATCGCTTGGCGGCGGTCAATAGTCGAGTTGGGCAGCGCAATGCAGAAACTCTTCAGCCTCGATAGCGGGTAAGGTAGAGCGCGAGCGCGCTGGAGCCGATGGTCGCAACGATGATGATCGACCCGAGCGCATTGATGCTGGGGTCGATCGCCGTGCGCAGCATGCCCCAGACCAGCGTCGGCAGCGTCATGCCGCCGCCGATGGTGAAGAATGTGATCACGAAATCGTCGAGCGAAACGGCCATGGCGATTAGAGCCGCCCCGATCACCGTCGGTCGGATGATCGGCAGCACGACGGTCACGAATGCCCGTAATCTCGATGCGCCGAGATCGCGCGCGCTTTCGATCACGGCATGGTCGAAATTTGCCATCTGCGCATAGACAATCAGGATCACGAACGGCTGGGTGAAGACCAGATGGCTCGGAATGACCGTCCAGACGCTCAGATGGACCCCGGCCGTGGAAAAGGCGGTTGCCAGGGCCAGCGCGAGTACCAGCGGCGGCAGCATAACCGGGGTCGTCAGGACGGCCATGGCCGAACTCGCTACGCGGACCGGCCAGCGCGCGAGCGCCATTGCGGCCGCAGTGCCGATCAGGGTGGATAGGACGCCGACGCTGAGCGTGACGATCAGGCTGTTATTGAGCGCCCGCCAGAAATCCGCGTTCTCGAGCAGCACGCGGTACCATCGAACGGTCAGGCCCCCGATCGGCAGGGTTGCGTTCGGATTGCTGCCGAACGAGAAGAAAATAACCAGCAGCAGCGGCGACAGCATGAAAATTACACTGACCAGGCCGAAGGAAGTCCAGAGGCTGCGGGGGACGACGCGCATCAGCGGGACCTGAGCAGCCGTCGCGCCAGCAATGTCGCGACGGCAAGTGTGACGAGGCAGGCCGCCAGAACCGAGAACGACAAGGCGGAGCCCACCGGCGCATTGAGCCGATTGACGAACTGGCTCTCGATGAAATTCCCGACCATGAAGGTGCTCGTGCCACCGACCAGGCGTGGCGTGACGTAGTCGCCAGCCGAAATGAGGAAGGCGAGGGCGAACCCGGCGATGAGGCCAGGCATCGCCTGCGGCAGTACGATATCGACCAGCACGCGGAATGGGCTCGCGCCGATGTCGCGCGCCGCCTCAAGCGGGTCGTCGGCGATACCGCGCAATGCGCCATAGATCGGCAGGACCGCAAAGGGCAGCAGGAAATGCACCAGCGTCAGCACGACCGCGTGCGGACTATAGAGAATCCATGCAATCGGCTCGTCGATGATTCCGGCCGCCATCAGTCCGGTGTTCACGATGCCTTGCGTACCGAGAATGGTTTTCCAAGCATAGATCTTTACCAGATAGCCGCCGAACAGCGTGATCATCACAACGAACAACAGGGCGGGCCCAAAACGACCTGCCCGAAAGCGAATCAGATAAGCCAGCAGGAAGGCGAAGACCGTGGTGAGGGTGGCGATGGTCAGGGCGATCGAGAATGTAAAAACGCCGGCGTGCAGATACTCACGATACACTTCGCCATAGTTCTCGAACGAGAAGGCGGGCACCAGATTATAGAATTTAAGCTGCCAGAAGCTGACGACGAAGAAGAACCCGACGGGGATCAGAAAGAAAATTGCGAATACCGCAAGTGCCGGCGCAAAAAGTAAGGTGCCGCGCCGGTCGATTGCGCTCACGCGGCCTCCACGACGCGGCGACCGTCTTTCCGCCAGCCGACATGGACGCGCTTTCCTACGGCAAGATCCGCAGACGGCGTCGCGGCATCGAGATGGCTGAAGATGCTTTCGCCGGAATCGAGCCGGACGGCCACCCGGAAATGGGTGCCGAGGAACATCACGTCTTCGATCAACCCTGTCATCGCAACTTCGCTGTCGAACGGTGCGCTTGCGATCGCCATCGAATCGGGCCGCACCACGACGACGACCCGACCGTCGGGGCCGGGCTCGGAGATCCGCGCACCGGTGGGAAGCTCGACGGTTCCCGCGCGTCGCAGACCGTCGAACACGTTGGCTTCGCCGATGAAACCGGCAACGAACTCGGTGCGCGGTGCCGTATAGATGTCGTGCGGCGATCCGTCCTGAACGATGCGCCCATCCTGCAATACGACGATACGATTGGCGAGCGCCATTGCCTCGCTTTGGTCGTGCGTTACGAATACGAAGGTACCGCCGAGCGCACGGTGCAGCGCGCGAAGTTCGTCCTGCATGGCCTTGCGCAACTTGAGATCGAGTGCCGCCAGGCTTTCATCGAGCAGCAGCACCGCCGGCTCCATGGCGAGTGCGCGAGCGAGCGCCACGCGCTGTTGCTGGCCACCCGAAAGATGCTTGGGCAATCGTGCCGCGAACTCGCCGAGATGAACCAGCTCGAGAAGCTGATTGACCTTCGTATCGATCTCGGATTGCTGCCGGCCGGCGATGCGCAGGCCATAGCCGATGTTCTGCCGCACGGTCATATGCGGGAAGAGCGCATAGCTCTGGAACACCATATTGGTCTTGCGCCGCTCCGGGCCGAGGCGTGTCACGTCCCGACCGCCGATCTCGACATGCCCGTCGGTCGGTTCGATGAACCCGCCGATCAGCCGCAGCAGCGTGGTCTTGCCGCAGCCCGACGGCCCGAGCAGTGCCAGGAACTCGCCCTCGTGAATCTCGAGGTCGAGCGGATGCACCGCCCAGACGTCGCCGAAGCGCTTCGAAATTCCGCGCAACCGCACCAGCGGCTGGCGCTCCGGCGCCGTCATCGCGTGACCGGGTGAGCCCTGCAAGTTCGCCTCCGTCGTATCCGCTGGAGGCAGTATATAGCGGACCTCACGCCTTCAGAACACGCTCCCAGGCCGCCTGATACTCGTCCCAGGTCGGATGGGTGCCATCGGCTTCCAGCGGATACATCGGCATAACGAGCGTTTTCTCAGTGAAGTACGCTTCTAAATTGTCGTACCGATACAGCGCCTGGTTCATTTCGCCGACCTGGCTCATCGCTTCGGCGTTGACGACCGGCATGGTGTTCCATTCCGCGCCGGCAAGCTGGCCTTCGACCGACAGGGCGTGATTGATGATCGCATGCGCCGCATCGACATTGGCCGAACCGCGACCGATCGCGTAGCCCTCGATGAAACCCATGCATTTCTCCTGCGGGTAGGCGACCTTCACATTGACCTCTTCGCCCACCCATACGGATACCGGTTCCCAGCCCTGGCCGATGACGATCTCCTTGTTGGCCAGCAGATTGATCAGATCGCCGTAGCTCGAGGCGATCGTGCGCAAGTGGTTCTTCTTGAGGTCGATCAGCAGTTCGACGGTCTTGTCGAGTTCCTCATAGGTCATGTGACTCGGCTGTTCGACACCGGCAACCCGCGCCCAGGCGAAAATGTTGCCCGGATAGTCCGACGTGATCGCGCATTTGCCCTTGTACTCGTCCTTCAGCATGTCGGTCCACGAAGTCGGCTCGGGAATCTCGTCGGCGTTATACATCATGCAGATGGCGCCATAGGTCATCGGGGCCGCGTACCAGTTGCCGCCCTCCGACATGTTTTCTTCGCAATATTTAAGGACGGTCGGGTGGATGTGCTCGAAATTGGGAATCTTGGAAAGATCGAGCGGCTCGAGCAAGTCGGTGTTTGCCAGAAAGTCGTTATGAATGCTGAATGGCGTGCACAGATCGACCTGGCTCGAATTGAGTCGCAGTTTGGTGACGATCTCGTCCGGCGCCGAGATGAAGCTTTTCTGCAGTGTGACATCGTTCGCTTGCGGATACTCGCCGGCTTCGAGAAACGTGTCGTATCCTTCCCAGCCGACATAGTTGAGGGTGGTCGCGGCCGCTGCGGGTCGGGAAAGCATCCCTAGGCCGGCCGCGGTCCCCGTTGCCGCCACACCCTTGAGCAGCGAACGGCGGTCGACGCTGTAGGGAATCCGAACCCGGACCAGATCGCCGGGACCGCCGATTGGCTTCATCATGTCTGCCTCCCTGGCATTTGGCAGTCCGTATCGTCGGATCGAACTGCACTTTTTCTCACGGCCGCGGAACGCGACCGTGGGTCATTCCGGATCGCGCCGGATCTCGTGACACGAACAATGCACGCCGCCGCCGCCCAGGGCGAACATGTCGTACTCGACCGCGAAGACCTCGAAACCCTCCGCGACAAGCTGCTTGTTGACGTTGATATTATGCGCCATTGAAAGTACGCGTCTGTTGCCGAGGCTGACCAGATTGCCGCCGAGCTTGACGCAATCGGCATAGGCAACCGGTATGGCACGGATGCCGTGCTTTTTCTTGATGTAGTCGAGACCGTAGGGCGGCAAGGCATCCTCGCATACCAACGCCAGTCCCTTTTCGAGCATGACGACGACCGCATCCATATGCACGAACTGCGGCGGAATCGGCACGACGGCGACTTCCCAGCCTTTCTCTCGCACCCAGCCCGCCACCTGTTCGGCACCTTCCCTGGTCGATCGATCACCGGACCAGCCGAGCAAAGCGACGCCCGGCTTCAGGATCGTGAAATCGCCACCTTCGAAATGGCCGGCCGTGACCCATTTCCAGATGGGGATGCCGGCCTTGTGGTAAAACTCGCTCACCACCGCATAGTCGCGCCGCCGCGGCGGCGTCTGGATACTGGTGACAACGGCACCCCATGGCGTCATGAAACTGGAATCGCGGACGAATACGCTTGAGGGCAGACCTTCGTCGGCTTCGACAAAATGACAGCGCACACCCGCCTGTTCGTAGATGTCGACCATCTTGCGATGCTGCTGCATCGCCTTCTGCTGATCGAACCGGTAGCCCATCTGTTCCTGGTTCGCGAGCGTCACCGCCGAGATCGAATTGAGTGCGACCCAGCGGAAATGGTCCGGCTTGCCGAGCAGCACGTCGGTCAATGTGCCGGTCTGGGCATTGACGCCCCAGCCGCGGGGAAACAGTGCGGACTCACGCGCCTCGAAAGGAAGGTGGGTATCGGGCATCTGGCCCATGTCGTTCTCTCTGCTCGTTGGCAATGGTTTGTTGCTTACCGTCTCCTGACGCTAACACGCGTGATCTGGGCGAAACACGCAGAAGGGCGCAACGCAGCTTCGAGCGCGGTACAACCTTCTGTGCCAGAAAACCGCAGGTTTCGTCGCGAAATCTTTTCCGGTCTTGTTGTGGGGGATTCTGCCGCTCGTTAGGATGCCAGCCGGCAGGACGGCGCAGGAGCGGCGCCCGGCGCCTGCGCCAGAGGCGGAATGCGCGTTGCCGATACGGATCTTCATCTGCTGCGGGTCTTTGCGGCCGTTGCCCGCTGCGGCGGATTTGCCGCCGCGCAGGCCGAGCTGAATGTCAGCGTTTCAACGATCAGCCGCCAGATTTCTGACCTGGAGCGCCGCCTCGGCGTGAAAGTATGCCGTCGCGGGCGAGGCGGCTTCGAACTGACCGGAGAGGGCAAGCAGGTTCTCGCCGCCAACAAGCGTGTGGTCGGCGCGCTGGACGAATTCGGTGCCATCGTCGAAGGGTTGCGGCGGCTGCCCGGCGGCGAGCTCAAGCTCGGTACCACCGGCAACATCGTCTATCACCCGGATGGCCGCGTGGCCGATGCGATCGGCCGGTTCCGCGCGCGACTGCCCGGCGTGCATCCGGTCATTCATATCAACATGCCGCTCGAACTGGAGCGCGGGCTCGCAGACGGCGATATCGAAATCGGTATCGGCCCCTTTCCCGAGCGCGTGCATCGCGCGCTGGAAAGCCGACCCTTGTTCGTCGAACGGCAGTATCTCTATTGCACGGCGGCGCACCCGTTCTTTGGGCGCGCCGATGCGTCGATTGCCGATGTGGATGTCTTTGCGGCACCCTTCGCCTCGCGCGGGTACATCACCGCGGCGGCCGATCCGCTCAAGCCACGATTCAACATAGCCGGAACCGCCTACACAGACGAAGGCATCGCGCAACTCATATTGTCCGGCGCTTTCGTCGGCTTCCTGCCCGAGCATTACGCACGACCCTGGGTCGAACGGGCGCTTGTCCGCGCCGTCTGTCCCGGGCGGTTCAATTATCGCGTTCCGTATTCCCTGGCATTTCGCAAGGGTGCGCTGACGCGCGCCGGGCAGATGTTTCTCGAGGACCTGGTCGCGGCGCATGCGGGGTGCTGCTAACCCTGCAACGCAGTCCCGTCAATGCGTCAGATGTCCACCGTCGATGACCAGTTCGCTGCCGGTCATGTAGCGCGATTCGTCGGAGGCGAGGAACAGTGCACCGGCCGCAATATCCGCCGGCTCGCCGAAGCCCAGCGGAAAGAGCTTGAGCCAGTCAGCGCGCAGCCGATCGATGGTCATGCCGGGCGTCTTGCGCACGATCTCCGACATCTCGTGTTCCAGGAGCGGCGTCATGATGATGCCGGGATGGATCGAGTTGACGCGGATGCGCGTGCCTTCGCGGGCGCAGGCGAGCGCCACTGCCTTCGTCAGATGCCGCATCGCCGCCTTGCTGGCGCAATAGGCGATATTGAGTTCGTCGGCGACCATCGCATAGGTCGACGACATGTTGATGATCGAACCCTTTCCTGCGCCTTCGCCAGGGCGCTTCATCGCCTCGACGGCGTATTTGCAACCGAGAAACGCGCCGTCGGCGTTGACCGCCATCGCGCGCCGCCAATCCTTGAGCGTGGTCTCGGCCAATGTCCTGGAAAACTGGATGCCGGCATTGTTGACTAGCACGTCGAGCCGCCCGTGCGCGGCGAGCACCGCCTCGATCACGCGGATCCAGTCATCCTCGATCGACACATCCATCCGATACGCCTGTGCGTCGCTGCCGATGGCGGCCGCAGCTTCGGCCGCCGCGTCGCCATCGCGATCGCACAGGAAAACGAAGCCCCCTTCAGCGGCGAAGCGCTCGGCGCAACCTTTGCCGATGCCGCGCGCAGCACCCGTGACGATGCAGATTTTGTCCTGGATGCGTTTCATGTCGCTCGGCCCCCGATCTTCGGTGGGCAGCGAACTGCCGGCGCAGGCAGGTGTCAAGCGCCGGGGCGATTGCGCGTTCAGCCGAGTTCGAAACTGGTGATGCCGAAGATGCGGTCGACGGCGAGGTCCGGCGCCGGCCCGCAATACATCCGCGCGGTTTCAAAGACCGGTTCGAGGCCGAGCCTCTTTGCGAGATCGACCGCCGGTGCGTTCGGTTCGGGCGGGTCGAGAAAGACCGCGCCTGGTCCGGCCCTGGCGATCAGGGCTTGCGCCAGAATCATCGCATCGCCGGCATCGGCCGCGAACAGGGGGCCGATCTTGAAGCCGCTGCGGCAGGGCCGGATCGTGCCATAGCCTTCGATCGCGTCGTCGCGTCCGCGCAGCGCGATGGAGGTCCCGCCGGGCAGGTCGAGCCATGCGCGCAGGAACGCGCGCCGGTCTGCCGGAAAGACATGCGCTTGTGCCTCGTAGCGGCGCATCGCATCGAGATCCGCAGCCGTGAGCGACGCAAGGCGCGGGTCGGATTGAGGCGCGGCAACAGGTGTTCCGCCGTACCGGATATTGCGATGCGCAAATGCGAACCCGGCTTTACGGTAGTTCAATTGCTGATCGACCACGCCGTCGAGCCCGAGTGTGCCGGCGTTTGCGTTCTCCAGCACGGATTGCCAGAGCCGATAGCCGATCCCTTCGCCACGCCGGTCGGACCGGCAGATATAGAGTCCGACGAACGCAAAGGCGCCGCCATAGCGCACGACCGAGATGGTTGCCAGCAACGCGCCATCCTCGAACAGACCCCAAAAGCCGCCCGGATCGGACGCAAAGAAAGCCTCGGCATCGTTCAGGCCGGGATTCCAGCCTTCCTCTGCCGCCCATTCAACCGCCCGGGCAGTTTCCTGCCGGTCGAGCAGCCGGATCTGCTGTGTCACGCGCTTGCCTTCACCCGTTCGCCTTGGCCAAGTTTGTTGCGTCGCCGGCGGCCAGAATGCCCGTCGTATTGCGGCCGGTCGAGCGCTTCCGGTTCTCTTCCCGCAGGTTATAGTTCGGCGAGACAGACCAGAGCCGGCCGAACGGCCGAACCGACAGGGGACGACGATGGCGAAAAGCACGAAATCGACCAGGGCCGCACGCAGCCGCAAACCCGCTGCGCTCAAGAAGCGCGCCACGAAGCCGGCCCTGCGGTCGAAGAGGAAGACGGCGGCAAAAAAAGCGGTGAAAGCCAAGGCAGGCTACGAGATCGGGCGGCTCAATCTGCCGTTCATCGGTATCTGCACCTTCGCCAAATGCGCCTATGTCGAAGACTGGGATGCGATCGACGCCGATGTGGCCGTTCTGGGTGCGCCGTTCGATTTCGGCACGCAATGGCGCGCCGGTGCACGCTTCGGTCCGCGCTCGATCCGCGATGCCTCGACCTTGTTCTCGTTCGGCCATGCCGGTGCCTATGATTTCGAGGACGATGTGGTCTATTTGCCGAGCGATACGACAAAAATCGTCGACATAGGCGACGCCGACATCATCCATACGGATACGATTGGCAGCCACCGCAACATCGAACTCGGCGTGCGCAAGATTCTCGAGGCGGGTGCCCTTCCCGTGGTGCTGGGCGGCGACCATTCGGTCAACATCCCCTGCATCAACGCCTTCGAGGATTACGGCGACATCCATATCGTGCAGATCGATGCGCATCTCGATTTTGTCGACGAGCGCCACGGCGTGCGCTATGGCCACGGCAATCCCATGCGTCGCGCGGCCGAAAAGAAATACGTGACCGGCCTGACGCAGCTTGGCATCCGCAACGTGTCGTCGACGGCCCGCGACGGTTACGACGAGGCACGCAAGATGGGCTGCGACATTCTCTCGGTGCGTCATTGCCGCAAACTGGGCACCGAAGCCGTGCTCGAACGAATTCCCGCCGGCAAGCGCTATTACATCACGATCGATATCGACGGGTTCGATCCGTCGATTGCGCCGGGCACCGGAACGCCCTCGCATGGCGGGTTCCTTTATTACGAGGTGCTCGAACTGCTGGAAGGGGTGGTGGAGCGGGGCGAGGTGGTCGGGATCGACCTGGTCGAAGTCGCGCCGGACTACGACCACACGGCTACGACATCGATCCTGGCGGCACAACTGCTGATGAACCTGATTGGCCGGGTCCTGCATCAGCGATCGATCGGCTGAGAAAGTTCCTGTGATAGTTTCACCGTCGTGGAGCCGAGTGTCTGCGCGGTTTCATCGGGTGACGGCTCAGCGGACGGATACGAGCCCGTAGTCCACAGTAGCCGCTACGCGGCGGTCTGTTTCTGCCGCTAAATGCGACCGAGAGCGCGAAGGACGCGCTCGGGTGTCATCGGCATGTCGACCCAGACGCCGATAGCGTTGTAGACCGCCTGGCAGATCGCCGGGCCGGCGGCTGCGATCGGCGCTTCGCCGGCACCGCGTGCGCCGAATGGACCGACCGGATCGTAGGAATCGCCATAGACCACCTCGCCGTTGAGCGGAAAATCGGCCGCCCGCAGCAGTTTGTAGTCGAGCAGCGCCGCATTCCGGATCGAGCCGTCCTCGGCGAACATCAAACCCTCGTAGAGGGCGAACCCGGCGCCGCAGATTGCGCCGCCGATCATCTGGTTCTTGAGCACCTGCGGGTTCATGACCGTGCCGCTGTCCTGGCAGGCGAGCCAGTCGAGCAGCCGAATCTCGCCGGTCTCGGTATCGACTTCGAGTTCCACAAAATGGGCTGCAAAGTGGCGGGCGAATGTCGTCGCCGGCGGCATGGGGATCGAGTTTCGCCCGGTAATCGACGAGGTCTGTCCCAACGTGTCGTGACCGCGGAAATGATTCATCGCCTCCTCGATGGTGACGCGGACATTGCTATCGGGCCGACCGGCGTACCTGATGATGCCGTCGTCGATATCGAGTTCGTCCGGGTCGCCGTCAAAGAATTCGCGTGCCGCCATAGCAAGCAACTGCTGACGGGCATCGATCGCCGCTGCCCAGGTCGCGAAGCCGACGCGGTACATCGTGTTACTCGCCAGCGAGCCGTGGCTCCAGGGGCAGGAATCTGTATCTCCGGTCTCGATCTCGATCCTGTCGAAAGGGATCCCGAGCACTTCAGCGGCGACCTGGGATTGCGTGGTCTCGCTTCCCTGGCCCTGTCGCCCGACGGAGCAATGTACCTTGGCGCTGCCGTCGGGATTGATTCGCACCACGGCCGACGTCGAACCCTCGAACTCGACTCCGCAGACATGCGCACCGGTCCCGACGCCGACAGCGCGACGCTTTGGCCCGTCGATCGTCCCGGGATTTCGCCAGCCTTTCCAGCGCTCCTTCCATCGGAACGCTTTTCCGCCATCTGTCAGAATCTGCTCGGTCGATCCGCTCGAAAGATGGAATAGCCTGGGCCACATCTTGCGGCTCTCCTCGGGTATACCTTTCAGATATTCCTCGAGGTTGCCGTGCATGTAGCGCTTGGCATGTTGCATACGAAGGAGCTCGCCCGACCGGATCTGGTTTTTGAGGCGAAAATCGAGCGGGTCCATGTCGACTTTTTCGGCGCACATGTCCGCAAGCCGTTCCACAGCCGCGCCGAGCGTCACGTCGCCGACTCCGCGCATACATCCCGCGGTCAGGGTGTTCGTATTGACGCCATGGACGGCATAGTGGCCGTGCATCGCGCGACCCCACAGATCGACGCAGAAGAAACCTACATCGTCCTTGAAGCCATAGGCCCCGTTGTCGATGATGTGATCGAACTGGGCAAGCGTCAGTGTGCCGTCCTTCCTGACGCCCATCCGACCGCGCGTGATCTCGTTATGACGCCGCTTTACCGTCGCCATGCACTCCCAGTTCGTCAGCTCAATTTTGACGGCACGGCCCGCCTTCCGGGCGAGCATCGCGGTTACGACCATAAAGCTGTTCGCCCACCACGAACCGAATGAGCTGCCCGACGGCATGGCGCAGACGCGCACCTTGCTTTGCGGAATCCCCAGCGCCTCGTGAATGGCGTCGCGCAGCTCGGAGGGGGTTTGCGACGCTGTCCAAACAGTGACTCGATCGTCTGACCATTCCGCCACGCAGGCGTTGCGGCCGAGCGGTGCATATTGCTGACTGTCGAATTTGATGTCGCACTCGACGATAAAATCGGATTCTGCCTCACCGGCTGCCGTATCGCCCCATTCGACGATATAGGGCTCGCGAACATTGCCTTCCTCGCGTAACTGGGGCGCATCGGGCTTCATTGCCTCTTCGGGATCGAACACCGTCGGCAGCGGCTCGTACTCGACCTCGATCATTTCGATCGCCTGTTGGGCAATCTCCTCGCTCATGGCAGCCACCGCGCCGATCTCGTCGCCGACAAACCGTGCGATGCCGTCCATGATCTTGCCGCGATAGTTGAACCAGGCGTTCTCCCAGTTCAGCTGCGGACAATCCTCATGGGTGATCACGGCGAGGACACCGCCAAGCTCTAGCGCCTTGCTGGCGTCAATTCTCTTTATCCGGGCATGAGGCTTGGTGCTGCGGAGGATCTTCCCGTACGCCATGCCGTGCGCACTTGCATCGACACCGTATTTGAGCGTACCGCAGACCTTCTCCCTGGCATCTTTCACCGGGACACCCTTGCCGACGATCTTGAAAGGCGTACGGGGCTTATCCTTGAAGTGAAGCGCTTTGTTCATGGTCTCAATCTCCCTCACGGGGAAAATCCGGCAACGCCGGAATGCGCAGCGTCCGCTAATCCGCTGCTGACGCTTTCTGCTGACGAAGCTTTTCGGCAGCCTTCATGACCGAGCGAACAATATAGGGATAGGCACCACAGCGGCAGATATTGCCGCTGATCGCCAAGGCCGCCTCTTCCTCAGTGGGACTCGGATTCCGGTCGAGGAATGCCTTGGTCGCCATTATGAAACCCGGCGTGCAGAAGCCGCATTGAAAGCCCTGCTCCTCAATATAGGCCTGCTGGATCGGGTGCACGTTATCGGGAGTGCCGAGCCCCTCGATTGTGACGATGTCGCGGCCCTCGGCCTGCATGGCAAGCACCATGCAAGACGTCACCGGCACGCTATCCAGCAGAATGGTACAGGATCCGCATTCGCCCTCAGTGCAGGAAACGCGCACACCGTGCAGGAAGAGCCTGTCGCGCAGCACGGTCGACAGGCGGTCATGCGGTCGGGCCTCGACTTCGTACTTCTTTCCGTTCACGCGCAGTTCGATCATGCCGCGTTCCCTCCCAATTGCCCTGCACAGTCTTCAAGGGCGCGCCGCGTGAGAATTCGGCACATCTCGAGACGATATTCCTTGCTGGCACGAATATCCGAAATCGGTTTGCTCTCTCCGGCCGCCACCTTGCCAGCTTCCGAAAACAGTTCCTCGTTGTCGCCGTTGAGTTTCGCGCCTCTAAGGATCGCTTCAGATTTTGGGCAACGAATTGGCCTTGGCGCCACAGCGCCGAGCGCGACCCGGGCATCGAGAATGGTTCCCGACCCGTCGCAGAAAAGAGCGGCGGACGAGCTCACCAGTGCGATGTCGACGACGGTCCGCGCGATCCGCTTGTAGGATGCACCCGTATGAGCAATGCGCGGCACTGCGATCTCAAGCAGGATTTCGTCCTCGTCCAGCACGGTCTTGTTGACGCCCAGAAAGAACCTGTCGATCGGCACTCTGCGCTCGCCGCGGGCACTGCCGATCCTTGCGGTTGCGTCGAGGGCGATGAGTGGCGGCGCAAGATCGCCGGATGGCGCTGCGTGGCATAGATTGCCGCCGATCGTGGCAATGGTTCGGGTCTGCCATGTATCCATCAGCTTCGCGGTCGTTCCGATAGCCCGCATGGCCGCGTCGATGCCGGAAGCGTTGTCGAGGTCATCCAGCGTCGCCATCGCGCCGATGCGAACCCGCTCGGGCTCAACCTCGATGTAGCGGAGCGCAGAAACGAACGTCAGATCGAGGCAATGGTCGAGATCGGCTTTTTTGCGGTCCCAGAGCAGCATCAGGTCGGTCCCGCCGGCCCAGCAACGGGCCCTTGCGCCATATTCGGCCTTGAAGGCGAAAGCCTCCTGCAGGGTCTTCGGCCGAAGGTACTGGAACGTCCGTTTCATTTCCGGCGCCTCCCTGTCCGCTGTTCCTTTTGTATCGTCGACGTATTGAACCTGAACGGCCGGGTTCTGCAACAGCGCGGGCGGTTGGGCGCCGGGCGGATCGTCGCGAAGCCTTTGTATTGCCGGTTCTCCGAATTGATTTGACATCCGACCAATATGTCGATAAGTCTCGATATATGGACGCAAATATGGCCATCCGCGCCTTCGGGGCGCTCGCACAGGACAGCCGGCTCGAGGCCTTCCGTCTTCTGGTCCGCGCCGGTGAGGAGGGCCTGCCGGCGGGCGAGATCGCCCGGGCGCTGTTCATCCCGCACAACACGCTCTCCTCGCATCTTTCGATCCTGGCCCAGGCCGGGCTCGTCACCTCGCGCCGCGACGGGCGTTCGATCATCTACCGCATCGATTTCGAGGGAACTCGAACCCTGCTGGCCTTCCTGATAGAGGATTGCTGCCAGGGGCGGCCCGACATCTGTGCGCCGCTGCTGGCCTGCGTCCAGCCGGTCGGCTGCGGTCCCGCCAACACCAGCGATAAAGGAGTTGCATCGTGAAACGGCTGCATATCGGTCTTTCTGTTACCAATCTCGACGAATCGGTGCGGTTCTATGCCGGCCTTTTCGGTGCCGAACCGACCGTCGTGAAAACCGACTACGCGAAATGGATGCTCGACGATCCGCGCGTCAATTTCGCGATTTCGACGCATGGCGCGCGAAAGGGCGTCGATCATCTCGGCATCCAGGTCGAGAACGACGGCGAATTGCGCGAGGTATTCGGCCGGCTCAAATCCTCCGGCCGGAAACTGATCGAGCAGGGCGAAACCACCTGCTGCTATGCCAGGTCGGAGAAGACCTGGATCGTCGATTCCGAGGGTATCGCCTGGGAAACCTTCCTGACCAAGGGCGACAGTCCCTTCTACGGCAGCGACGTCGTGCTTGGATTGCCAGGTGTGCCGCAATCGCCCGAGGAAGATGCCGCTGCCGAAAGGTCGCGCGCATCCGCCTGCTGCGCCTGAGGAGACGGTTCCATGGCGCCGACCGCCGCGTTCAACGTGCTCTTTCTGTGTACCGGCAATTCGGCGCGCAGCATCCTGGCCGAGGCGATCATAAACCGCCTCGGTCAGGGCAATTTTCGCGGCTTCAGTGCCGGCAGTCAGCCGAAGGGATCGGTTCATCCTTATGCGCTCGATCTGCTGACAAAGCTGAACCATGCGACCGCGGATTTCCGTTCCAAATCCTGGGACGAGTTTGCGACGGAAGATGCGCCGCCGCTGCATTTCGTCTTCACGGTCTGCGACAACGCAGCGAACGAAGTCTGTCCGATCTGGCCGGGCCAGCCGATGACGGCGCATTGGGGTCTGCCGGATCCCGCCGCCGCGCAAGGAACCGAGGCCGAGCAGCGTCTTGCCTTCGCCGAGGCCTATCGGATGCTGCATAACCGCATCAGCATTTTTGTGAACCTGCCGATTGCCGCGCTCGACCGGCTCGCCCTGCAGCGCCGCCTCGACGAAATCGGCCGTGAGCTGTCCGACACGGCCTGAAGCCCCTGCGAACTCGCCGGAAAAATACGAAACAACCGATATCGGGAGCGTCCATGAGCCTCAACGCAGACGGTCTTGCGGCCGCAGTTCCGGCACCCGCCGGCATCGGCAGGTTCGAGAAGTATCTTTCGGTCTGGGTCGCGCTCTGTATCGCCGCCGGCATCGCGCTCGGCAGCGCCTTTCCGGGTGCCTTCGCGTTCGTCGCCCGCCTCGAATATGCCTCGGTCAACCTTGCGGTCGCCGTGCTGATCTGGGCGATGGTCTTTCCAATGATGGTGAATGTCGATCTCGCGAGCCTCCGTCACATCAATGAAAAGCCCAAAGGGCTGATTCTCACGATCGTCGCCAACTGGCTGATCAAGCCGTTCACCATGGCCGCGCTCGGCGTGTTGTTTTTCGAGGTCGTCTTTGCCGACCTGATCGCCCCGGCCGATGCGCAGCAATATATAGCCGGCCTGATCCTGCTCGGCGCCGCGCCCTGTACGGCGATGGTGTTCGTCTGGTCGCAGCTCACACGCGGCGATGCGACCTACACGCTGGTGCAGGTTTCTGTGAATGACGTCATCATGATCTTCGCCTTCGCACCGCTCGTGGCGCTGTTGTTGGGCGTGACCGACATCGTCGTACCCTGGGAAACGTTGATCCTGTCGGTCGCGCTCTATGTGGTGATCCCGTTTGCTGCCGGGGCCTGGACCCGGCAGCGATTGACCGCGAGCGACCGGCGAAACGGATCGGAGGCAAAAGCGGTCGCGCGTTTCACGGCCGCCGTGAAGCCTTATTCGGTGATCGGACTTCTGGCGACGGTCGTTCTGCTGTTCGGCTTCCAGGGCCCGGTCATCCTTGACCAGCCCTTGCTGATCGCGCTGATCGCCGTCCCCCTTCTGGTGCAGGGCTACGGGATTTTTGCGGTGACCTATGTCGCGGCCTGGGCCTGGCGAGTGCCCTTCGCGATTGCCGCGCCCTGTGCGCTGATCGGAACTTCGAATTTCTTCGAACTCGCCGTGGCTGTGGCCATCAGCCTGTTTGGCCTGAATTCCGGCGCCGCTTTGGCGACCGTGGTGGGCGTGCTGGTCGAGGTGCCGGTCATGCTGTCCCTGGTCGCCATTGCCAACCGCACGCAACATTTGTTCGCCAGGCCCTAGACCCGGTTGCCGGACACCCAAACCGCCGGGATTCGGTCAGTTTGGCCTTGCCGGGCTTTGGCCGGCGCCATATCGTGCCGCTGCCGGCGAAAGCAATCGGGAGACCGGCGCCGGGATCGGCTGCCGATCGATCCCTCCGATCTAATCCCCTCTTGATCGGCCCCGGATCGGCTGGTGGATTCGACTACCGGCCGGCGGCCCCGGTTATGCCCGACCATGACGGGCCACGAACCGGGCAAGTTCACCGCGCGGTGGTTGCGCGAGCACAGGAAACAGGACGGGCAAGGACACACGCATGCGATACGAGGCCCCCAAGACCGTCGATGAGGCGGTTGCTCTGATGGCGAAGGAATCCGGTCAAGCGCGCGTGCTGGCCGGGGGAACCGATCTACTGGTTCAGATGCGAGGCGGCACGATCGAGCCCGATCTGGTCGTCGATATCAAACGCATTCCGGATATGGGCAAGATCGTCGCCGAGAATGGCGGCTTTCGAATCGGTGCTGCGGTGCCGAGCGCCGAATTGGGCGAGCACAAGGAGTTGTGCAAGGCCTGGCCGGGTGTCGTCGAAGCGTCCAACCTGATCGGATCGACCCAGATCCAGGGTCGGGCCACGATCGTCGGCAACCTCTGCAACGCCTCGCCGGCGGCAGACAGTGTGCCGGCCATGATCGCAGCCGAGGCCACGGCGCGGATTGTCGGACCGAAGGGTCAGCGCGATGTACCGGTCGGCGATATCGCAACGGCGCCGGGCAAGACGTCGCTGGCCAAAGGCGAGTTCGTCGCATCGGTGTTCCTGCCGAAGCGCCCGGCGAAGTCGGGCGATGCCTATCTGCGGTTCATCCCGCGCACGGAAATGGATATCGCGGTGGTCGGCGTCGGTGTGAGCGTCACGCTGGACGGGTCCGGCACGGTCACCGCCGCTCGCGTGTCGCTCGGCGCCGTCGCGGCGCGCGCTCTTCTTGTCGACGATGCCGCCAAGGCGCTGATCGGCACCAAGGGCGACGAAGCCGCGATGAACAAACTGGCCGCTGCCGCATCGGCCGCCGCCAAGCCGATCGACGACAAGCGGGGCACAAAGGAATTTCGTACCAAGGTCGTCGGCGTCCTGGCACGACGCGCCGCCGGCATCGCTATCGAACGCGCAGGGAGCAAGTAATGAGTGGTGTTCACGTTACGACAACGATCAACGGCGATACGGTCGAGTTTATCTGCGAACCGGATGAGCCGCTCCTCGATGTATTGCGCAACCGGCTCGGCCTGACCGGCGCGAAAGAAGGCTGCGGCACCGGCGACTGCGGCGCCTGCAGCGTGACGGTCGACGGGCGGCTGGTCTGCTCCTGCCTGGTGCTCGGCGCGGAGATGAACGGCCGGACGCTCACTACGATCGAAGGCATGGCCACTGGCGAAAAATTGCATCCGCTGCAGCGCAAGTTCCTCGAACATGCCGCCCTGCAATGCGGGATCTGCACGCCGGGCATCCTGGTTGCCGCCAAGGCGTTGCTCGAACGAAATCCGAATCCCGACGAGAAAGAGGTTCGCTTCTGGCTCGCCGGCAATCTCTGCCGGTGCACCGGCTACGACAAGATCGTGCGCGCGGTCATGGATGCCGCCGCTGAAATGAAGGGAGGGCGTCATGCCGCTTGATGAAACGAAGGCCAGAGGCAGTCGCACTTACGATAGCGTCGGCACACGGCCGATCCGGCCCGATGGCGTCGACAAGGTAACCGGTCGCGCCCGTTTCGGCGCCGACATGAGTGCGCCCGGCATGCTGGTCGGGCGCATCCTGCGCAGCCCGCACGCGCATGCCCGCATCCGCAAGATCGATACGTCGAAAGCGGAAGCGTTGCAGGGCGTGAAGGCGGTCATCACGCGCGACGATCTGCCGGAGCTCGAAGGCGCTGACAAGGATGTGCTGGTCAACATCATGGCACGCGAAAAGGCGCTCTATGAGGGCCATACTGTTGCCGCGGTGGCTGCGATCGATGCAACGACCGCCAGGAAAGCGCTCAAGCTGATTGCGGTCGACTACGAAGTGCTGCCGCATGTGACCGACGTCGACGAGGCGATGAAGCCTGGCGCGCCGGTACTTCACGATCATATTTTTACAAACGGCGTCGAACCCGCGCCGACGAAACCGTCCAATGTCGTCAGCCGCTGCGAATTCGGGCACGGCGATCCGGAAGCCGGTTTTGCCAAGGCCGATTTTGTTGTCGAAAAGACCTTCCGTACCGAAGCGACGCATCAGGGCTATATCGAGCCCCATGCCTGCCTCGCGAGCATGGGTCCCGACGGACAGGGCGAAATCTGGTGCTGCACGCAAGGGCATTTCATGGTCCGCGACACTTGTGCCGCCCTGCTTGGTCTCGATGTCTCGAAGCTGCGCGTGACCGCCTCGGAAATCGGCGGCGGTTTCGGTGGCAAGACGACAGTCTTCATCGAGCCGGTGGCGCTTGCGCTCGCGCGCAAGGCGAACCGACCGGTCAAGATCGTCATGGGCCGCGACGAGGTGTTCAAGGCGACCGGCCCGACCTCGAGCGCGAGCATGACCGTCAAGATCGGCTGCAAGAAGGACGGCAGGATCACCGGCGCCGAATGCGAGCTGCGTTACCAGGGCGGCGCATTTCCGGGTTCGCCGGTCGAAATGGGCGCGATGACTGCCTTTGCCTGCTACGATCTCGAGAACGTGCGTTCGGTCGGTTACGACGTAGTCTGCAATCGGCCGAAGCAGGCTGCCTATCGTGCGCCCGGTGCGCCGATGGCCGCTTTCGCGGTCGAAAGCGTGGTCGCGGAACTTGCGCAAAAGGCCGGTATCGATCCGCTCGAAATGCGGCTCAAAAATGCGGCCAAGGAAGGCACCAAGTCTTCCTACGGTCCGACTTTCAGCCGCATCGGCCTGATCGAAACGCTGGAAGCTGCCAATAAACATGCGAATTACAATGTGAAGCTTGGCAAGAATCAGGGCCGCGGCGTCTCCTGCGGTTACTGGTTCAATTTCGGCGGCCAGACCTCGGTGTCGCTCAACGTGAATGGCGACGGCACGGTGGGCCTCATTCTCGGGACGCCGGATATCGGCGGTTCGCGCGCATCGATGTGCCTGATGGCGGCTGAAGAGCTCGGCATTCCCTACGACAAGGTGCGGGCAGTCATCGCCGACACCGGGTCGATCGGGCATAACGACGTGACTGATGGCAGCCGCGTGACGTTCGCTGCCGGCCTTGCAACCATCGAGGCGGCGCGCGACGCGATCAAGGTGCTGTGCTCGCGGGCCGCAAAGACCTGGGGCATTCCGGAGGACGCCGTTACCTGGGAGAAGGGCCATGCCAAACCGGCCGGTCCCAATGCCGGTAACTTCAAGCCGATGTCATTCGCGGAAATCGCAGCGGTCGCCGGACGGACCGGCGGTCCGATCGCGGGCCATTTCGAGTGCAACGCCGAGAACGCCGGCCCGAGCTTCGCGACGCATGTCGTCGATGTCGAAGTCGATCCTGAAACCGGGTTTACCCAGGTGCTGCGCTATCTCGTCGTGCAGGACGCCGGCAAGGCCGTGCATCCGGCCTATGTCGAGGGCCAGTTCCAGGGCGGCGCGGTGCAGGGCATCGGCTGGGCGCTCAACGAGGAATATATCTACGGTGCAGATGGCAAATTGCAGAACGCCGGCTTTCTCGATTACCGCCTGCCGGTCGCATCGGACCTGCCGATGATCGACACGGTAATCGTCGAAGTGCCGAACCCCGGACATCCCTATGGTGTTCGCGGCGTCGGCGAAACCTCGATCGTGCCGCCGATGGCGGCGATCGCGAACGCGGTGTCGGCGGCGGTGGGCTTGCGCCTGACCGAATTGCCGATGTCGCCGCCGCGCATTCTCAAGGCCCTGGCGGGCTAGGGCGATCGCGTCGGGCAATCCTCAGACGGTCGGCGTGCGCCTCAGCGGTTCGCTGAAGACGCAGGCCGGCGGTCGCGAGCTTGTCGAGGTCGAAGGCCGCAACATCCGCGAGATTCTCGACAGTCTCGCGGAACGCTGTCCCGAATTGAAACCGCTGATCGCACGCGGCGTCGCCGTGGCGATCGACGGCGAGATATACCGCGATGCCTGGTTCCAGCCGATCGCGGCGGACAGCGAAGTCTATATCCTGCCCAAGATGGCCGGCGGCTGAGCGTAGCCGCGCCGGTCTGTCGGTGGCCCGGCTGGCCCGGGTAAATCGCGGTTGCACCGAAGTCCCGCTCCTCCCATATCCATCGGATCCATCGATCCAGGGAGGCTCGGCCATGCTCACTGCAGTCAATCGAAGTGCCGGGTTCGCGATGCTGTGCGTGGCGCTGCTGGCCCTTGGCTTGCGCGCTGCTGCAAATGAAATCACGGTCTACGAACTGCCGAAGGGCGATCGCCCGCACGATGTGGCGCCGGCCCCGGACGGCCTCGTCTGGTATACGGCACAACGCGCCGGCGCGCTCGGGATCCTCGATCCCGAAACCGGCGCCGTCGAAAAAATCCCGCTTGGCGACGGCTCTGCGCCACATGGCGTCATCCAGGGGCCCGACGGCAATGCCTGGATTACCGACAGCGGGCTCAACGCGATCGTGCGTTACGAACCCGGCAGCGGCGACGTTACCGTCTGGACGCTGCCCGATCATGCCGATGATGCGAATTTGAATACAGCCGCTTTCGATGGTGACGGCGTGCTCTGGTTCACCGGGCAGAACGGTTTCCATGGCAGCCTCGATCCGGCGACGGGGGTGATGCGTGTGCTTGAGAGCCCGCGCGGCCACGGACCTTACGGGATCACCGCGACTCCGGATGGCGAGATCTATTATGCCTCGCTTGCCGGCGACCATATCGCGCGGATCGATCGCACGACCGGCGACGCGCATCCGATCGATCCCCCGACGCCGGAACAAGGCGCACGGCGTGTCTGGTCGGATTCAAAGGGCATGATCTGGGTCAGCGAATGGATGTCGGGTCAGTTGAGCCGATACGATCCGGCGACCGGCACATGGGCAGCATGGAAGTTACCGGGCGACGATCCCGCCGCCTATGCGGTCTATGTCGACGAGCGCGACATCGTGTGGGTGAGCGATTTTTCCGCCAATGCCGTGCTGGCGTTCGATCCGGCCAGTGAAGCCTTCATCGTAACGATTCCGGCCAGCGACAACGAGGACGGCGACGTGCGCCAGATCCTCGGGCGCGATGGCGAAATATGGCTGCCCGAATCGAATCTCGACCGGTTGGTCCGCGTAAGGACGGCTGGCGAATGACAGAGGGCGTCCGCGGACCCTAACTCGGGTCCGAAACCTGCAGATAGACGAGAATCTTGTCGATCCGCCTTCCGTCGAGATCGACGATCTCGAAGCGGGCGCCGCGATAGACAAAACTCTCGCCCGCGCGCGGCAGATGACCGAGCCGATGCAGCACGAAACCGGCCACTGTATGAAATGTACCCTCGGCCTCGAGATCGTGCAGGCCGGTTTTATCCTCGAATTCGTCGAGCGGCACCAAGCCGTCGACCAGCCAGGATCCATCGGCGCGCCGGACAATGGTCGGTCCGGCGGTATCGCCGCGCTCCGGCAGATCGCCGGCAATCGCCTCGAGAATATCGGTCGGCGTCACGATGCCTTCGGTCGTGCCGTATTCGTCGACCGCGACCGCCATGTGGATGCCTTCGCTGCGGAAGCGATCGAGCAGGCGCAGCACAGGCATGGTTTCCGGCACGATCAGCGGTGGCACCATCACGCGACGGAGATCTTCGCTGCCGACGCTGCCCGGCAGCGGCACGAGGTCCTTGGTATGAGCAATTCCGATCGGGTGGTCGACGGACCCATCGCAGATCAGTAACCGCGAATGCCGCGTCTCCTGCAGTTTGGCGGCGATCACCTCGCGGCTGAAGCCGATGTCGATCCAGAAAAGATCGCTGCGCGGCGTCATGACGGCGCGAACCTGCCGGTCAGTCAGGCGCAACACACCCTCGATCATTCGCTGTTCTTCGGGCACGAATACGCCGGCGCGCGTGCCCTCGGCGATCATCGATTTCAGCTCTTCCTCGGTAACTGGCTGGCGGTGAACGCCCTTGAGACCAAGTAAAGCGAGCGCGCCATCGGTCGATACTTTGAGCAACCAGACTGCCGGGCCCGCGATCCGGGCGAGCAACTTCATGGGTCGTGCGACGCGGGCGGCGATGCGCTCCGGATTTGCCAGCGCAATCCGCTTCGGGACAAGCTCTCCCACAATCAATGTCAGGTAAGTGACGGCCACGACGGTCAGAGCAAAGCCCACTTCTTCGCCGTTGGGTGCAAGGACAGGAATCGCATCGAGCCAGCGACCGATGCGGCCCGCGATGGTCGCCCCGCCAAAAGCTCCGGCAAAAATACCGACCAGCGTAATGCCGATCTGCACCGAAGAAAGAAATCGCCCGGGATCGGCAATCAACTCGAGCGCCGTGCGCGCACCGCGATCACCGGAGGACGCCATGCGCTCAAGTCGCGCACGGCGCGACGACACGACAGCCAGCTCGGACATGGCGAGCAGGCCGTTGAGTACAATGAGGACCAGCAGGATGGAAATTTCGAGATAGAGCATGATCGAAACAAGTATGATACCGCATCCGGGCGGCAGCAACCTTGCGTGCATCGGGAGCCGACCCTAGGCTCCGGACCGAGAGAAAATGCCTGTCGGACGGGAGTTGACACTATGGCAAAGCCAACGCGGGTCGGGCTCATCGGCGTCGGATTGATGGGGCACGGTATCGGCAAGAATATCCTGCAGAAAGGTCATGAACTGACGGTCCTTGCGCATCGCAATCGCGTGCCGATCGAGGATCTGGTGAAGCGCGGCGCGCGCGAGCTCGCCAACGCGCGCGCGATTGCTGCCGAAAGCGATGTGACGATCACCTGCGTTACCGGTTCCCCGCAGCTCGAAGCGGTTGTCTACGGCGAAACCGGGTTGCTTGCCGGTGCGCATGGCGGGCTGACCGTCGTGGATTGTACGACCGCCGATCCGAACTCGACCGCAAGGATTGCGGCGTCGCTCGAGGCCGTCGGCGCACGCTTCATCGATGCGCCGCTCACGCGAACTCCAAAGGAGGCCGAGGCCGGCAAGCTGGCGGTCATGGTCGGCGGCAATGCCGGCGTTCTTGCCGAGATCCGCCCGATCCTCGAATGTTTCGCCGATACGATCGTTCATGCCGGCGGTATCGGCGCCGGGCACAAACTCAAACTGGTGAACAACTTTCTCGCACTCGGCGTGGCCGCCCTGGTGGCCGAAGGGCTGTGTGCGGCGAAGAGGGCCGATATCGACATGAAGGCGCTCGAAGCCGTGGTGACATCGGGCGGCGCCAACAGCGTGATGTTCCAGCGGCTGATGCGGCTCGTCATCGATGACGACGACAGTGTGGCGCAGTTCGCGATCGGCAATGCCGAAAAGGATCTGCGCTATTACACAGACATGACCCGGGCCATGCCGGTTACGTCGCCGCTTGGCGAGGCGGTGCACCAGACCTATCTGCTCGCCTGTGCGATGGGCAAGCGCGAGCTGTTCGTGCCACGGATGGTCGATCTCATGGGCGAGATCAACGGTATCCGAATTCGCGCAAACGGCTAGCCGGTTTTGTCGGCGACCCGGATTTCGAATAGACTGCCTTATGGCAAGAAAACCGGGGGCGCCCAAACTCTGGATCCGGATCGACCTCGGCGGCGACGAGAAAATCGGGCCGGGCAAGATCGAGCTGTTGCGCGCGGTCGAGGAACAGCAGTCGATTTCGGCCGCCGCCCGCGCGATCGGTATGTCGTACCGGCGCGCCTGGCTGCTGATCGATGCGCTCGGCAAGAGCTTGGGCGCGGCGGTGGTGGATACCCATGTCGGCGGGCGCGAGCGCGGCGGCGCCGTCCTGACGCCGCTCGGCCGGGAGCTCCTGGCGCACTACGACGAAATCCAGCGCCTCGCCGCAAAGGCCACGGCACCGGCAATGCGTCGTCTCGCGACGCTGGTCCGTCGCCGGCGCTGAAGGCACGCGGTCAGCCGGCCTCTTCTTCGGCAGGGATCGTGGCTCGGCCGCTGCGGTCGATCGTCACGGACTTGATCACAGCATAAAGCGCCGTGCCTGGCTGCAAGCCGAGGCGGGCCAGCGAACGGCGGGTGATGCGCGCGATAAGGCGCGTGTTGCCGCAGGCAATTTGCACGTCCACATTCGCGCCGACGATACCGGCACCGGGATTGATTTCTGTGACGATGCCGCGCAACACATTGTTGGCGCTGATCGCGCCGGGTTCGTCGAGCGCCAGCATCACATCGCGAGCCCGGATCCGCACCCTCAGCGCACCGTCGATCAGCCCCTCGATTCCGGGCACAAACAGGCGGCCGCCGTCGAAGGCAAGGCTCGTCATCTGATCGTTGCGGTCGTGCGCCTCGACGCGGGCCTCGAGCACGGCGCCGGCTTCGTAGAGTCCCGTTAGCGGATAGAGATCGAGCCGCGCCATCAGATCGAACACGCTGCCAGCGGCTACGATGCGGCCTGCATCGAGTACCACCATGTTGTCGGCCAGTCGCGCGACCTCGTCGACATTGTGGCTGACATAGAGCATCGGAATGCCGGCCTCGTCCCGCAGTCGCTCTAGATAAGGGAGGATTTCGGCGCGGCGGGCCTGATCCAGACCCGAGAGCGGCTCGTCGAGCAGCAACAGACGGGGCGCTGCCAGGAGCGCGCGTCCCAGTGCAACGCGTTGGCGTTCGCCGCCCGAGAGTGTATGTGGTCGGCGGTCGAGCAGGGGTTCGATGCCGAGCAGCGCGACGACAGACTCGAATTCTGGCGCGCCGAAATCCCCGCCTTTGCCGCGCTCCGGCCGGCGGCGCGCGCCGAACAAAAGATTGTCGCGCACGTTGAGATGCGGAAACAACCGCGCATCCTGGAACACATAGCCGATGCGCCGCTTTCGTGCCGGCACCCTGGCGCCGATGGCCGAATCGAACAGAATGTCGCCGTCGATCACGATACGGCCGGCCGCCGGCCTGAACAGTCCGGCAATCGCATTGACGATGGTCGTCTTGCCGGCGCCGGACGGCCCGAACAGAGCGGTGATGCCCGGCCGTTCGACGCGGAAATCGACATCGAGCGCGAATGCTCCCAGTCGATGCTGCAAGGCCAGATCGAGGATCATCGGCCGGACAATGCCCGGACGCGCCGCGCGGCCAGTTCGGAGAGCACGAGCCCGACGAGAGCGAGTGCGATTGCGATCAACGCGAGCCGAGCTGCGGCTGCTTCGCCGCCCGGTGTCTGGATCGCGGTATAGATTGCGAGTGGCAAGGTGCGCGTCTCACCGGGAATGTTCGAGACGAAGGTGATGATAGCGCCGAATTCGCCGAGGCTTGCCGCAAAGGCGGTGATCGCGCCGGCAACGATGCCGGGCAGCGCGAGCGGAAGTACGACATTGACGAACCGGTCGATCGGGCCAGCACCGAGCGTTTCGGCGGCAGCACCAAGGCCGGGATCGATCGCTTCGATCGATAGTCGGATCGCTCGCACCTGAAAGGGAAAGCTGATGATGGCGGCGGCCAGCGCCGCTCCGGTCCAGCTGAAGACGAAGCGGATGTCGAACGTCTCCAGCAACCAGGCGCCGACCGGCGCCCGCGTGCCGAGGGTGATGAGGAGCAGATAGCCGATTACGACCGGCGGCAGGACGAGCGGCAGATGCACCAGTCCGTCGACGAGGATCTTGCCGGGAAAGCGGCAGCGGGCCAGCAGCAATGCCGTAGCAATCGCAAAGGGCAGGGCGCCGGCAACGGCCACCACCGCAATGCGAAGACTTAGCCAGAGCGCTTCCAGCTCGGCGTCGCTCAGCAAACCCGCTGTTAGATCATTCATTCGCCGAGAAGCCGTATTTCCGGAATGTTTCGAGACTCTCTGGGCCCGTTACATAGCGGAAGAAGGCATCGGCGTCCTCGCCATTCTGTCCGGTGAGAATCGCGAAGGGATAGGTGATCGGGGTGTGCGAGCCCGCCGGGAACGTGCCGATGACCCGCACCTTGTCCGATATGGTGGCGTCGGTCGCATAGACGATACCGAGCGGGCACTCGCCGCGCTCGACCAGCACGAGCGCTGCGCGTACGTCTTCGGCGCGGGCGAGGCGGGGCTCCGCAGTGGCCCAGAGCCCGAGCGATTCCAGGGCCTCCCTGGCATAGATGCCGGCCGGAACATGGTCAGGATCGCCGACGGAGAGGCGGCCGGCCGCGCCGAGCAGCGCGCCGAGATCGGTCGAGGCATCGACCGCGATGTCGCCGGCTGCGCTATCCGCCGGCACGATCAGCACGAGGCTGTTGCCGATCGGGCTCACACGCGTATCGACCTCGATGAGATTCCGCCCGGCGAGATAGTCCATCCATTTCTGGTCGGACGAGGCGAAGATCTGGGCGGGCGCGCCGGCCTCGATCTGCTTTGCCAGGGCCGACGAGGAGGCGAACGAGAACTGCACCGTCTTGCCGGTTTCTGCTGCGTACTGCGCGCCGACCTCCTCGAGCGCGTTGGTCAGGCTGGCGGCGGCGAGGACGGTGAGCTCGTCGCTCTGCGCGTTGCCCGTGGAAAGGCCACAGGACAGGGCAACGGTGAGCGCTGCTCCGGCGATCGCCGCTCTCAGACAAAGCAAGAGATCCCCCTATGTGGTTCGCTATATTCATTTGAATATAGCGATCGATTGTCGAGACGACAACGGGCCAATGCCAGTTGCTGTCCGATCGCTAAGCGGGGCGGATGTCCGGCTCACGTGTCGCCAGCAGGATGCGGCCGCGCACCGGTTCGCGGCGTTCGAGCCGCAGCAAGGCTTCGCGATCGTCCAGCATCCGGAAGCCGGCTGCGTTCAGATCTGCGCGCACCGCCGCCGGATGGTGTCTATAGCGCTGACCCGGCCCAAGATCGAAGGGGGCGGTCGCGCCCTCTTCGATGGTGAAGGCGAGCATGCCGCCGAGGCGAAGACGGGCCGTGGCGGCGGCGAAGGCCGGCGCGAGGTTGCCCAGATAGTTGAACACATCCGCGGCGACAACGAGGTCGTAGCGTGGGGCGGTCGGATCGGGCGAGTCGAGCAGATCGCCGATTCCAAGATTGTCATAGATTTTCTTGCGTGCCGCTTCCGCGATCATGCGGGACGAGAGATCGATCCCGTCGAGCCGTTGCGCCAGCGGCCGGAAAACCTGACCCGCAAGGCCGGTACCGCAGCCGAGATCGAGGATCGCGAGCGGCGCCGGCAGACGATCGCGATGATTGGTGACCGCTTCGTACAACAAGGACGGTGCCCGATAGTCCAGTCGTCCCAGCAGCGATTCCTCGAACCGCGCTGCGGTGCCGTCGAACAGCGCCGCCACATAAGCGGGTGGCAATCGATCGGGAATCGCTGCCATGCCGATCATGGCCAGGCGGGCGGCGGCCCCGAACCGATCGGACGGGTCGATTTCGAGGCAGCGGCGATAGGCGGAAGCGGCCTCACCATTGGCACCAAGCTGTTCACAGGATTCCGCAAGGACGAACCAGGCATCGGCCCAGCCCGGTGCGAGATCACATGCGGCGCGGGCGGCTTCGCGTGCGCCGGCGAAATCGCCTTCATTCTTGAGCGCCAAGCCGAGATCGAGCCGACGCCCGGCCCGGCGGAAGGTTTCGTCCATAGGAATCGTCTGGATCGGTTGCGCCGAATGTTGCCGGTCATCCGGCCTTCCGCGCAACCTGGCTTGAGCGGCCGCCATCTTGCCGTTGCGGCGGCCGGCCGCATAGCGCCATCGATCAATGCCTGCTGCAATCGAAGAAAACGGCCCGCTCGAGACGAGCGGGCCGCTCAGGTTTTCAAACAGGGTCTTGGAGGAGATTTACGTTTGGCTTGATTCGGTCTCCTCGCCGAAGGTCTCGTTCCACGTGGCTTCGAAATCCTGCCACGCTTCGATCATGGTCGCGCGGGCAATCTCCCACTCTTCGTCGGCAGCGGCCTGAGCTTCCGCCCAGCTCTCCTCGACCGTCTGCCAGGATGATTCGAGCGCGGCCACCGCTTCATCGGTTGCACTGGTTTCGCCATTGCGAAGTCCGCTTACATCCGCAGCACGGTCGTCCATGACCGCCTGCATCTGTGTCTCGTAATCCGGGCGCGGCACCTGCGCGTCCGGCAGGGCGCCGGCTTCGCCCGCGGCGAGCTGAATGTAGTTGGACGCGAGTGCGTAATGGGTCTCGATCGAACTGGCGCCGACCAGCAGGGTGCCCAGAGCAAATCCAACGGCGAGGGATCCCGCAAACTTCTTCATGGTTCTTCTCCTGTCGTCGATCTTTCAGACTTGCGTTGAGCCTGCACGATGCCGGCTCGGTCGATCATCCCGGCTTCAGTCCCAAACAGGCTCGCCGAGATCGAGATCTTCTTCGTCGGTCAGTGCGCCGATTGCGGCACCGGCCGCACCACCGAGCAGCGCGCCGCCGGCGACGCTGCCGCCGGTCAATGCGGCACCCGCAGCGCCGGCACCGGCGCCGATTCCGCCGCCGGAGAGTGCGCGTTCGCCCTGCGAATTGCCGCAGGCGGCGAGCGGGCCAAGTGCAAGGATGGTGATAGCAATCAAAGTAAAGCGTTTCATGTCGGCCTCCTATCTATTCATACGTTGGAAGGTCGGTGCATTGCTGCGCCGTCTCTTAGCCCCCGGTCTGAACCGTCTGCCGGCACTGCGCGACCATGCCATCCATTGTGGATTTCACGGTTGGATCCTCTGGATTAGCGTCGTAGCGCCGAGCCAGATCGTCATATTGATCCTTCGTCCATTCGCTCTTCATTCTGTCGGCCACGCATCCGCACATGGCACTGCAATGCTCGGCGCTTTGCGTCTCCTGACACGACGAAACGCACGAACCCCGATAATCGCTCAGAATTTGTGGCGGAATGGATTCGGCCTGCGCCGCGAACGGCGCGGTGAAAAGCCCGAAGGCCAGTGCAGCATGGGTCAGTCGCATGGTAACTCCCTCTCTTCATAATCAGCGCGCTGCTGTAACGATGCGACGCGCGTTTGCCATGTAAGGGTCTTACTGCGCACAACAACCCGGATGCTGTGGCAAGCGTGCGCCTGCGCCGATGACGGTGAGGTTCCGTCCCTTTTCTCAAGGAGTTACCAAGCGTTGTTGACGATGTGGCATTGCTGTGACGGTTGGATGGAATGCAGTTTGAGTTGGTGCTGGCGATTGAATCAGAGCGTTGTCGTCGCCACTTTTTAAACTGCGTTGTGATGTATTTGATCCAGCGCAAACAATTGGCAGAGGGGGCATCAGGCAATGTTTGCGGAACTAATCGAGTCTGAAATCTCGACGTTCACAATCGTTGTGCGATTGGGTGTAGCCGCCCTGTTCGGCGGCATCATCGGGTTCGAACGCGAGCTCAAGGAGCGTCCCGCCGGGCTGCGCACGAACATGATGGTTGCATTGGCGGCGGCTACCTTCACGCTGCTTACGGCGGAGTTTGTCAGCGAGGGCATGGAGGTTGGCGGTGTCGTCCATGTCGATCCGTTGCGTGTCATGGAAGCGGTGATTGCCGGGGTCGCATTCCTCGGTGCAGGCGCCATTCTGCGCGGCGGCGATCGCATTCAGGGACTGACGACGGGTGCGAGCCTGTGGATGTCGGGTGCTCTCGGCGTCGCTGCCGGCGGTGGCTATTTCAAGTTGGCAGCGATCGGCGTCGGGTTTGCCATATTCATTCTTATCCTTCTTGCCCTGTTCGAACGTCACGCGCTTGGTTCGTCATCGGCCCAAGCGCCGGCTGCAACCGAAGATCGGGACTGACGGTGAAACCTCTGTAGGAATTCGGAATCAAGGAAAGGAGAACAATACGATGCTTGGTTGGGCAATCGCATTTCTGGTGATAGCGCTGATAGCCGCGGTGTTTGGCTTCGGAGGCATTGCAGCAACGGCGGCCGGAATCGCCAAGATTCTGTTCGTGATCTTTCTTATTCTGTTCGTCGTGGCGGTGGTGGTCCACCTGGTGCGCGGGCGGGCACCGCCGCCCCCGCTTTGACGCCGCGTTGAGCGGACACTGGCGGCCGGTCCGGGTTCAGGCGCCTGGCTGTACCATCTGGGGACGGTCAGCGCCTTCGCTGCCACGTGTTCGGTCTGGGCTGGCGGGTGGCGCCGCAATGCGGGATCCTCCTTCGGTCTCGATTGCGACCATCCGCGAAGGCTCGCATGCGGTCGTGAAATTACCTGCCATTCCAGGGTTTTTGGGAGCGCGATGGCCCTGTTGCAGCGCACAGAACCAGTGCGCCGAAGTCGGTTCCGCGGCCGGATTTTGACTTGACGGGAAAATAGGCCCGAATAAATCTATTGTCGGACGTTACATGTTTGTCGCGCGTACCTCTCCCGGCTGCTCCGGCGGCCAAGATGGTTGCTCCCTGACATTGTGAACGTTACCCGGGCGGGTCGCTCACGGAGGGGTGTCTCGTCTGTAGCTTACCTGCAGAGGAGTGGCTTATGGCTACCGGAACTGTGAAGTGGTTCAACGCCGAGAAGGGCTACGGGTTCATTCAGCCTGACGATGGCTCGAAGGACGCGTTCGTACATATATCTGCCGTCGAGAAGGCCGGTCTGCGCAGCCTGCGCGAGGGCCAGAAGGTTACGTACGAACTCGTGCCCGGCCGCAACGGCAAGTCGGCTGCCGACAATCTTATCGTCCAGGACTGAACGATTTCTGCGGCCGCTACCGGCGGTAGCAGGGGCGCTCGGGACATCCGGTGCGGCCCATCGTTTTTATGCACGGCGCCAGCGCTCCGGCGGGTGGCGCCGCGGTTGGCGACATCCCGGTCTAGAAAGACAGTCTGGACCCCGGTCGCGCGCGGCGCGGTGCCGCTTTTCTGTGAGCGTCGGCACGGGCGTCTTGATCCGCGCCCGTGTTAACTCCGCGATCAGGATGGCCGATGCGCGACCGTTTTTGCGCTCTTCGCGTCAGAAGACCCGCCAGTTCCTCCCCATCGCATCGGTCCGGCGAGGCGCCGCGCCTCTGTCCGCATCGCTCCATTAGCGACTGGATCGCCTTCACGGCTCTCTATAGAGTATCGGCAGATCGCAAGGGCGCACCGTGCACGGGACAGCTTCCCGGCCGGGCCCGACAAGAAGGCCACCGTGTCGTTCTTGCGAACCTAAATCACGCCACAGGGAGGCAAGCATGAGTGAAATCAGATATTGGCAGCAGCAGGTCGCGAAGGGCCGGATCAGCCGTCGCGAGTTCCTGGGTCGAGCCGCTGCACTCGGCGTCACGACCGCACTCGCCACGACGATGCTCGCGGAAGTCGGCAAGGCGCAGGAACCGAAGCATGGCGGGTCCGCACGATTCGGCATGGCGCACGGCGCAACGACCGACTCGCTGGATCCGGGCACCTGGCCCGACACGTTCGTGCAGTGCGC
>JBBDWX010000127.1:0-4883 GCA_040902665.1 Dongiaceae bacterium
AGCGCAATCGCGGTCTCGGGGTGGGAGCCGCATCCTCCGGATCGTCCGGCGGACAGCTCATCATCATGCCGGTGCTCGCCATCCTGCTCTCCGCGTTCGACTGGCGCTGGTCATATCTGGCGCTCGCCGCGAGCTGTTTCGTGCTTATCCCCCTGGTCTGGACTGCCTCGCGCCCGGCGCCGGCCGGCGGCGCAACCCTCGGAATCGGCGGCCGCCTCGGCAGCGGGCTGGAGCCGCTCGGCGTGCGATTGCGCGAACTCGCGCGTGATCGCACATTCCTGCTGCTGTTCGCGGGGTTTTTCATCTGTGGCATCACCACGACCGGGGTGATCGAAACCCATCTGTTGCCCTATGCGGCGGCCTGCGGATTCCCACCGCTCGAGGGCGCGACCGCATACGGGTTGCTGTCGGCGTTCAACGTCGCGGGCATGGTGCTTGCCGGATTGCTGACCGATCGCATGCACCGGCCGCTGTTGCTCGGCATCATCTACATCCTGCGCGGGCTCACCTTCGTCGTGCTGATGCAGATCGTCGACGATCTGCCGCTGCTGATTATTTTTGCCGTCGCCTTTGGACTGGTCGATTATTCGACGCTGGTGGTGACCGCACATATCGTCGCCTCGCATATCGGCGTGCGGAAAATGGGGCTTGCGATGGGCATCCTCTCCTCGAGCCATTCGATCGGCGGGGCGATCGGCGCCTTTGCGGCCGGCTATCTGTACGATCTGTTCGCCCAGTATGACTGGGTCTGGATCGCCTCGATCCTGCTGGCGATCCTCGCCGGGTTTCTGTCGTTCGGGATCAGGGAAAGCGACGAACGGCGCGGCCGCTGGATCGGCCGGTCGGAGACGCCCGCCATGGGTCGGGCCTGATTTTCGATCGGAGGTCCGTCATGACGCCGACTGTCGAATTCCAGCCCGGCTGGCCGCGCGCCGCCACTGCGGTGGCGATCGGCGTTACCAGGACAGGCTCCTCTGACCGTATCGACGATCTCGATCCTGCCCTGCAGAAGGCCATCCGCCGTGGTCGCCGGCTGTTTCCCAAAGGGGCGGAGCCGGGGGCCGTCGTAGGGCCGCTGACTGCCTTCGGTCCGGGCGGCGCTGCAGTTTATCTCCTGATGCTCCCGGCGGTCTCCGGATGGGCGGACGGAGCCGCGCAGAGGCTTGGCGAGGCGGCTCTCCGCCATTTGGCTGCCGCCGGCCATGCCAGACTGGGAATCGTCCTGGGCGACCGCGGGCGGGCTGCCGGCTCCCGGATGGCCGGCTCCCGGATGGCCGACATCGCGCTGGGTGCCCGTTTGGCGGCCTACCGGCGCGATCTCCGCACGCGGCCCCGGCCGGACGATCCGGCGCGGGTTCGCCAGCTGATTCTCGCAGGGCCGGGCTCGGCGCGGGCCCGCGTCGCCTGGCGGCCGCTCGCGGCGATTGCCGAGGGTGTCGAGTTTGCCCGCGAACTGGTCGACGAGCCGGGCAATCGGATCTACCCGGCATCGTTCGCTGCCGCGATCCGGCGGCGCCTGGCGCCTTTGGGGGTCTCGGTCGAGATATTGGCACCCCCGGCACTGCGCAGGCTCGCAATGGGTGCCTTGCTCGCGGTCGCCAGCGGCAGCGCGAACACGGCCCGGCTGGTGGTCATGCGCTGGCCGGGTCGCGGTCGCGGCAAAGCCGGTCGGCCGGTCGCTCTGGTCGGCAAGGGTGTCACGTTCGATACCGGCGGCATTTCGATCAAGCCGGCTTCGAAAATGGAAGAAATGAAGGGCGATATGGCGGGCGCCGCGGCAGTCGCCGGCACAATGCTTGCATTGGCGCGTCAGAAGGCGACAACCGCCGCGGTCGCGGTGCTGCCGCTGGTCGAGAACATGCCATCCGGGACCGCCTACCGTCCCGGCGATGTGCTGACCAGCCATTCGGGTCACACCATCGAGGTTGTCGATACCGATGCCGAAGGCCGCCTCATCCTCGCCGATGCGCTATCCTATGCCGTCGCACGCTTCAAACCGCGCGCGGTCGTCGATCTTGCGACGCTCACCTATTCGGTGATTGCCGCATTGGGCCACCTCTATGCGGGCATCTTCTCGAACAACGACGCGCTGGCAAGGAAGCTGATCGCGGTCGGCGACGCGACCGGTGAGAGGCTGTGGCGATTGCCGTTGCATGGCGACTACAACGAACATCTGAAATCCGACATCGCCGATATCCGGCAATGTGCGCCGGACGATGAATCCGCCGACGCCGTTCATGCCGCCCAATTCCTGGAACATTTTGTCGGCAGAACGCCATGGGCGCATCTCGACATTGCCGGTGTCGAGTTCCTGCGCGGCGAGGGGCGCCATGGCGGATCGGGTTTCGCGGTCAGGCTTCTCACCCGATGGCTGACCGGTCATTAGTCCGGTGCGGCGGCATCTGAGTGTTGCGAACGATTCGCAACAAGGCGGCGGCCGGGTCAGGCGGATTCCCTCGATAAACCTCTAATTTTGACCCTCTCGGCAGTTGGCAATTGTCGCCGTCACGAAATCTTCACTAAGATGAAACGGTAACCGCCGGGTTCCCGTGATCGAACGACCGGCGGAACCAACAGGGTTTTCACAGGGGAGTAGGGATCCATGACGCATCGTTTGAGGCGCCTCTTTGGCGCGCTCGTTATCGCGACGGCCGGAATATCCGGACTGCCGTCGGCCCAAGCCGAAGATCTGATCGTTTACACCGCGGTCGAAGACGATCAGCTCGCTGCATACAAGAACGCTTTCGAATCCGCGAATCCGGACGTCACGATCAACTGGGTCCGGGATTCGACCGGTGTCGTGACCGCTCGCCTGCTGGCGGAAAAAGACAATCCGCAGGCCGACGTGATTTGGGGTCTCGCGGCCACCAGCCTCCTTGTGCTCGATGCCGAAGGCATGCTCGAGGGCTATGCGCCAACCGGCGTCGAAGCGCTCAAGCCGGGCTTCGTCGATCAGGCGAACAATCCGCCGCACTGGGTCGGCATGGACGCGTGGATTTCGGCAATCTGTTTCAACACGGTCGAAGGCAAGTTGCGCAATCTGCCGACGCCAACAGGCTGGGCCGACCTGCTGAACCCGATTTACAGAAACCACATCACGATGCCGAACCCCGGCTCGTCCGGCACCGGCTTCCTGATGGTTTCGGCGGTTCTTCAGCAAATGGGCGAAGATGAAGGCTGGGCCTACCTCGACGCGCTGCATGAGAATATTGCGGTCTATCTGCATTCGGGTTCGCGCCCCTGCGTCAATGCGGCAACGGGCGAGTATCCGATCGGCCTCTCGTTCGAATATCGCGGCACGCAGGAAAAGAATAAGGGCGCGCCGATCGAGGTCATCATTCCGGCCGATGGTGCGGGCTGGGACATGGAAGCCTCGGCGATCATCGCCGGTACCGACAAGCTCGAAGCGGCACAGCGGCTCCTCGACTTTTCGGTCAGCCAGGCGGCCAACGAGCTCTACAACCAGAGCTACGCGGTGGTTGCAATGCCCGGCGTTTCGCGGGTGATTCCGAACTACCCGGCCAATGCCGAGGAGCTGATGATCGAGAACGATTTCTCTTGGGCAGCGCTCAATCGCGAACGCATCCTCGAGGAATGGCAAAGCCGCTACGGCAGCAAGGACGCGCCGCAGTAAGCAGGCCAAAATCCCGCCGGCCCGGATATTGGTATATGCCGATATCCGGGCCGTTGTCGGGTGCGGGTGAGAATCCGGTACCACCGCCGCTGGGCGGCGCGGGGCCGGTTGTTATTGGTGAGGGATCAGCTCAAATCCGGGGAACGAGGGGGCGGCATCGTGAACGCGCGCGGGGGTGAGCCCTATCTTCATGTTGAGGGCCTTAATAAATTCTTCGGCGACTTTCAGGCGCTGAAAGACATATCGCTCGATGTCTACGAGGGTGAGTTCGTTTGCTTCCTCGGACCCTCCGGCTGCGGCAAGACCACCCTGTTGCGTGCGATTGCCGGGCTCGACGTCCAGACCAGCGGTCGAATTGTGCAGGCCGGCAAGGAAATTTCGTCGCTCCCGGTAACCGAACGAGATTTCGGTATCGTCTTCCAGTCTTACGCGCTGTTCCCGAACCTGACCGTCGAAGAGAATGTCGGATACGGGCTGAAGGGCCGCAAGGACAACGGCCATGCCGTCAGCGATCGTGTCGGTGAACTGCTGGCGTTGGTCGGCCTTGGCGACCAGCGGCGCAAGTATCCAGCCCAACTCTCCGGCGGCCAGCAGCAGCGCGTGGCGCTGGCCCGGGCGCTGGCTATGTCACCCGGACTGCTTTTGCTCGATGAGCCGCTTTCCGCGCTCGATGCACGGGTCCGGGTGCGCCTCCGGCACGAGATCACATCGCTTCAGAAACGCCTCGGCGTGACGACGATCATGGTCACGCACGACCAGGAAGAGGCCCTCACTATGGCCGATCGGATTGTCGTGATGAATCACGGCATCATCGAACAGGTCGGTACGCCGGTCGAAATCTATCGTGAGCCGGCCAGCGTCTTCGTTGCCGACTTCATCGGCGCCATGAGCCTGTTACCGGGGAACGCTACCGGTGCCGGCGAAGTGCAGCTCGGTGAACTGAAGGTTTCCGCGACAGTTCCTCCGGGCCTCGGCGACAATGCCGATGTGTGGATCTGCATTCGTCCCGAAGACGTTATGGTACGCGGGATTGCCGATAACACGCCCAATCGCATCTCGGTCACGATCGACGAGTTGGAGTTCCTCGGCTCTTTCTATCGCGGTGCTTTGCACAGCGACGCAGCGCCCGGTGTTGCCATCACCGCCGACTTTTCGATCAACGCCATGCGCGATCTTCGTCTCCAGGCAGGGCAGTCGCTGACCGTTGCGCTCCCGCCCGATCGCGTCCGTATTTTCCCTCGGCCGGCGG
>JBBDWX010000128.1:0-4856 GCA_040902665.1 Dongiaceae bacterium
GTGGCCGGAAACTGGTGGAGGCGCCGGGTACTGCCCCCGGGTCCGCTCCGCTTATGCCGCAGGGCGTTTATCGTCATAGCCGGTTGCCCGGCAGGCCAAATATAGGGGCTGGGCCGCGGAATCGGAAGGGGTAAGCGGGATCGGGCGGGTTAGGCTCCCGCCGTGCCCGGCCCGGCAAGGCGGTTTCCGCGGGGCCGCGCCGGGCTGCGTCGGGGCCAGCGCCGTGCGCCACCGGGTGCGGGACGATAGACTGCGGGTCGGCGAATCGCGGGACGACGATCGGGGTTTCGATGGCGGACGGCAAAATAGCGGCGAAAACGATCCGACCGGTATCGCCGGAGAGCGGGGCGCCGGGCCGGAGCGCGTCCGTCCAGCGCGGGATGACCGGCGAACAGCTCCAGGAGCTGGCCGAGCAGGCCGGAACCAGCGCCGCGACCCGGCGCGACACCGTGCCGGCGCTCGAAGAGATTCTTTACCAGCCGATCCCGGTGCTCGATCGCGGCTTCGTGCGCGTGATCGACTATATGGGCAGCGACGGTGCGATCGTGCAGGCGGCGCGCGTCTCCTACGGCAAGGGCACACGCAAGGTCAGCGAGGATCGCGGCCTCATCCATTATCTGATGCGGCATCGCCATTCGACGCCGTTCGAAATGTGCGAAATCAAGTTTCATGTGAAGCTGCCGATCTTCGTCGCGCGGCAATGGATCCGTCATCGCACTGCCAACGTGAACGAGTATTCGGCGCGCTATTCGATCATGGATCGCGAGTTCTATCTGCCGGCGCCCGAGCATCTCGCGGCGCAATCTTCGGCCAACCGGCAGGGGCGTGGCGATGTGCTGGAAGGCGACGAGGCGAACCAGGTGATGCGCCTGCTCGAGCGCGATGCAATGCGCGCCTATGACAATTACGAGCAGATGCTGAACGAGCGCGAGGACGGCAGCGTGATCGATCCGGAACGGACCGGGCTCGCGCGCGAACTCGCCCGCATGAACCTCACGCTCAATTACTATACGCAGTGGTACTGGAAGATCGATCTGCATAATCTGATGCACTTCCTGTCGCTGCGCGCCGATCCGCATGCGCAATACGAAATCCGCGCCTATGCCGATGCGATGATCGATCTTGTGAAACGCTGGGTGCCGCTGACGCACGAGGCCTTCGAACAGCATCGCCTTCATGCCGTCACATTGTCCGCCAATGCTCTCGCCGTGGTGAAGCGGCTGATCGCCGGCGAGAAGGTCGGCGAGGCGGATAGCGGGCTGGGCAAACGCGAATGGCGCGAACTGATGGCGACCCTCGGACGCGACGGCGCAGGCGACTGACGCGGTTTCTTGCATTTGCTTTCCTGATTTCGCCGGGCGTGTCGGGGGATGTTCGCGCCGACGAGGTCGCCAACCCCGATATCGGGATCGCCGATGCGGTTCATGTCGACAAGAGCGAGCGGCGGCTCGATCTCCTGCGCGACGGTGCGGTGATCGTAAGCTTCGACATCGCGCTCGGCTTCGAGCCCGAAGGACACAAGACGCAAGAGGGCGACGGGCGTACGCCGGAGGGCACGTATGTGCTCGACTGGCACAACCCCGAGAGCCGCTTCCATCTCTCGCTGCATGTCTCCTATCCGAACGCAGACGATCGGGCGCAGGCCGACGCGCGCGGCGTCTCGCCGGGCGGCGACATCTTCATCCACGGCACGCCGGGTTGGGCCTCGCTCGGCGGCGACTGGACGCTCGGTTGCATCGCGGTTTCGAACGACGAGATCGAGACAATCTGGGCTGCGGTGCCGGACGGCACGACATTCACGATCGTGCCATGAACCGGACGTACCTGCGGGTGTCCTTGCGGCAGGATGTTCTCTACACTCCGCTCACCAGTATCTTCGAACGCGTACGGTAACTTGCCGGCCGCAGGTTTGTGGACCGTGCCGAAAACGCAGACACCGCCGGGTTCGGCCAGCGTCTCGAGCCATGCCGCGACGTTCACCCCGTCGCTGGCGGTCCTCACCAAGCGGCCGCCATTTTGCGCGATCCCGGGGTCGATCAGCTCTGCACGGTGGCGTTTGAGCGCCGCGAGCGCGACGCCGGGGCCTATAGGTCTGCCGCCGTGAGGCGGTCGGCGCTGCGGGGTGCGATGCAGGCCCGGGAAACGGGCGGGGTTGCGGCATCGGCCTTTCGGCGCCGTTGTGGCGCCGGCAACATGACAGGCTTATCGTACGGCTTGCGGCGCAATTAATGCGTCGCCGGACGAGGGAGGTCGATATGCCAAAATACATCATGCTTGCGAACTGGACCAACCAGGGCGTGCAGAACATCAAGGATTCGCCCAAACGACTCGCCGCTGCCAAAGTCACAGCCAAGGCGTTCGGCGGCAGGCTCGAGGGCTTCTACATGACGATGGGTACGCACGATATGGTTCTGGTCGCCGACATGCCTTCTGACGACGCCATGGCGAAGTTCATCCTCACGGTATCGCACGCTGGCAATGTTCGCACGACGTCACTCAAGGCGTTCACTGAAAGCGAGTATCAGGAGATCGTCGCCAGTCTCGGAAAGTCCGATCGAGCCAAGAAGAAGAAAAAGAAATAGCGGAAACGCGCGGCGCGGCGACGGAGCGCGGCGTCCTTACTCTGCCCCCTCGACAATCACGAAGGTCGATTCCGACGTGGCCTGACGCAGTTTCACCGCCGCCTGGTACTCGGGCGAGTGGTAGAATTTTTTCGCCTGGTCGAAACTTTCGAACTCGACGATCACGTGCCGTTCGAGGCTGCTGCCTTCGGGCGATTCGAAGCGACCGCCCCGCGCGAGGAAGCGGCCGCCATAGGCCGCGATCGCGGCACTCGCCGCCTCGCGGTATTTGGGATAGAGCGCCATATCGGTCGGCGTCACATGCGCGATGCAATATCCCTTGGGCATTTCGATATCTCTCCTTGATTGCTGACCTGGATTTTACGGCGGCAACCCGATGCCGGGTTACGGGGCGGGCGGTCGGGGTTGTGAAAGACGGATCAGCAGCATGGCCGTGACCGCACCGGCCGCATTGAACAACAGATCGAGCGCAGTGTTGTAGTAGCCGCCGACATTGGTGTCGGGAATCGAAAGCACGGCCGCGAACTCGATCAGCTCGTTGACGCAGCCCAGCCCCATGCTGGCAAGCGCCGGGAACACATAGATCGTCCAGCTGTTGCGCAGCACCGGGTAATGCAGCTGCAGCAGGTGCCAGAGCACGAGCGCGGTCACGGCGAACCCGTAGAAATGCACGACCTGGTCGTATTTGAGGATGGTGAACTCGCCGTCGCCGGCGATCGGGACGAGCTTGAGCGCATAGAGCACGGCACCGTCGATCTGGATGCCGCCGCCGGCCATATGCGCGAGGCCCCAGATCGAGAGCGCCCAGAGGATCAGCGGCGGAAAGCGGGTGCGCTTGATGGTGGCGCCGATCAGCACGACGAAGAACAGCAGCGTCGCGATGTACCAGAGGAATTCGAGATTGCCGATCATCACGAACCAGATGCCGAAGCCCGCGACATAGGCGAGGGTGAAGGCGAGGACGCCCCATTCCGTCGGCTTCAATGGCATGGCGATGGTGACCTCCCGACTCCCGATCCGGCGATGCCCGGCGCGGCGCGATCATGCCGGCGGGCGGCAGCGAAATCCATAGGCGGGCGCGAAGGCGGGGCGGGAATCAGGGGCGGGCAGGATGGTCGGGCAGGATGGTCTGGCGGGATGGTCGGGCAGGATGGTCTGGCTGAATGGCAGACGATAAACTGGTCGCCGGTCCCTGCCGCCGAACCGACCCAGCGAAGGAAGTTTCCATGCCCGACGACATCCAGCGCGACGGCCTTGAGCAAGACGACGGCGCCCCGGACTATCCAATCCGTACCGAGGGCGATCTGCGCGCCTTGATCGGCCCGCTCGATCCGATTGCCGTCCACAAGACGATTACGCGGCTCGATCCGCATTGCCGGCAGTTCATTTCGCTCTCGCCGTTTCTGTGCATCGGTACGTTCGATGCGAACGGTCGGGCCGATGTCTCGCCGCGTGGCGACGCGCCCGGCTTCGTGCAGGTGATCGACGACCGCACGATTGCGATTCCGGATCGACCCGGCAACAACCGGCTCGACACCATGACCAACATCCTCGCCAATCCGTCGGTCGGACTGCTGTTCTTCGTTCCGGGTTTCGAGGACACGCTGCGCATCAACGGCAAGGCAAGGCTCACGAACGATCCGGTCCTGATGGCGGCGGGCACGGTCAACAACCGGCCGCCGAAAGTGATGATCCGGGTCCATGTGGAAGAGGCGTTCCTGCATTGCGCGAAGGCGCTGAAACGCTCGAAGCTCTGGGATCCAGCGGTCCAGGTCGACCGCAAGACGATGCCGTCGCTCGCGCGCATGATCCTCGAGCAGATCGAGCACAATAAATGCGCCGACGACAGTTTTATCGAGGAATGCGACCGCGACCTCGAAGAGGATTACAAAACCAACCTCTATTGAGCCGCGCGCGCCGCTACTGGCCCTGGCCGCTACTGGATGACGATACGCGGCGTGCGCGCGGCAGCACCCGCGAGGCTCGCCTCGGCCTTGGCCCAGACCCGTTCGGCGATCTGCCGATAGACCTTTGCGTGCTCGCTCTCCGGCCGCGACACAACGATCGGCTGACCGGCATCCGAGGTTTCCCGGATATCGATATGCAGCGGCACCTCGCCGAGAAAATCGGTGTTGAGCCGCTTCGCCTCGTCGCGCGCGCCGCCATGGCTGAAGATGTCGCTGCGGCCACCGCAATGCGGACAGACGAAATAGCTCATATTCTCGACGATGCCGAACACCGGCACGTCGACCTTGCGGAACATGTTGAGGCCCT
>JBBDWX010000129.1:0-4810 GCA_040902665.1 Dongiaceae bacterium
TGCCGACCGGGGCAATCAGGCGCGATTGGCAGCACCCGCCGCCGCAACGGACGATCTGGCAGGCGAATAGGGCCAGAACCCCTCGATGCGGGCGCCGTGCTGTTCCAGCGTCGGCTGCAGCGCGTCGAATACGGCGCGATAGCGATAGAACGGCACCGACGGCAGCATGTGATGAACGAGATGCAGGTTCTGCCAGAGGAACAGCACATCGCCACCGGGAAAGAGCGCGATGCGGGTGTCGCGATAGCGCCCCGTTTCGCTGTGGTCGTGGTGGGGAAACCAGCCGAACGCCACCTGCATGAGCAGGACCCCGACGAACCAGGGCAGAATCCACAGCATCAGCAGCTCGTATCCGTATCCTGCGAGGACTGCCGCGACCATGAGGCCGATCACCAGAAAATATTGCGCCATCGTCAGGATCCGGTCGCGTCGCGCGAGCTTGTAGCGGATGCATTCCCGATAGAGGGCGACGCCGTTCAGATAATTGATCATCGACCAGGGCGTCCTGACGAAGAACACGCGTGTGAAGCTGCCCATCGCGAAGGTGTCGGGGTCGTCGGGCATGTTGGTGCGCGCGTGGTGCATGAAATGCGACTTCCGATGATGGAAATGAAACATGAAGATCGGAAACGCGGCAACCAGCCCGATGGCGGTGTTGACCCAGCGCAAGCCCTTGCGCCGCGGCACGATGGCGCTGTGCGAGGCATCGTGCAGTGGCGTGTAGATCGCATAGAGCGCAACGGCGTTGATCGCGGCAGCAGCAAGGATGGGCAAATCGCCGGCGACGGCGAAGGCACTCGAGATCGCGAGCACCGCCAGCAGGCCGAGCGTCAGCAGGATTGAGGGCCAGGCGATTTCCGGTGAGAAGCGGCGGCCGATTTCAGCCTCGAGCCGCACGGTCGATTCCATGCTCGTCCCCGCCATCTCTGCCCTTTCCCGCAGATCAAGCTGCGGTGCCGAACTGCGCTGCATTCGCAGGGCCAATCCGGCCTTGTGGTCGTCTTCGATCAATATCGGGCGGCACCCGGCAAAACGCATCCTCGGGCGCGTGTGACACGGAGACGCAGCGTCGGCCTGCGCCGGCCGTTGCAGGCCGATGCAAGTGTGATGGCAGGGCGTCCGATCGCCTTGCGGCTCCGGCGACCTTGTCTCCCGGGCCCGGCACCGCTTGATTGCCGCGTTACTCGCGCACCAAATCGGCCTATAATACCATGCCGAAACGGCCGCCATTGGGGAGCGGGGATGCGGGGTGGAACCGGCGACAAGCCGAGTGTCGAAGACGCCGATATAGAGCGAACGATTCGCAAAATCAGCCAGTTGGCCGAGATCGGGCAGTCCTTCGATGCGATGCGGACCGACGTGGCGGCGGCATCCAGGGAAGTGTCCCTGCTCTCCGAGACCGCACGGGATTCCGCGGCGCGCATCGATGCGACGCTGGCCGCGTTTCGCGCCGCCGTCGAGCGACTGAACCAGGTCGAACCGGCCGACGCGAAGCCGCATCTCGACACGATCCAGAGCAGCATCGCCGCGTTCGAAACTGAGATCGCCAGCCTCGAGCGCCGCTTCGGCAGTATGCAGCCGTCGATCGACCGCAGCCAGGAGACGATCGAGCAGGCCATCCGCAGCGTGGTGAGCGATGCGGAATAGGAGATCGAAGCCGAAATTCGCTGGATGAAGCATTCGCTGCGGAAAAAGATGTCCGAGCAGTCGCTGTTTACCAACAAGAACATCGAAATTTCGACGCAGCGCGTGACGGAGAAGCTCGGCGAGAGCCGCGATTTCCTGCGGAACCTTCTATACCTTCTTTTGTTCTTCGTGCTCGGCAGCATCGCGGCGCAGGTCTTTTTCGCTTTCAGCTGACGGCGCACCGCGCGCCCGCGCCGGCCGCCGCTTTCGTCCAAGGCACAGTCGCGATTGACCGGCCGGGTTGGCGGGTCTGTAATCCCGCCCGAACCGCCCGAAACGCAAACCGCCCGAAACCGAACCGCCCGAAACGCGAACTGATGGCAGCGATGCGACAGGAGCTTGCAGGAAACTGGATCTGGAGCGGCGCCGATCTCGCCGCGTCGGGCGATTGGGTCCATCCGCTCGACGCGGCGATGCTCGCCGAACTCGACCGCGCGCTCGATGCGGCACGCGGGCGCGGCATTCCGTGGGATCGGATGGTCAAGGCCGATTTTCCGCTCGAAGGCACCCGCATCGCCGGATTGCTCGGGCGCATCAACGACGCGCTGGAAGAGGGGCGGGGCCTCGCCAAGATGACCGGCATTCCGGTCGCGCGTTACGACGAGGCCGATCTGCGCCGGCTCTGGATGGGCATCGGGCTCTGGCTCGGTACGCCGGTCTCGCAAAGCGCGCAAGGCGTGCGCATGAAGATCATCGCGGACGAAGGCACGATCGTCGGCGAACGCTACGGCCAGATGCACAACGAGGACGGCTCGTCGTTCCTGTCCTCCTATGCGCGCGCCGTCTCGAACGGCGGCTTGCGCTTCCATACCGACCGCACCGACGTGGTCGGTCTGCTCTGCGCCGGTCAGGCGGCGAAGGGCGGGCTTTCCAGGATCGCCAGTACCGGTGCCATTCATAACGAGATGCTGAAGCGCCGGCCCGATCTGCTCGAATGCCTGTTCCGGCCCTATCCGCGGTCGCGCCTTGGTGAGGAAACGGATGGCGGGAATCTCGTCTACATGCTGCCGGTGTTCGACATTGTCGACGGACATTTCACGAGTCACTACTCGCGGACCTATATCGAGGCGGCGCAGAAACTGCCCGACGTGCCGAATCTGACCAACGAGCAGGAGGCCGCACTCGATCTGATTGCCGAGATCGGCGAAGAGATCTGCTATCGCATGACGCTGGCGCCGGGCGACATTCAGCTGCTCAACAATCACGTCGTCTATCATGCGCGCGATCCGTTCGAGAACGATCCCACCGCGGGCCAGGTGCGCCGGCTCTATCGGCTGTGGCTCGCAGCACCCAACAGCCGGCCGCTGCCGCCCGGCTATGAGAAGCTCTGGCGCGACATCCGGCCCGGCGCTGTGCGCGGCGGCATTGCCGTCGACGGGATCGATCCCCGCCCCCCGGCGAGGGCGTAAAGGTTCCACCCGCAAGGGCGTAAACAGGCCCGCGGGAGAGACATGCAGCGCCCGGCGAAAGTGCCACGGCATCCTTGACGAATCTGGCTTGCATTATAATTAAGAATCACTATCATTCTAAATTAGGCAGGCCGACGGGGCGGATCCTGCCCGGCGGAGCACGGACATGGTCAGAACCTTAACGAAAACAGGCACTTACAGTGCCATGCATATGGTGGTCGCGATCGCCGTTGCCTGGGCGATCTCTGGCGACTGGCGGATTGCGCTCGGCATCGGCCTGATCGAGCCGCTGGTGCAGACCGTGGCCTACACGATCCACGAGCGGCTCTGGAGCCGGGGCGGCAAGACCCGGATCGAGGCCGGGCACGGCCACGGTCACCGGCAAGGCGGCGGGCACGGTCTTCTCGGCGCACGGACAGCGCCGTAACCGCGCGTTATAATCGGCCCCTTCGCGAACTTGTTGCTGTGACGGGAGACGATGATGGCCGAAACATTCGGAGCCGGGACATTCAAGGTTGCCCTGGTCCAGAACTGCGCCGAGCGCGAGATGGCGCCGTCGATCGTGCAGCTCGAAGGGCTGATCCGCGCTGCCGCGAAAGACGGCGCGAATCTCATCCAGCTTCCCGAACTCGCGACCATGATCGAGCCGGACAACGCGGCGGTTCTGGCGAAGACGATGCCGGAAGCGAAAGATCCGGGTCTCGCGAAGTTCCGCACACTCGCATCCGAACTCAAACGCTGGATCCATGTCGGCTCGCTGCTGATTCGCGAGAGCGGGCGCGACAAGGTCGTGAATCGCTCGTTCATGCTCGATCCCGACGGCAACGTGACGGCGCGCTACGACAAGATTCATCTCTTCGACGTCGCGATCAAGGACGGACAGTCTTATCGCGAGAGCGCCACCGTCGAGCCCGGTACGCGCGCGGTGATCGCGCAACTGCCCTGGGGCCGCATGGGTCTCACGATCTGCTACGATCTTCGTTTCCCGCAGCTCTATCGCACGCTGGCACAAGGCGGCGCGTCGATGCTGGCGATACCGGCCGCCTTCACGCACAAGACCGGCGAAGCGCACTGGCATGTGCTGGTCCGCGCGCGGGCGATCGAGACCGGCGCGTTCGTGTTCTCGGCGACGCAATGCGGCACCCATGCGGAAGGCAGGCGGACCTTCGGTCATTCGCTGATCGTCGATCCCTGGGGCGAGGTGCTCGCCGATGCCGGCGACACAGTCGGTGTCGTCAGCGCCGACATCGATCTCGCAAAGGTCGAGGCGGTGCGTTCGATGATCCCTTCGCTGCAGCACGACCGGCCGTTCTCGGGGCCGGTCGCCATCGCGACGCGGGACGCGGCGGAGTAGGGCGGCGTCAGCGATCGCCGGATCGAAAAATCCTTTTCGTCATCGCCGGACTTGATCCGGCGATCCACGGCGCGACCGGGTTCGGTTGTGCTTGCGCGACTCCATCGAGGCCGACATGGCGCCCGCTCGTGCAGCGGCTTGGTGGATTGCCGGGTCAAGCCCGGCAATGACGATGTTGATATTGTCAGACCATGGCGTTCTCCTGAACTGTTGCCGAACCGTTACCGCATCGTCCCGGTCACTTCGATCGCTGCACGGCAGAGCCGCGCCATCCGGTGCCGCGGTGCCATGCGACGAGCGCTGGGGACCGGGGACTTCACAGGGTTGCCGGGCTTTCTGGGCCTCGGCGGTTCGCGCGTCC
>JBBDWX010000130.1:0-4773 GCA_040902665.1 Dongiaceae bacterium
CATATGCCAGAGCAGGTCGACCACCTGCGGTCCCGCCGCCTTTTCGATCAGTTTGGCAAAGCGCGGCCCGACGCCCTGAAGCGACGTCACCGGGGCGAAGAGCGGGAACAGGATCTCAGGGCGCATGAGCTTCCGATACCGACTCGGGACGAAGAATCTGCCGGGTCGCACCGGGTGACTTAGCGCCGCTGTCGCGCGCGGGCAACCGGTTGGACGTCAGCCCTTGATCCGAGCCATCGTCGGGTCGTACAGCGGCTCCAGCGTGACGGCGCAGGGCACGCGCTCGGTCGCGACCTCAAGCTCGTAGCGCGCGCCGAGTACATAGTCGGTGTCGACACCGCCAGCATTCCGGACATAGCCGAAACCGATGTTCTTCTCGACCGTATAGCCCCAACCGGCGCTCGACAGCCAGCCGGCCGGCTTGCCATCGCGCAGGATCGTCTCGCGGCCGAGGAGGATTACGGCTGGGTCGTCGACCGTGAATCCGGCGAGCAACCGTTTCGTCCCCGCGGCTTTCTGCTCCTCAAGCGCCTTGCGACCCTTGAAGTCCACGTTCTTGCGCAGCTTCACCGCCCAACCCATGCCGGCCTCGAACGGTGTGAAATCCGGGCCGATATCGCCGGCCCAGGCGCGGTAACCTTTTTCGAGACGCAAGGTCTCGATCGCGCGATAACCGGCATTGCGCAGGCCGTGCGGGGCGCCCGCGACCATCAACGCAGCATGGACGTTGACGGCATACTCGACCGGCATATGCAGCTCCCAGCCGAGTTCACCGACATAAGTGACGCGTACGGCAAGCACAGGCGCGCCGCCAATCCCGATGCGCTGCGCGGTACCGAAGGGGAAGGCGTGGTTGGATAGATCGTCACGCGTCGCGGCGGCCAGGATCTCCCGCGATTTCGGCCCCATCAGCGACAGCACGGCATGGGCCGAAGTGATGTCGACCAGATGCGCGTTCGCCCCGGCCGGAATATTGCGCCGGATCCAGTCGAAATCGTGCGTCGCAAAGCCCGTCCCGGTTACGATGTAGAAGCTCTCCGGTGCGATTCGTGTGACCGTCAGATCGCACTCGATGCCGCCCCGACCGTTCAGCATCTGCGTGTACGTTACCTTGCCGACGGGTTTCGCCACATCGTTGGAACAGACCCAGGTGAGGGCACTTTCTGCATCGGGACCGACCAGCAGGAACTTGGCGAACGATGTCTGGTCGAACAGGACGGCAGCTTCGCGCGCGGCTTTGTGCTCGCGTCCGACGGCCTCGAACCAGTTGGGGCGCCCGAAGCTGTAGCGATCCTCCGCCTTCTCCCCGGTAGCGAGATCGGCATACCAGTTTGGCCGTTCCCAGCCGAGCTTCTCGCCGAAACAGGCGCCGGCGCTTTTCAGTATTTCGTAGAGCGGCGAGCGCCGGCAGGGCCGGCCGCTCGCGTGCTCCTCGGACGGCCAGGCAATCGTGTAATGCTTGCCGTAGGCCTCCATGGTGCGCGTGCGCACCCAGTCGGTGTCGAAATGCGGGCGGCCGAAGCGGCGGATATCGACCGGCCAGAGATCGTAGGGCGGTTCACCCCGCACGACCCATTCGGCAAGCGCCATGCCCGCGCCGCCACCCGAGGCGATGCCGAAGGCATTGAAGCCGGCGCCGACGAAGAAGTTTTTCAGTTCGGGCGCTTCGCCAAGGATGAAATTGCCGTCCGGCGTGAAGCTCTCCGGCCCGTTGATCAGTTCCTTGATACCGGCCGTCTGCAGCGCCGGTACACGGCCGAGCGCAAGTTCCACCATCGGTTCGAAATGATCGAAGTTCGAGGTGAGTAGCGTATAGTGGAAATCTTCAGGAATGCCGTCCTCGGCCCAGGGCAAGGGGTTGGGTTCGTAACCGCCCATCACCAGCCCGCCGACCTCTTCCTTGTAGTAGGTGAGGCGATCCGGATCGCGCAATGTCGGCAGGTTCGGTGCGACGCCCTCGATGCGTTCGGTCACCATGTACTGATGCTGCACCGAAACCAGCGGCACGCTGACGCCGACCGACGCAGCGAAACCGCGGGACCATTGTCCCGCGCAGCAGACCACGATCTCGCATTCGATCTGCCCCTTGTCGGTTTCGAGACCGCGAATGCGGCCGTTTTCGACGATGACCGAGAGCACTTTAGTGTCTTCGAGAATGGTGACGCCGGTCTGGCGCGCGCCTTTCGCGAGTGCCTGGGTGATGTCGCTCGGGTTGGCCTGGCCGTCGGTCGGCAGGAAAGCGGCGCCGATCACATCGTCGACCTGCATCAGCGGCCAGAGATCCTGCGCCTCTTTTGGTGTCAGAAGATCCATCTTGAGGCCGAAAGAATGCGCGGTTGTTGCCTGGCGCTTGACCTCGGTCCAGCGATCGGCATTGCAGGCGAGCCGCAGCCCGCCGTTCATCTTCCAGCCGGTCGCGAGACCGGTCTCGGCCTCGATCCGGTTATAAAGATCGATCGAGTAGCCGAGCAGTTGGGTGATATTCGCGCTCGTGCGCAACTGGCCGACCAGGCCGGCGGCGTGAAACGTACTGCCGGACGTTAACTTCTTGCGCTCGAGCAGAACCGTGTCGGTCCAGCCCAGTTTGCCGAGATGATAGGCCGTCGAGCAGCCGATGATGCCGCCGCCGACGATGACCGCTTTCGCGCTTTTCGGGAGTTCCGCCATCGTCCGCTCACATCGCCTGGAACGAGGTCCATGCGCGCTCGAAGCGGCGCATGTTCTCGGCCGTATAAGCGGCATAGTCGAAATCGAGCGTGGAATGGATTTCCTGAACCATGCTCCACATGCTTTCGCGCAACAGAGAAGCGCATTTCATGGCGTGATAGCGGATTCGCAATTCGTCAGCGACGGGGCGGTCGAAATAGGCTTCAAGCAGCCATTCCTCCTGATCGGGTGTAAGCCCGTTATTCGAAGCGAGGCCACCGAGATCGAAGAGCGGACTGTTGAATCCGCCATAGTCCCAATCGATCAGCCAGATGCGGTTGCCGTCGTCGATGAAATTGCCGGGCAGGAGATCGTTGTGGCCATAAACCAGTTCGATCCGTCCGACGGCGCCTTCGAGGCGCTCGGCAATTGCCGCCAGCTCCGCTAAGCGCGGCAGATGCCGGCTGTTACCGTCCTTCAATGTGCCTGCATAATCGTGCAATACATGAAACACCCAGAAAACCAGTGCCGCGCCGCGCAGATATCTCGGTATGTCCCGATGCGCGCGCAGGAGCAGCGGCAGGATGCGTTCGAGATTGACCTGGGTCGCGACATCCGCCTCGCCATAGGTGCGGCCGTCGATATGGTCGATCACCAGGGCGCCGTCGGTCGCGAACACGACACGCGGAGAAACGCCGGCCGCATGTGCCGCGCGGCTGGCGGCCAGTTCGTTGAATCGCATGATCTGATGCACGGGAATATCGGCCCCGATGCGCACGACGTATTTTCTGCCGGCATCCTCGACGACAAAGTTCTTGTTGGTAATGCCGCCGCCGAGCGGCTGCGGATCGACCGGGCCCTTCCAGCAAGCGAGGGTGGCAGCAATCTGGCGCGCGTCGATCATGGTCATTTTGGCCAAGCCGGATTGCAGATCAGCCGGCCATGCCGAAACGCTGCCGGAGCTTGCGGCTCCAGCCGCCGATCAAACGGTCAGCGACAATGCCGATGAAGGCGACGCAGAGGCCGGCGATAATGCCGCGTCCGGCATCGGCTTTGGCCAGCGAGATGAACACTTCCTGGCCAAGGTCGCGCGTACCCACCATGGCCGCAATGATATCCATTGCGATCGCCAGCATGATTACCTGATTGACGCCGAGCATGATTTCAGGGAGTGCCAGAGGGAGCTGTACGCGAAACAGGATTTGTGTACGGGTGCAGCCGGCGACCTTTGCCGCCTCGATGAGCTGCGGCGATACCTGGCGAATGCCGTGATTGGTGTAGCGAATGGCCGGTGCGATCGCATAGGCAATGATCGCGATCATTGCGGATACGTCACCGACACGGAACAACATGACTACCGGGATAAGATAGACGAACGCGGGAATCGTCTGCAGCAGATCGACAAATGGTGTGAGGATGCGGTTGCCGAGGCTGCTGCGGGCTGCCCAGATGCCCAGCGGTATACCAATCAGGCAGGAGATCACCACCGAGACACCCACAAGGTAGACGGTGGTCATCGTTTTGTCCCAGAGCCCGACCATGGCACAGAAGGCGGTGAGGCTCATCGTCAACAACGACAATCGCCAACCGCCGAATTGCCAACCTGCGATGCCAATCAATGCGACGGCCGCAAACCACGGCAAATCGATCAGAAAATCACGAACCGGATTGAGAATGTTGAGAAGCAATGCAACCCGAAACGCTTCGATGTAGTCGAAATAGTTGATGTTGATCCAATCGATCAGTTCTTTGGCATAAGGGGCCAGTGTCACTGTCCAGCCCTCGGGGATCTGAGCAAATCCGGGCACCAGAAAACTGAGAAGCGTGGTAATGACGACGAGAGCAAGGGAGGCGAACAGAAACGGATAGCGCCGCCATACAGGGCGAACGTCGAGCCGCCGGGTGCTGACGGTGTGGACGGCGGCCTGGCTCAACCGGTCGAGCACGATGGCAATAACGACGATCGCGAGTCCCGCTTCGAGGCTTGCGCCGATCTTGAGCGCGCGCAGTGCCAGCAGCACATCGTATCCGAGGCCACCGGCCCCGATCATCGAGGCAATGATCACCATGTTGAGCGACATCATGATGACCTGATTAACCCCGACCATGAGCAACGGTCGTGCCGAT
>JBBDWX010000131.1:0-668 GCA_040902665.1 Dongiaceae bacterium
CCGTGGTGTCGTTCGAGCCGCAGGTGACCGGCGTGCCGGGTGCGAGACCGGTTTCTGCGGCCGCTTCCTTCGTCACGGCACCGACCACGGCCGAGGGTTCGACGACCGGCGGCAAGGTCGCCATGTCCCAATCGATCAGCGCGCAGATCTCGGGCGACCAGTCGCGCGTTTCGTTGTCGCCCATCAGCGCGCCGATCACATCGCTATAATCGGTATGCCAGGCGCCGGTGATGCGCCAGCGCAGCCAGTCTTTCGCGATGAACAACCGCTTGGTACGTTGGATCGCCTCGGGCTCATGCGTCTTGAGCCATTTCAGCATCGCCAGCGCCCAGGTCGGATTGGCGCGGTTGAGCGAGCGACCGATGATCATCTCGCCATGTTTTTCATGCAGCTCGCGCGCCTCGGCGGCGCTGCGCTGATCGGCCCAGAGGATGGCGGGGCGGATGACGCGATCGTTCGAGTCGGTCAGGACGGGGATATGGGCGCCCGCACTGAAACCGATCCCGGCGATTGCGTTGGCATCGATCCCGGCCTGGCGGATCGCTTGTGGCACGGCCTTACAGAAAGCGGCGTACCAGTCTTCGGGGTTCTGTTCCGACCAGCCGGGATGCCGGATCTGGGTTTCGATCGGGTGCGAGGCTTCGCCGGCCAAGCTGCCGTCGCTGCGG
>JBBDWX010000131.1:678-4753 GCA_040902665.1 Dongiaceae bacterium
AGATTGCTGGAGCCGAGATCGACCCCCATCAGATAGACGGAGTCGGCCATCACAGATTGCCCCCGGCGCGCGTTTTTGCTCGTGCCCGGCATGCCTCGCCGAAGGCGTGATAGAGCTTCATAGAGAACGGGTTCTGGTCTGCCTTGAATTCGGGATGCCATTGCACCCCGAGGGCGAATGCCGGGGCATCCTTGACGCGGACCGCCTCGATCGTACCGTCCGGCGCGGTACCTTCTGCAGCAAGCCCTTCGGCGAGCCGATCGATACCCTGCGAGTGTAGCGAATTGACATGAATCTCCGGGGCGCCGGCAATTTTTTCGAACGTGCCGCCCGGTGCAAAACGGACCGGATGCTTCGGTCCGTATTTCACATCGGCATCGTCGGAGGTAGGGGCACGGTGATCGGCACGGCCGGGCACGTCATGAACCCGCGCGTGCAACGTGCCGCCAAGAGCCACATTCAATTCCTGGAATCCTCGGCATATTGCAAGCAGGGGTACGCCTTGCGAGAGGACCTCGCGAATCAGGGGAATTGCAATCTCGTCCCGCGCCTCGTCATAGGGTTCCGCATGTGGGCCCGGCTTGCCCTCATAAAATCGGGGATGCACGTTTGACAGCGAACCGGTGAGACAGAGCCCGTCGAGGCGTCGTGCAAGATCGGCCGGGTCGATGGCCGCGCCCAATGCCGGAATCAGCAATGGCAATCCGTGTGCGCCAACGACAATCGCGCGAACATATTTGTCGCCGACGGTATGGACGGGCTTGCCGTCGCTATCTTTCCAGTCGGCCGAAAGCCCGATAAGCGGTTGCGGTGTTGGATGCATGTGCCGTATTCGAGGGTGGACGCGCGGCCGGATTGTGACGGCGGCGCCGGATGCTGACAATAGGAGCCGGGCCGTAGCGGGCAAGCATCGATCGGGCGGGATCCCCAAGTTTCGGAGAATACGACGGTCGAAAGGAAACAGGCATGAAAATGGGGACTGCAACGGAAACCGACCTGCATATGATGCGCGTGGCGCTCGCCGAGGCGCAGAAGGGCTATGGCGAGGGCGGAGTGCCGGTCGGATCGGCAATTGCGGAAGGCAAAGCGATGCTGGCGGCAGGGCACAATCGCCGCGTCCAGGACGGCGACCCCATTGCCCACGGCGAAATGGACTGTTTGCGGCGTCTCGGCCGTCGCCGGCACTATAAGAGCTTGACGCTCTATACGACCCTCAGCCCCTGCATGATGTGCGCCGGCACGATTGTGCAGTTTGCTGTCCCGAGACTGGTGATCGGCGAAAATCGGAACTTCGCCGGCAATATCCCATTCATCGAGAGTCACGGTGTCGAGGTTGTGCTGATGGACGATCCGGAATGCATCGCCCTTATGGAGAGATTCATCCGCGAGCGGCGGGAGCTTTGGTTCGAGGATATTGCCGTCGAGTAGGAGCGGGAGTGCTAACCGGCAATCGGGCGCAAGGCGTATTCGCGCATCCCGTCGATCAGGAAATCGACGACATAGCCGGCAAAAGATGGGCGAACCATGAGGCGGTAGGTCGGTGCGTTGTCGGTCTGCCAGATCAGGGCCTGGCTGCGGGCGAGCAGGGACTGCGCGCAGGATCCGGGGGTGAAGCTGCGCGGATGGAGATCGAGGCCGCAGCCCTTGGCGATCACCTCGCGGGCCTTCGGGCCGGTCAATTCGAGCAGCACCCGGTTCGCACTGACATCGGCGACCGAGACATGCTGCCCGGCGAGCGTCGCACGTAGACCGCTCAGAAGCGCCTCGCGTTCGGCGAAGGGTGCCAGGACCAGCCACTGATCCGGCGACAGCCAGAGCGCGGCGCGCTCGTCTTTCGTCGTCGCCCGGTTAGGCTCGCCCGGCAGATCGAATCCGATCGCCGCGCGTGCGCCAGCCAGGAACGCCGCGTCGCCCGGATTGCCGCGCAGGTCGATCTGGGACGCCGTCGGCAGTTCGCGGAGCGACACGATCCCCGGCGCACCGGCCGCTTTGATGGCGCTCGCGCGGTCGGCGAGGGGGCTGCGCATCAGGTCGGTTTGCTCAGTCACGGCGCTTATTCTCCGGATCGAAGAAGACGGGATCGACGATAGTCGCCTTGACGGTGCGGCCAACCAGCGGCGAATAGACGGTATCGCCTTTCTTCCCAAGGCCGCCCTTGACCAAAGCGAGCGCGATCGAACGGTCGCAATTGGGGCTCCAGTAACTCGACGTCACATGGCCAACCATCGGCATCGGTATCGGCGAAGCCGGGTCGAACACGAGCTGGGCACCCTCGGGCAGAATCTCTTTTGGATCTTCGGTCAGGAGACCGACGAGCTGCTTGCGATCGCTGCGCGCGGAGTCGCTGCGGGTCAAAGAGCGGCGACCGATGAAATCCTTCTGCTTCGAAACGATCCAGTCCATACCGAGATCGATCGGCGTGACCGTGCCGTCGGTTTCCTGGCCGACGATGATGAAACCTTTCTCGGCGCGCAGCACATGCATCGTCTCGGTGCCGTAGGGTGTCATGCCATGTTTCTGCCCGGCGGCCCACACAGCTTCCCAGACGGCGAGACCGTAGTAAGACGGCACGTTGATCTCGAACGAGACTTCGCCGGTAAAACTGATGCGGTAGATGCGCGCGGCAACGCCGGCGACGGTGCCTTCCTGGAACGACATGAAGGGGAAGCGCTCGGATGAGACGTCGAGGCCGGTTGCGACTTCGTGCATCACGTCGATCGATTTCGGCCCGGCGATTGAGATCGTTGCCCATTGCTCGGTCACCGAAGTGCAGTAGACGTTCAGCGTCGGCCATTCGGTCTGTAAATACTCTTCGAGCCAGTCGAGCACGTTGGCGGCGCCGCCGGTCGTCGTCGTCATCAGGAAACTGTTCTCGCCGATGCGCGAGGTGACGCCGTCATCGAACACCATGCCGTCTTCGCGGCACATCAGCCCGTACCGGCTGCGGCCCACGTCCAGTTTCTTCCACGCGTTGGTGTAGATACGATTGAGGAACTCGGCCGAATCCCGCCCCTCGATCTGGATCTTGCCGAGGGTCGAAGCATCCAAAATGCCGACGCCGTCGCGCACGGCCTTCGTTTCGCGCGCGACCGCCTGATGCATGTCTTCGCCCGGCTTCGGAAAGAACCAGGGCCGCTTCCACTGCCCGACATCCTCGAAGGCGGCGCCGTGCTCGACATGCCAGGGATGGATAGCGGTCGTTCGGATCGGGTCGGCGAGATGCCCGACATCGCGCCCGGCGAGCGCGCCATAGGTGACCGGCGTGTAGGGCGCCCGGAAGGTCGTCACGCCCAATGTCGGAATCGTCTTGATCTGCGCCTCGGCCAGGATCGCGAGCGTGTTCACGTTCGAGGTTTTGCCCTGGTCGGTGCCCATGCCGCTGGTCGTGTAGCGTTTCACATGCTCGACGGATTCGAGCCCCTCGCGATGCGCCAGCAGCAGATCGGCCGCCGTCACATCGTTCTGCAGATCGACGAAGCGTTTGGCGCCATGGCCGAGCGTCCTGGTCGAGGGCACGAGCCAGAGCGGGCGCAGCGGCGCGGCCTCTTCGCGATCGGCACGCGGCGGCACGTTGTTGGCGGTAGCACCGAATCCGGCAGCATCGACAGCCGAGATGCCGGCATGGAAGCCTTCGATCAGCACGTCGGCCAGCGCGAACGCGCCATTGGCGCTGCCGGCGAAATACTGCTTCTGTGCAGGGCGGCCCGGGACGAAGCAGGCTCTCTCGTCGTCGTACCGAAGTTTGCCCTGCGACTGACAGAAGAGATGGACGGCCGGATTCCAGCCGCCTGACATCGCGACCAGATCGCATTCGATCTGCTCGACGCCGCCTGCAATGCCGGTGCCGTCACTGGCGAGACGCGCAACCTCGACGCCGGCGACACAGCGGCGGCCGGTCACGCCGGTGACGACCGTGCCGGCCAGCATGCGTATGCCACGCTCGCGGGCGCGCTCCACCTCCGGGCCGTTCACGGCGAGGATGCGCTCCTGCTCCGCCACCAGCGCGTGCGCGATGCGCTCGAGCGCGTCGTTCTTCTGGGCGGTGGAGACCGCGCCCATGCGGCGGCTGGCCTCG
>JBBDWX010000132.1:0-4748 GCA_040902665.1 Dongiaceae bacterium
CGCTCAAGGATACCAAGACGCGCTGGGGCAGTTGCTCGCCTTCCGGTTGTCTTGCCTTTACGTGGCGGCTGATCTTCGCGCCGCCGCACGTGATCGACTATGTGGTCGCGCATGAAGTCGCGCATATGAAGGAGCTGAATCACAGCCCGCGCTTCTGGCGCCTCGTCGGAGAGCTGACGCGGCACGAGAAGAGCGCGCGGCACTGGCTGCAGACCGAAGGGCTGCATCTGCATCGCTACGGTCGCGCCCCCTGATCGGCGGCCCCTGATCGTCGGATAGCGCTACCCGAACGCAGGTTCGCGCGCGATCTCAGCCGGATTTTTTCTTCGGCACGCCCGGCACCCACACATAACCGTCCGGATCGGCGATATAGCATTCGCGCAGGCCATGCGGCTTGTCGGTCGCGCCCTGCAGCACCGTGTCGCCGCGCGCGTCGGCGCGTTTCACCGCCGCGTCGGGATCGAGATCGTAGAGACGGAACTCGGCGCCGGCGCCGCGGATCGCGTTGTCGCCGGTCAGAACCAGGAGCGGATGGCTGCTGTAGGTGTGATCGGCATGGAGCATCCATTCCGCGGCGGTACGTCCGGCTTCGTAGCGCAGCACCGCGAAATCGGCATCTTCATAGACGACACGCGCCAGCAACACCGCCTTCGCGAAGGCGACGCCGCGCGGGACGTCGCGCACCAGAAGATTGATGCCGAGGCCGGAAAGGCTGCGTCCGTAATCGTCGGGCGCCATCCACGGTTTTTCCTCGCCGCGTTTCGATACCATGAGCCGTTCCTCCCCGGGCGCCGATCATCGCCGGTCGGGGCCGGCATTGCCAATCCCATCGCCGCCTATTCCGATGCTCCCGTTTCCGGGCAAAGCCGGAATTGCACTGCATCCGGCGCGCGTCTATGAACGGCGGTCCCTTCGCCCGAAAGCGGCCCCGATTCACGATGCCCCGCCCCGATAGTTTTATTGTGATCGCGTTGCTGACAGTGCTGGTGGCGCTGGGTCCGGTCTCGACCGATCTCTATCTGCCATCTTTGCCGGGATTGACCGCGGCGCTCGAGGCCGACGTCGCTTCGGTACAGCTGACGCTGAGCCTCTTTCTCGCCGGACTCGCGAGCGGGCAGCTGCTCTGGGGCCCGGTCGCCGATCGCTATGGTCGCCGGCCGGTACTGATCGTCGGGCTTTCGATCTATTGCGTGGCGAGCATTGCCTGCACAATCGCCGGGTCGATCGAGCTGCTGATTGTCGGCCGCTTTGTGCAGGCCTTTGGCGCCGCGGTCGGCCCCACGCTCTGCCGCGCCATCGTGCGCGACGTGCATGGCCGCAGCGGGACCGGGCGTGTCATGTCCTATCTCAGCGCAGCGGTCGCGGTCGCGCCGATGGTCGCACCGATCTTCGGCGGTTTCGTCGAAGTCTGGTTCGGCTGGCGCGCGAATATGGCGGCGCTGGTGCTTTATGGCTGTTTCGCGTTGCTCGCGACCGTGCTGATCCTGCCCGAGACCAATCCGGCGCCCGATCCGACCGCGACCCACATGCGCCGCATGTTCGGCAACTACGCGATGTTCCTGCGCAATCGCCTCTATCTCGGCTATCTGTTCGGCGTCGCCTGCGCTTATGCCGGCATCTTCTGTTTCATCTCGGGGTCGTCCTTCGTGCTGATCGACCTGGTCGGCGTCACGCCGGATGTTTACGGGTTCTGTTTCGGCGCGATCGTGATTGGTTATATCGTCGGCAGCACTGCCGGCGGGAAATTGTCGCGCCGCCTCGCGCCCGACCGGCTGGTCATGATCGGCAGTTTTTTCATGCTGGCCGGTGCCGGCGCGATTCTCGCATTTGCGCTGATCGGCGCTCCGAGCGTCGTGACCATCGTTGGCCCGACCATCGTCTTCATGCTCGGCGTCGGGCTTACCATGCCGAGCGCCTATGCCGGCGCGCTCATACCCTTTCCGCGCGCAGCAGGTGCCGCCTCGTCGCTGGTCGGCTTCATCCAGATGGGTTTTGCAGCGCTCGTCGGTCTGGGCATCGGCCATGTCTATGACGAGACGGCGCTGCCGATGGCCGGCGCGATGGCGCTGGTGGCGGGCGGAGCGGCGCTCGCCTACTGGCTGATCGTGCGCCCGGCTGCGAAGCGCGAAGCGCTCGCGCCGCAGACGCCCGCATAGATCAGGCCGGCGGTTGCTCTGGCGGTTTCGCGGCGCGCCAGGCCGCCAGCAGCGCGGCAAGACCGAGCAGAGCCAACAGGACCGCCGCCACCAGCACGTAATCGTAACCGCTTCCCGAGCGTTGCCCTTCGGCCCAGAGCAGCGCAGCGATCGTAGGTGCGGCCGCATAGCCGGCCGTGGTCGGCATCGCGAGCAAACCCGAGACCAGGCCGAAATTGCGCCGGCCGAGCAGTTCCGCGACGACCACCGGCCGGATGATGCTGGTGACGCCGACACCGGCACCCATCAGGACGACGAAGCCGACGACGAGACCGGGCAACGCGCCGAACCCGGCCGCGAACAGAAGGCCGGCCGCGAGTGCCAATGAAAGATCGCAGGCGACGATAATGCTGCGGGTCGAGACATAACGCTCTGCCGCCATCATCGCGAGGCGCCCGGCGACCTGCATCGGTCCGATCATCGCGGCGGCCAGCACCGCCGCATCCTCCTGCACACCGCGATCGGCGAGGATCGGCAGGATATGCGTGGTGATGATTCCATGGTTGATCGCGATCGCCGCAAACGACAGTGCCATCAGCCAGAAGACCGCCGTCTTCGCGACGCGCATCGCCTCGCTGGCGCGCGCGCTGGGCTGGCGCTCGAGCGCGAGGTCGCTTGCACCCTGCGACCGCGTGCCGAGCCAGAACAGCGGTACCGCAATAACGAGAATGGCAATCGCAAACACGACGACCGCGAGCCGCCAGTCGGCGAGCGCCACCATGCTGTGCGCCGTCGGGAACGAGACGGTCCCGGCAAATCCCGCCACCAGCGAAACCAGCACGATCGCGCGCCGCGCCTTCTCGGCCAGCGCATGAGTGAGAAAAGCAAAGCAGGCCTGATAGAGCGAGCAGGCCATGGCGATGCCGAGCCCGACCCAGACGGCATAGAAATGCCAGAGCTGGGTTGCCTGCGAGAGCAGCAGCAGCATCGCGGCACCGAGCAGAGCACCGCCGGTCAGCACAATGCGGCCATGGCCGTGATCGATCAGGCGTCCTGCGATCGGCGTTGCGGCGGCGCCGGTCAGCAGCGAGAGCGTGAAGGCACCGGACAGCGCCGCTTTCGACCAGCCGAGATCGCTCTCCCAGGCCGGCAGCAATGCCGGGAACGCGTAATAAATCCCCGCCCAGACGACGGTCTCGGCGATGGCGAGGGGCCATACGATGCGACGAAAATCGGGCCGCGACGGCGTACCATCCTCAACCGACATGGCGCCATTGAAACATAAGGCCGGGGAGGCCGCCAACTTGCGGCCGGATCCGATCGGTCAGGCCGTGCCGAGCACCGCGTCGACGGCGTCCGCATATTGTCGCAACGCAGCACCACCGTCGCCATGAAACGACGCACCATGCATCACCGCCAGCGTTCGCGGCTCGAGTGCGGCCAGCCGGTCGAGCAGCCGGCGCGTGTCCCGCGTATAGGGCATGTCTTTTGCCATCGGCCCTTCGAGCGCGGCGCGCATCGCGTCGACGGCCGGCTCGACGATATCGCTTTCGCTCAGCGGTTTCGAATTGCCCGGTTGAAACAGAAGATCGGAGCAGAACAGTGATTTGTCCGCTTCATCGAAGAACAGTCCCGCATCCCAGCCATGCGGCAGATGCGGCGTCGAAACGAAACGCAGCCGATGCCGGCCGGTCTCGAGCAACTCGTTGTCGGCCATCGGCCGCGCCGGACGATCCGAGAAATCGCCCAGCATGACCATCGCGCCGACCGTGCTGCAGACCGGTGCGGCCTGCGGTGCGACGCCGAACCACTCATTCAGCGCGCCGCATTCGTCGGGCTCGAAATGGCTGTAACCGATCCAGCGCAATGTGGCGGGGTCGACGATTCGGGCGACCGCCTTGAGCGTTGCCGGAAACATCCGGCGCATGCCGGTATGCATCAGGAACGGTTCGTCGTCGCGCAGCAGAAACTGGTTGAACTGGATGCCGAACCCGTCGACGTAGGTCGAAATGCGATACAAATCCGGGGCGATTTCATGAACATCGGTCTGCATAGCGAGCTCCATGCCAGCGCGGGACAGTGCTTTCAAATCTGTTACTTGCGTTCGCGATCGGTCGCGGTCGGACCCGACGATGTTTCGCCAGCCCCGGCATCCGGCGTCGAGCCACCGGTGCCGGTGCCGCCGCCCGAAAACAGCGATTCGAGGAGATTGCTGAATTCGTCGACGATCCCCGGTGCGGCGGTCTCTTCGGGCGGCGGTTCGACGCTCACGATCTGCGGCTCGGATGGCGCCGCCAAAGGCAGTGCACGGATCGGCTCGCCCTCGAGCGCCGGCGCCATGAAGGCGGCCCAGAGCCGCGCCGGCAGACGACCGCCGGTCACTTCGGTCATCGGCCGGTTGTCGTCATTGCCGAACCAGACGCCGGTGACCAGCTCGGCGGTAAACCCGACGAACCAGGCGTCGCGATAATCTTGCGCGGTCCCGGTCTTGCCGCCGCTGGGTCGTCCGATGTCGGCTGCCTTCCCGGTGCCCCAGCCGATGACCGCCGCCAACACGTCCTGCATCTGCGCGACCTGGCGCGGCGCCACCACGGCGCCGGCTCCCGAACCGCT
>JBBDWX010000133.1:0-4685 GCA_040902665.1 Dongiaceae bacterium
CGCAGCTTCGGATGCGCAACCGCCGCGGCCCTGAAAGCCCGGCACCCCTGTGAAGCCCGGTCCGGGTGCGCTCGACGCACCCCGCCGGCACCGGATGGCACGGTTCTGCTGTGCCGCGATCGGTTCGGGACGAAACGAACAGCGCCACGAAACGGCGAACTTACGAAGGAGACGCGAATGACGATGCGATAAAAGCTACGCTGCGCTCAGATCCTCGCCGCGCAACACGCGATCGATCAGCGCCTTGGTCTCGTCGAGACCGTAGAGTTTCGCGAAGGTACCCATGCGCGGCCCCTGCTCCTCGCCGAGCAGGATTTCATAGAGCGCCTTGAACCAGCTCCGCAGGTCCGGGAAGTCGTGCCGCTTGCCGACTTCGTAGATCTCGAACTGGATCGCTTCCGAATCCGACGACGCATCGAAGGTGTCGAGGACCTTGCGCAGATCCTCGAGTGCGACGCGCTCCATCGCGGTCGGCGCGCGATATTTCTTCGCCGGCCGCACGAAATCGCGGAAGAAGGCGAGCGCATGGCCGACCAGCCGATCGAGGAACGGCGCCGTTTCGGGCGTCGCACCCGGCGCGTAGCGGCTGATGAACGCCCAGAGCGTTTCCTTGTCGGCCGCGTTGCAGACCGAGGCGAGATTGAGAAGGATGCCGAAGGTCAGCGGCGACACGGCCTGCGGCGGATTGCCGTCATGGATGTGCCAGACCGGATTCTCGATTTTGCGCTCCGGCGCTTCGCTCTGATATTTCTCGATAAAGGTCAGATAATCGTCGACCGCGCGCGGGAACGCATCGAAGTAAAGCCGCTTCGCGGCACGGGGCTTCGAATACATGAAGAGCGCGAGGCTTTCCGGCGGCGCATAAGCGAGCCATTCCTCGACCGACAGGCCGTTGCCCTTCGACTTCGAAATCTTCTGGCCCTTCTCGTCGAGGAAGAGCTCGAAGTTGAAGCCTTCCGGCGGCTCGGCGCCGAGAATGCGGCAGATCTTGTTGGCGAGTTCGACCGAGGTGATGAGATCCTTGCCCGACATCTCGTAATCGACGCCGAGCGCATACCAGCGCATCGCCCAGTCGGGCTTCCATTGCAGCTTGCAATGCCCGCCGGTGACCGGCAGTTCGGTCTTCGCACCGTCTTCGTCCTCGAAGACGACCGTGCCGCGCTCGACATGATGCTCGAGGATCGGCACCTGCAGCACGCGCCCGCTCTTGGGCGACACCGGCAGAAACGGGCTGTAGCTCTTCGCCCGCTCCTCGCGCAGCGAGGGCAGCATCACCGCCATGACCTCGTCGTATTTTTCGAGCACCAGGCGAAGTGCAGCGTCGAAGCGGCCCGATCTGTACCAGTCGGTCGAGCTCTGGAACTCGTATTCGAAACCGAACCCGTCGAGAAAGCCGCGCAGCATCGCGTTGTTGTGATGGCCGAAGCTCTCATGGCAACCGAACGGATCGGGGATCACGGTCAAGGGCCGGCCGAGATGTTCGGTCAGCATCTCCTTGTTCGGCACGTTGTCCGGCACCTTGCGCAGACCGTCCATGTCGTCGGAGAACGCAAAGAGTCGCGTCGGCAGATCGCTCATGCGACGGAAGGCCTGGCGCACCATCGTCGTGCGCACCACCTCGCCGAACGTGCCGATATGCGGCAGGCCCGAAGGACCATAGCCGGTCTCGAACAGCACATAGCCCTTCCTGGGCGGCGCATCCTTGTAGCGCTGGAGCAGCTTGCGCGCCTCCTCGAAGGGCCAGGCGCGGGCGTTCAAAGCGAGGTCTCGTTCGTTCGGCATAGAAAGGGGCACTCTGCACTCATCCTTCGACCGGCTCAGGATGAGGGGTCCTGAGTTTCATTTCCTCATGCTGAGCCTGTCGAAGCATGAGGGTCCGTTTCAAGAAACATCGAAGCCTCATCCTGAGCCTGTCGAAAGATGAAGCGAAATCCGTGAAACAGCGGCGCGAAAACTAGGGGCAGGCCGCAGGGCGGTCAAACGGATATAAGCCGCTATACTGCGGCTCTCGGATTCGAATGGACACCAGCACCCCCGCATCCACCCTGTTGCGCCTCGCGCCGTCGCTCGTTGCGGGTGCGCGCGATGCCGTCTGGCGCGAGCCCGCGCCCGATGGATCGGGCGGTTCCATCGACCATCTGCCGTTCCGGGAGGCGGCCCGCCACGCGCGCAACCGCCGACCGCTGGTCGTGCATATGCCGGCTTTGGCACGGCGGCTGGGGGGCGAGCGATTTGCCGCCTTCGATCTGCTCGAACTCTTCGCCTTCGTGCGTCCGGCGCGATTCTGTCTGCCGACCCCACGCGGCATCGCCCGCGCGCTCGATCTGCCCGTGCCCGAGACGCTCGAGGCCGAGGCCGAATCATTGCCGATCGCCGCGGCAAAATTGCTCGCCGAACTGGGCGACCGCAATGCGCCCGACGCCGATGCGCGCCGCGCATGGCGCCGCGCCGGCATTGCGCTGGTGATGCGCGAAGGCGGCTGGCCCTGGGCCGAGTTGGTGCTGGCCGCACTGGGCAAGGACGATCTCGCCGAACACCGGCCGCTCGCCGGGCTCGAAATCTGGCATCTGCTGCCGGAATGGTCGGAGCATGCGCCCGAGCCGCCGGCCGGCAACGTGCCGGTCGAACCGATCGAGGCGCGCCACCGCCTTGCCGAACTCCTGCAGGCGAGCGATACGGAACAGCGCCCCGGTCAGGGCGATTACGCGAGCGCGGCGACGCACGCCTTCGCGCCGCGCGCGAGCGAGGATGCGCCGAACATGCTGCTGGCCGAAGCCGGCACCGGCATCGGCAAGACGCTCGGCTATCTCGCACCCGCGACGGTCTGGGCCGAGAAGAACGACGGCGTGGTCTGGATCAGCACCTTCACGCGCAATCTCCAGCACCAGATCGATCGGGAGCTGGATCGGCTCTGGCCCGACCGCGATACCAAATCGCGCAAGGCGGTGATCCGCAAGGGCCGCGAGAATTATCTCTGTTTGCTCAATCTCGAAGACGCGGTACGCGGGCTCGCGAGCCGCGCCGCCGATCGCATCGGCACCGGGCTGATGGCGCGCTGGGCGTCCGCCAGTCGCGACGGCGACATGACCGGTGGCGATTTCCCCGGCTGGCTGCCCGATCTGATCGGCGCCGGGCGCAGCCTCGGTCTCGCCGACCGGCGCGGCGAATGCGTCTATTCCGCCTGCCCGCATTATCATCGCTGCTTCATCGAGCGGTCGGTGCGGCGTGCGCGTCGCGCCGAGATCGTGATCGCCAACCACGCGCTGGTCATGGTGCAGGCGGCGCTCGGCGGCGGCGACGATCGCTATGTGCCGCAGCGATATGTGTTCGACGAGGGCCATCATCTGTTCGACGCGGCCGACAGCTCGTTTGCAAGCCATCTTTCGGGACGTGAGACATCCGATCTGCGTTTATGGCTGGTCGGCAACGAGAGCGGCCGGCGCGGTCGCGCGCGTGGATTAAAGCGCCGGCTGGAAGACATCGTTGCCGGCGATCCGCGTGCCGAAGATGCGCTGGTTTCGGCGATGTCTGCTGCCGGCGCGTTGCCCGGTGAGGCCTGGCAAGGACGGCTCGCCGAAAGCCGGCCGCACGGACCGACCGAGAGTTTCCTGTCGCTGGTGCGCCAGCAGGTTTATGCGCGCGCCGCCGACCGCGGCAATCCCTACAGCCTCGAAACCGATATCGCACCGCCGCTCGACGGCCTGCCGGAAGCAGCCAGGATTCTCGACGCGGCTTTGGCCAAACTCGATGCGCCGCTCGCCGTGCTGATCGCGCGCCTCAATGCCAGGCTCGACGACGAGGCCGACCGGCTCGACAGCGCGACGCGGTTGCGCATCGAGGCCGCCGCGCGCGGGCTTATGCGCCGGCGCGAACACGAGATCGTCGGCTGGCGCGCGATGCTGCAGGCGTTCGATGCGCCGACGCCACCCGAGTTCGTCGAATGGTTCGCGGTCGAACGCTATGACGGGCGCGACATCGATATCGGCATGTACCGCCACTGGATCGACCCGACCTTGCCCTTCGCCGCGGCCGTCGCGCAGCCGGCACAGGGGTTGATGGTGACCTCGGCGACATTGACCGACGGCAGCGGCGATCCCGAACGCGACTGGGCGTTCGCCGAGGCGCGCACCGGGGCCGCGCATCTGGCCCTGCCCGCATTGCGGGCGCGGATGGAATCGCCGTTCGATTATCCCGCCCACACCCGGGCGCTGGTCGTCACCGACGTGCGCAAAGACGATCTCGACCAGGTGGCATCGGCCTATCGCGAACTGATTCTCGCATCGGGCGGCGGCGCGCTCGGGCTCTTCACCGCGATCGGGCGGCTGCGCGCGGTGCAGCAGAGGATTGCCGCGATACTCGAGAACGAAGGGCTTTCGCTGCTCGCGCAGCATGTCGATGCGCTCGACAACGCGACTTTGGTCGACATTTTCCGCGCCGAGGAAGACGCTTCGCTGCTCGGCACCGATGCGATGCGCGACGGGGTCGACGTGCCGGGCCGTGCGCTGCGGCTCATCGTGTTCGATCGCGTGCCCTGGCCGCGGCCGGATATTCTCCATCGCGCGCGGCGCAAGCATTTCGGCGGCCGGCATTACGACGACAGCATCGCGCGGCTGCGGTTGAAACAGGCGTTCGGCCGGCTGGTGCGCCGCGCCGACGACAAGGGCGTGTTCGTGCTGCTGGATCCG
>JBBDWX010000134.1:0-4684 GCA_040902665.1 Dongiaceae bacterium
CATCGTCCTCGCGTGGCCGGTCGCCGCGCTCGTAGCGGCCCGGGCGGTTGGTGACCGCGCCGCGTCCCTTGATCGGACTAGCCGGCAAAGCGGCCTCGTCCGGCGCCGCGCGGATCGGCTTGGGGGCCGCGTTGCGGGGTCGGTTCAGCGGGGCCGCGCGCTGCGCATCGGCCAGTCGGCGTCCGGATCCTGTGGTCATGGTCTCAAGCTAAGGTGCATCAGAGAACATTTCAAGAACATAGTATATGTAATTGCACGCCGGTCGCAGACGACCGTCGATCCCGGCAGGATGGCCGGGCGTGCGAATCGGGCTCAAAGGCGGGCGGGCATGAAAGTGATCGTCGTCGGCGGTGGCATTGTCGGGTTGTCGTCCGCCTGGGCGCTGATGCGGGCGGGTCATCAGCCGGTGGTGCTGGAACAGGGCACTGTGCCCAACCCGCTCGGCTCGTCCTTCGATGAACATCGAATGACCCGGCTCTTCTATCCAGAGCCGTCGGGCTACGGCGCGATGGTGCCGGAGGCGATGGAAGCCTACGAGACGCTGTGGGCCGATCTCGGGGAGCGTCATTATCGCGAAACCGGGATACTTGGCATGTCGCGCGAACCGGGCGACTGGATCGATGCGGCAATGCCGCAAATCGAGCGCGATGGCTATCGTTTCGAGCGGATGACCGCCATGCGGTTGCGCCGCAGCTGGCCATTTCTCGATGTCGCGGGCGTCGACTACGGCGTCTTCATGCAACAGGGCGGCGTCCTGTTTGCCGAACGCATCGTCCGCGCTCTTGCCGCCAAATTGGGCGAGCGTGTGCGACCCAGCACACCGGTCGCCGAAATCGACGGATCGAAGGCGCAGGTCAGACTCGACGACGGCTCGACGATCGCGGGCGATGCGCTCATCGTGGCGGCGGGGCCGTGGATCGGACGCCTGGTTCCCGGACTCGCGTCGCGTACCAAAAGCTATCGGCAGGTCGCGGTCTATCTGGATGCGCCGGAAAAATTCCGCATGGCGTGGACCGATGCACCGGCCATTGTCGATTTCGGAGGAGCGGGCGACATCTATGCCTTTCCCTCGGTCGATCTCACGCGAATCAAGATCGCATCGGGCACGTACAGGCGGCCGGGCGAGCCGGACAGCAATCGTGCGGTCGATCCGGCGGAACCTGTGACGATCCTCCAACGATATCGCGGTCGGCTGCTGGACCTCGATGCGTATCGGGTGATCGGCGCACGGACCTGCTGCTACACGATGACCGAGGATCACCGGTTCATCGCCGAGCGCATCGGCGAGAATGCCGTTGCTATCAGCCCCTGTTCGGGGCACGGGTTCAAGTTCGGGGCGATCCTGGGATTGAAGCTGGCGGCGGCCGTGACCGGCGCAATCGATTACGAGACGCTGGCCCGATGGGTCGGCGGGCGCGGCTGAGAGATCGCTACTTCTCCATCAGCCGCGGCATCAGCTCGACCAGATTGCACGGCTTGTGCCGGTAATCGAGCTGGTGTTTCAGGATTTCCTCCCAGCCGTCGCGGCAGGCGCCGGGCGAGCCGGGCAAAGCGAAGAGATAGGTGCCGCGCACCACGCCGCCGGTCGCGCGCGACTGGATCGTCGAGGTGCCGACTTTCTGATAGCTGATCCAGCGAAACAGTTCGCCGAACCCGTCGATCTTTTTCTCATAGAGGCTTTCGAAGGCTTCGGTCGTCACGTCGCGGCCGGTCATGCCGGTGCCGCCGGTCGAGATCACGACATCGATCGTCTTGTCGGCGATCCATTGTTCAAGTTGTGCAGTGATGGCCGCAATATCGTCGCGAACGATGGCGCGCGCCGCGACATTATGGCCGTCGCGAGCGATCATATCGGCCAGCGTCGCGCCGGACTTGTCGTCGGATTCGGTCCGCGTGTCGGAGACTGTCAGGACCGCAATATTGACCGGATGAAACGGGCGGGTTTCGTCAATTCGTGGCATCGGAGGCGGCCAGCGTGGCGGCGTCCTGCGATTGATAAGTCGGCCAGGCACCGGATGCGACCGCATCGAGCGACAACGCCGGCTGACCGAGCCGGGCCTGATAAATCCAAAGACCGGCCATCACCCGCTCGACGAACAGTCGCGTCTCGTGCGAAGGAATGCTCTCGATGAACAGCAACGGATCGTCGTCATAGCTGAACTGCTTGCGCCACTTCGCAAGATTTCCCGGGCCCGCGTTGTAGGCGATGGTCATCAGGAAAAGGTCGTTCGACACGTTCGAATCGGCGAGCAGCATGCGCAGATATTCCTGGCCGAGCGTCAGGCTCATCACCGGGTCGCGCAGATCGGGCACCTTTATTCCGAGATTCCTGGCGACCGCCGCGGCGGTCGAGGGGATGATCTGCATCAGCCCGGTCGCGCCGGATGGGTTTTGTGCGCTCGGATTGAATCCGGATTCCTGACGCGCAATGGCGTAGAGCAAGGCGCGGTCGATCGAGAAGCCGCCCTGCGGCTCCCATTTCGGCAGCGGGTAAAGCGCCTCGTCGAGCCGGCCGCCGGTGACTTCCTCGACCACGCTACCCGCCGTCATGACGAATGACGGCAGCGCGTAGCGCTCGGCGACGGCGAGCATCGCCTCGAGCAGCACCGGGCTCGCCTTCGGACGCAGTACATGGAACTCGGCCGCGGCGCGGCGCTCCTGGCCGATCTGCAGCAGGCTGAGCGCCCGCTGGCCGATACGCGATTTCATCAGAGATTGGGCGCCTTCCGACGACAGCGTCAACGGCTGCCAGTCGAAGCTGGCTTCGACGCCCAGCGCGCGGCGGGCGAGCTGGCCATAGAAGCTGCGCGGCTCTTCGGCGGCGATGCGCAGCCAGCGGCTGACTTCTTCGGGTTGCCGTGCGCGCAGATGGCTGCGGGCGGCCCAGAAGGCGGCGGCGGAACGGACCCAGATATCGGTCGTGGTGCCGGCGGCCTGTTCAAAGTACTGCGCCGCGGCGACGGCATCGTTGGCGCGCCAGGCATCGAGCCCTTCGCTCCAGCCGCCGCTGTCGGAGCCTGTACCGGCATCGGGGGTGCCGCCCCGGAAGGTCGAGACGGTGGGCTCGGGCGGCGGTTCGGTGCCGGCGGGCTGGCGCGTCATCGCGAGGTCGTAGAGCCGCGGCGCATCCGGATGGTCGCCATAACGGGCCAGCCAGTCGCGCAGCTCGCGATAGGAGGTTCGGTAGGTCGGGCTCAGATAACGATCGGCCAGCACATGCCCGAGCAGGCGCAGGTCCGTCAGCCGGCCGATGACGGCATCGGCCTCGAGCCATTCGGCGTCGGCCTGGAGATCGAAGATCCGCATGTAACGATCCGCGTCGACCGGATCGAGCGGCGCCGGCGGTGCGATCTCCAAGGCGGAATCGAAGTCGATCGCCGGCAGCGAAGCGGTTTCCGGGAGCGCCGGCACAAGCGCCTCTTCGGCTCGGATCGGACCGTTGGCGAGGCACAGAGTGAGGAGGAGGGCACCGGTTGGAAGCTGCCACATTAGGCGCGACAGCCCGGCGCGCAAGAATCTTTCATGAATCATCGGTCGCCTTGGTACCCCAGCCCAGCCGGTGACGCAACCGCAAATCCTGTGGCACTTTACCAGCTATTGTGTAAAACGGGAAGGCACCCCCTAGCCCTAGCGGTGCGCCAACTCGCCCGAGTTTTCACTCATGGTCGCCGGGCCGTCGGCGGCCATGGCTTCCCAAGTATATGGCGAGGCTTTTCCGGCGCTCTAGGGCTGCGCCAGCTCGCCCAATTTTTCGCTCAAGGCCAGGAGGTCCCGCCAGACCTCCCTTTTCTGTGCCGGATCGCGCAGGAGGTAGGCCGGATGGAAGGTCGGGAGGGCGGGGATCGGTCGGCTCATGTCGGTACTCTCATAGAGGAACCAGCGACCGCGCAGCCGCGTGATCCCCTCGTGGCGCGCGAGCAGCGTCTTCGCCGACGCGCCCCCGGTCAGCAGCAGCACGTCGGGGTTGGCGAGTTCGATATGACGCTCGACGAAGGGCAGGCAGGCGGCCACCTCGGCCGTCGTCGGCTGGCGGTTCCCCGGCGGGCGCCAGAAGATGATGTTGGTGATGTAGACACTGGTCCGGTCGAGGCCGATCGGCGCCAGCATGCGATCGAGCAACTGGCCCGAGATGCCGACGAAGGGTTTGCCGGCGCGATCCTCATCGGCGCCCGGTGCCTCGCCCACGATCATCACCCGGCTCGCCGGATTGCCATCGGCGAATACCAGATTGGTCGCCGTGTCTTTCAGCGGGCATCCGTCGAAGGCCATCAGCGCCTCGCGCAGTTCCTCGAGCGACCGGGCGGCGCGAGCGAGCGTGTGGGCCGGCGCATCGACCAGAGCTGGCGGCGGCGTCCGCAACGGGATCGGACCCGCACTGGCGTCGGCCAGCCGCGGGCGGTTGACCTGCTGCGGTTCATCGTCGAGCGGTGCGGCACGGTTCGGCGCGGCCCGGTTTTGCGGGACGGCGGCAGGTTCGACCCGCGCGGGCGCCTCTGCTGCCTCGGCGAAGCGATCCGCCGGTACAATGTCGATGGCCTCGTCCGCGCCGGCCTCGATCTGCCAGGCAAGGGCGGCGAGGGCCGCTGCCGTCGAATCTCCGTCGCGCATGGGACAAGCCTAGCATCGACGCCGGCGTAGCGTCAGCCGGGACTTATCCGCGCCGGACGCGCCGTGCTAAACGGGC
>JBBDWX010000135.1:0-4605 GCA_040902665.1 Dongiaceae bacterium
GACGGCGTGCTGCTGGTGACGCCGGAATACAACAACTCGATTCCCGGTGCGTTCAAGAACGCGATCGACTGGACGACGCGCCCCTCTTCCGACATCGCACGCGTGTGGCGCGACCGGCCGGTTGCGACGATCGGCGCGTCGCCCGGCAATTTTGGCACGATCCTTTCCCAGGACGCGTGGCTGCCGGTGCTGCGTACGCTCGGCACGAGGGCCTGGTTCGGTGCGCGGCTGATGGTCTCGCGCGCCGACGGTGTGTTCGATGCCGAGGGCAATCTCACCGACGAGGCGCTGCGCGAGCGGCTGCGTAAGTTCGTCGCGGGCTTTGCCGAATTCGCACGCGTGGACGCGGGCTGAGAGATTTTCAGAGGCCAAACGACATCGCGCCCGGCCGGCCTTTCGGCCCCGGGCGCGGCGGTCACATAACGCGAAGAAGGATCGGCTGCCCGGATAAGCGGCCCGGATCGGCCGCCGGGATCAACCCTGCCGCGTCTTGAAGCGCGGGTTCCTCTTGTTGATGACGTAGACGCGGCCCTTGCGGCGGCCCACGACGCAGGCCTTGTCGCGCGCTTTGGCCGATTTGAGCGAATTCCTGACTTTCATGGCCGCGATTCCGGTCGGTTTCTGCTGGTTTTCGAAGGCCGCGGAACCTAGGCGAGGCCCCGGCCCAAGTCAACAGACCCTAGCCAGGGCGATTTGGCGCGGGCCGATGCCGCAATCCGGCGGATTTCGGCGCCTTTCCGGCGCCATACTGGACCTCCTTCTGGCGCCAGAGACGGCAAAAGGCTAAGCCCCCTTTCATGCCCGAAAGTCCGGCAACAGCATCGACCGGCCCGCATGCCGCCGGCACGCCCCGTTTGCGCCCGCCGGCGCAGACACTGGGCGAACATGTAAGGCGCACCGTCGCGCTGGCGCCGCCGGTGATGCTGGCCCGCCTCGGCCTCGTCGTGATGATTACCATCGATACCGCGATGGTCGGACGGGTCGGGGGCGCCGAGCTCCCCGCCTACGCCATCTCGATGGCGCCTCAGATCATCATGGTGACGATCGGCGCCGGCCTGGTGACGGGGACCGTGGTGCTGACGGCGCAGGCCGACGGCGCCGGCGAGGCGGCGCGCAGCGGCATCATCCTGCGCTTCGCGCTGCTGATCGCCACGATCATGGGCCTCTGCTTTGCCGCGATCCTTGCGCTGGGCGACGGGCTGCTGCGCACGCTCGGTCAGAGCGCCGAGCTTTCGGCCTCGGGCGGGCGCGTGCTCGAGATGTGGGCGCTCGGCATGCCTGCCCTCACCCTCTTCATGGCCGCGAGTTTCTTTCTCGAAGGTCTGAGCCGACCGCGCGCCGGCATGATCGTGATGCTGGGCGCAAACCTCCTCAACTTCGCACTCAACTGGCTGCTGGTTTACGGCCATGCCGGTTTTCCCGAAATGGGCGCCGCGGGCGCCGCGCTCGCCACCTCGATCACGCGCTGGGCGATGTTCCTCGCGATCGCATTCTATATCTGGTTCGGCATCGACCATGCGCGATACGGCATGCGCATCGGCACCGGCGGCGACTGGCGCATCGCGAAACGGCTGATGGCGCTCGGCGCGCCGTTCGGGCTCGGCATCGGGCTCGAGACGACGGCCTTTGCGACCATCGCGACGTTTGCCGGCTGGCTCGGCAACCTGCCGCTCGCCGCCTATCACACGGCGATCAATTTCAACGCGCTCGTTTACATGCTCGCGCTCGGGCTTTCGACCGCAACCGCGGTGCGCGTCGGCAATGCGATCGGCCGCGGCGATCCAACCGGCATGCGCATGGCCGGCTGGGTCGGGACCTTGCTGGTGCTGGTGCCGATGAGTGCCGCGGCACTACTGGTGGCGGCGCTGCCGGAGACCGTCGTCGGCTTCTACACCAACGATCCGGCGGTGATTCCGTTCGCGCTGGCAGCGCTGGCCGTCATTCCGGCGGTCTGCATCAGCGACGGCGTGCAGGCGGTGCTGATGGGCGCCGTGCGCGGCGCTGCCGACATCTGGGTACCGAATGCGATCTATGCATTCAGTTTCTGGGTTCTGGCCGTGCCGCTTGCCTGGTGGTGGGGGGTACATCATCAGGGTGGCGCGCCGGCTTTGCTCTGGACCGCCTCGTTCGGGCTGACACTATCGGCTCTGTTGTTCGCCTGGCGCTTTCACGTGCTAACTCGGCGCCACATCGCGCGGGCGTGAACAGGAAGCCGCGGGCCGATCAGCCCGCTTTCCTGCCGGATGCCGGCGCGTCATACGCCAGATATTTGCGCTGCGTGTCGATATGGTCCGCGAGATGTTTTGCGTCGTGCCAGACACCCCAGATGAAGGACGATCCGCGTCGCGACTGCCAGGGCAATCCCAGGAAATAGATGCCAGGTTCTGCCGAAGCACCGCGCTGATGCTTCGGCCGGCCTTTTTCGTCGAAGGCATCGACCTTCAGCCAGCTGTAATCGACGGCAAAGCCCGTTGCCCAGATAATCGACGCGATGTCCGCCTCTTTCAGGTTCAACGCGAGAACGGGATCGGCGACGCAGTCCGGGTCCGGCAGGATGTTGCGGGCCTCCGGCTCGTCCGGAAGGTCGAGACCGCTGCGGACGACCCAGGCATCGGCCTCGTCCAGCAGCGACAGATAATTGTCGTCGCCCTTTGCAATGTTCTCTGCAAGATCCGGTGCGAAGCGCAGCACGCCGTCGCCAAACGATTGCGTCCGGCCCAGCAGCGTCATGCCCTGCGCGGCAAGGCGCCGGAAATCGATCGTCTGGCCGCCATAGGCACCGCTGACCGAAATGGTGACATGTTCGGTGCCTGCTTTCGGGGCGGCCGCATCCCATTTGCCGAGGACGCCCAGCCACCAGCAGAAATCGCGCCCGCGATAGCTTCGCGGCGGACGGTCGTGCGGACCGACCGAGAGGTAGACGCGCCTGCCCGAACGCAGGAGTTCGTCGGCGATCTGCACGCCCGACGATCCCGCGCCGACGACCAGCACGGCACCCTGCGGCAACTGGCCGGGATTGCGGTACGCGCTGGAGTGGATCTGCAGAACGCCGGCATCGTCGGGAACGACGGCCGGCATGACAGGGCGCTGGAACGGTCCGGTCGCGGCAACCACGTAGGTCGCTTCGATCGCGCCCGCCGACGTTTCGACATGGAAGCCGGGCCGGCCGACATTCCGTTCCACTGATTTTACCTCGACGCCGCAGCGAACGGGCGCCGCGAACTTGTTCGCATAAGCGACGAAGTAATCGGCGACGCTTTCCTTCGGGACGAATTCATCGGGATCGGTCTCGGAGAATTCCATCCCCGGAAACCGGTCGTGCCAGGCCGGGCCGTTGGCGACCAGCGAATCCCACCGTCCCGAGCGCCAGCGTTCGGCAACCCGGTCCCGCTCCAGGACGAGATGAGGCACGCCGCATTTGCTGAGATGCTCGCTCATGGCGATGCCGGCCTGGCCGGCACCGACGACAAGCGCTTCTATCTTCTCGATCGACATTTCCGGGCCCCTCTTCGGCAGTCCGAGACGTTCGGCGGATCTGATCGGCAGGCTAGGGGATCGGAGGCGGTTAGGAAAAATATTATCTTTCTAACCAGTGATTAGGTTTTCCCTAATTACTGCCGCGGGACGCCATGCTCCACGTGCCTTGAAATGATCCGGGTTCCGGCCGAAACCGAGGGCGAGCGCCTCGTGGAGCGGGGTCAGCGCCCGGCCGACCGCCCAACCGACCGGCCAGCCGACCGCCCGGCCAGAAAGCGAATCAGCTCGGCGTTCACCTCGACCGGCGCCTCGACCAGGATCGAGTGCCGGTAATGCGGCAACACCACCAGTTCCGAGTTCGGCAGCGCCGCGTCGATCAGCTCGTTGAGGCGGGGATTGCTGCCGCCGTCGTTCTCGCCGGTGAGGACGAGCGCGGGCGCCGTCACCTCGTGCAGCCAGGGGCCCATCTCGGTGCCGGCATAGATCCGGAACACGTTCATGAACACGGCCGGGTCCGTCGACACGACCTGGTTCAGGCGGCGCTCGACGATATCCGGGTTCGCGGTGAAGAATTCGTCGGTGAACCAGCGCGTCGCCAGGGTTTCGAGAACCGGCGGGATGCCTTTCTCCTCCATCGCCTTCACGACGCCCCAGACCTTGGCGCTGTCGTCGTCGGTACGGAAGGCAGCGGTGGAGAGCAAGCCGATCGCATCGACGCGATCGGGAAAGCGGCGCGCATAAGCCGGGGCGATCATGCCGCCGAGCGAATGGCCGGCGAAATGCGCGCGCTCGATCCCCGCGCGCTCGCGCACACGCTCGAGATCGGCGACCAGCTCGTCGAGACCGAATTCGCCATCTGGCAGCGGCGAACTGCCGTGACCGCGCAGATCGTAGGTTATGACCGTGAACCGTTCGCGCAGCGCCGGCACCATGAAGCGCCATGCATCGCGCGCAGCCCCGATGCCGTGGATCAGGAACAAAGGCGGCCCCGAGCCTTCGACGGTATAGGCGCAGTCGATCGCGTCGGCCATCGTGCGGCGCGGCTTAGCCGGGAAACTTGTCGACGCCGAGTTCGCCGCCGAAGCCCCAGTCTTCCTTCTCGACATCCGAGACCACGATCCAGACGGC
>JBBDWX010000136.1:0-4593 GCA_040902665.1 Dongiaceae bacterium
CGGTCTCGATCTCGGCGATCGGATCGCCCGGCGAAACCTTGTCGCCTTCCTTCTTCAGCCATTTGGCGAGCTTGCCCTCGGTCATCGTGGGCGAGAGCGCCGGCATCAGGATCTTCTGCGGCATGGCTCGCTCCTCAGGCCTGATAGCTGACGCGCTTCGCCGCCTCGACGATATGCGCCGCCTGCGGCAGCGCCAGCTTCTCGAGATTGGCGGCATAGGGCATCGGCACGTCGGCGCCGTGAACGCGTACGACCGGCGCATCGAGCCAATCGAAAGCCTGCTCCATCATAATCGCCGCCAGCTCGGCGCCGATCCCGGCAAAAGGCCAACCCTCCTCAACCGAAACCAGCCGGTTGGTCTTCTTGACCGAGTTGACGATGGTCGCGACATCGAGCGGGCGGATCGTGCGCAGGTCGATCACCTCGGCCTTGATGCCCTCATCCGCCAGTGTCTCGGCTGCTTCAAGCGCAAGCCCGACCTGGCGCGAGAAGGCGGTGATCGTCACGTCGCTGCCTTCGCGCAGTATCTTCGCCTTGCCGAACGGTACGAGATAATCGGCGGCGGTGGGAACCGGGAAGCTCTGACCGTAGAGAATCTCATTCTCGAGGAAAACGACCGGATTGTCGTCGCGGATTGCGCTCTTCAGCAGGCCCTTCGCGTCGGCGGCGGACCATGGCGCGACCACAATGAGGCCCGGCACATGCGCATACCAGCTCGAGAATTCCTGCGAATGCTGGGCGGCGACGCGCGCGGCCGCGCCGTTCGGGCCGCGGAACACGATCGGGCAACTCATCTGGCCGCCCGACATGTAGCGCGTCTTCGCTGCCGAATTGATAATCTGGTCGATCGCCTGAAGCGCAAAATTCCACGTCATGAATTCGACGATCGGCCGCAATCCGTAGAAGGCCGCCCCGACCGCGACGCCGGTGAAGCCGTGTTCGGTGATCGGCGTATCGATAACGCGCTTATGGCCGAACTCGTCGAGGAGCCCCTGGCTGATCTTGTAGGCGCCTTGATACTCCGCAACTTCCTCGCCCATCAGGAACACTTTTGAATCGCGGCGCATTTCTTCAGCCATCGCATCGCGCAATGCTTCACGAACGGTCATCGAGGTAGTTTCGCCAAGCTCCGGCTCGACCGGTAAGGCGGTCGCGACCGGACGCGGGGCAGCGGCGGGTGCCTCCGCCTTGGATGGCGCCTTCGCCTCTTTGGCCGGTTCGGCATCGCTATCGGTGTCGATCGTATCTTTTTTCGCGGATGCGGCCGGCTTCGACTCAGCCTTCGCCGGCTCGGGCTTCACCGCTGGTTTCTCGTCGGCAGCCGCAGCCGATGCGTCCTCGCCCTCTTCGGCGATGACGGCAATCGGCGTGTTGACGGCGACGCCCTCCGTGCCGGCAGCGATCAGGATCTTCGCGAGTGTGCCCTCGTCGACCGCCTCGAGTTCCATCGTCGCCTTGTCGGTTTCGATTTCGGCCAGCACGTCGCCGGCAACGACCTTGTCGCCTTCCTTTTTCAGCCAGGTCGCGAGTTTGCCCTCGGTCATCGTCGGAGAGAGCGCAGGCATCAGAATCTTGGTTGCCATCGTGCGTTCCCTCGCCTAACCGGCCAGCACGTCGGTCCAGAGCTCGGTCGGATCCGGCTCGGGGCTCGATTGGGCGAACTCGGTCGCCTCGGCGATGACTTCCTTGGTGCCCCGGTCGATCTCCTTGAGTTCCGCTTCGTCGACGATCTTCGCCTTGAGCAGCCGTTCGCGCAGATGGTCGATCGGGTCGTGCTCCTGGCGCATCTTCGAAACTTCTTCCTTGCTCCGATACTTTGCCGGATCGGACATCGAATGGCCGCGATAGCGATAGGTCATCATTTCGAGGATGTAGGGGCCTTTCGAACGCACATGCGCCGCGGCACGGGTTGTCGCCGCGCGCACGGCGAGCACGTCCATGCCATCGACCGTCTCGCCGGGTATCCCGAACGGTTCGCCGCGCTTGTGCAATTCGGTCCGCGCCGACGATCGCTCGATGCTGGTGCCCATACCGTATTTGTTGTTCTCGATGATGTAGAGCACCGGCAATTTCCAGAGCGCCGCCATGTTGTAAGCTTCATAGACCTGGCCCTGGTTCGCGGCACCATCGCCGAAGAAGGTCGCGCAGAGATTCGTTTCGCCGAGATATTTGTGCGCAAAACCGATGCCGGTGCCCAGCGGCACGTTGGCGCCGACGATGCCGTGCCCGCCGAAGAACTTTTTCTCGCGGCTGAACATATGCATCGAGCCGCCTTTGCCTTTCGAATAGCCGCCGCGCCGGCCGGTCAGCTCAGCCATCACGCCCTTCGGGTCCATACCGGTTGCCAGCATGTGACCATGGTCGCGATAGGTGGTGATGACGCTGTCGCCGTCCTGGAGCGCTGCGAGCACGCCGACGACGACGGCTTCCTGGCCGATATAGAGGTGGCAGAAGCCGCCAATCAGACCCATGCCGTAGAGCTGGCCGGCCTTCTCCTCGAAACGGCGGATCAGGAGCATTTCGCGATAAAGGCGACGGAGCGTGTCGGAATCGGCCCCTTCGACGCCGGACTTGCCGTCATGTTTCGGCTTGCTGCGGGATTGCGGGGAACGGGGGCCTGGGCGCGACGCGGATCGGGATTTTGTCTTGCTGCGGTCTGCCGCGCTGCGAGCCATGCGCCGTCCTCCCCTCGTCGAGAGTGGTATCGGCGCAACATTGGCAGCCGGATCGACCCGGCGCCGCAGCGACCGATGCTAATCCCTTTAACTAATGTCGGAAGTGTCGCTTGGCAACAGCCTTTAAGTCGCTGTGTCGATTGTGGAAAAGCGCAATTAACTTGATTTTAGTTATTCGCGATCCAGTTCGATATCGGTGTAACCCCGTGTATCGGGCCGCCCCAGCATGATCACCAGCTCGTCCGCATGGGCGTAGTTCAACATGAAACGCGCCCGTTCCTCGACCATGTCGGGATCGAGCGAGTCCGGGCTCAGAAGCGCTACGCGTCGTTCGAGCGTTGCGGCCTCACCCGCCAACGCGGTCTCGCGCGCTTCGGCGGCCCGGATTTCCTGCTTGAGAACCAGCCAGGCGACGATCCCGCGCTCGCCCTGGATCGCGTGAAACACGAAATATCCGAACAGCACGAGCCCTATCACCGGCAGAAGGGCCGGCTGGAGCCTGAGAGCGAGATTGCGGGCGATGGCCATACCCGCAGCGAATCACAACCGATTCGCGTCGGTCAAATGAAAAGCGACTCGCTGTGATTCAAGGACTTGGACTGTGACCGGAGAGACTCACCCTGATTCGATAATTACGGCGGCAAGGTTGGTTACGTCTGCTCACACACTTGTGAGGGTTCGGCCAAAGCGACGCCCCGTAAGATTTTACCCACAGTCCGGCGGGGCCGGGTGCCAAAGGAGGTGGATATGGTCGGTTCGGGACAGGCGCAGAGGCGCATGGTGGAGACCGCAATCTGGGTGACAGTATTTCTGGCCATCGTCGGACTGACCAGCAGCGGATTGCCCAATCCTGCTCGCGCCGGGGAAGAAGCGGGCGTACTCCCCTACTCTCTCTCGATCCGCACCAACCAGGGGCTCGGTCTCTCTCACGACGGTTACACGACGTTGGGCGGGGTGCTTGGTGTGCCCCTCGGGGGCGGTGGCACCTACGAAAACGGCCTGCCCTTCCTCGATCTTCGGGGCCATGTCGAAAACGACGGCGGCTTCGCGGTGACGTCGGATCTCGGTTATCGCTGGGCCGATTGGGACGCATTCCGGATCTACGGATTCCATGCCGGTTTCGACTGGCGCGACAACGAAGGCCATATCGACACGAGCTGGATCAATATTGGCGTCGAAACGCTGGGATACGATTGGGATTTACGCGTCGACGGCTACATCCCGACCGGAAAGCGCACCGATGTCGAATGCGTGTGCCTCGACGAATTCGAAGGCAACGAGGGCATTCTCGATTACGACACCTTTATTGCGATGGGAGGTATCGAAGGCGAATTCGCGGTCAATAACAATCGTGGCAATTGGGGCATTTTCGAGGAGATGCCGACCACGATGGCTCTGCGCCTGCACTGGTTCGAAGGCGAACAAGGCGATCCGGCCGCTGGCGGCAGCGTGCGTCTCGAACTCGAACCGATGCGCAGCCTCTTCGTGCAGGGTGAAGTCGGCTACGACAGTTTGTTCGGCACACTGGCAACGCTCCGGATCGGACTACGCCTGTGGGATTCCGGTGCTTCACGCGATCGCCCCTTCAAACTGCAAGAACGATTCGTCGAACCGATCGAGCGGCAGGAACTGGTGGTCGGCTCGGTCCAGAGTATCGAGCGCACGCTCATCGATCCCGTCACGGGCCTGCCGGTTCCATTCTATCACATCGACAACACATTCGACGCCGGCGGTATCGGCACATTCGAGGATCGGTTCCGTTCCCTGGCCGAAGCCGAGGCAGCGACGCCGCAATCGTCCGTGATCATTGTGCACGAAGGCAACGGAAGCTCGGATTTCTACGATACCGGAATCGACCTTAAAAACGAACAAGTCTTCCTCGGCGCCGGCTTCGCGGGCACCCTCGACCTGTTCGAAG
>JBBDWX010000137.1:0-4587 GCA_040902665.1 Dongiaceae bacterium
CCGCGCGGTCGCGACGACGCTCGGCAGCGAGGTCGACCGACTGGTGCAGCAGGCACAGACAGGCACCGAAACCGCCGTCGCCGCGTCCAACCGCGCGATCGATATCGGCCAGAAGCTTCTCTTGTTCCTGAACGGCATTGCGGTGATCGGCGCGATCGTCATGGGCTGGGTCTATGTCGGGCGCATTTTCACCGATCCGGTGCTGCGCGTGACCGCCGCCGCCGAAGCCTTCGAGCGCCAGCAGTTCGACCCGGCCTCCCTCGACCGCACCCGCAAACGCAGCGACGAGCTGGGCCGGCTCGCACAGGTCTTCACCCGCATGGCCGAGGAAGTGCAGGCGCGCACCGACACCCTCGATCGGCTGGTCTCCGAGCGAACGCAGGAACTGAACCAGAAGAACCTGGCGCTCGAACGTACGCTGCGCCAGATCGCCGAAGAACTGGCCATGGCCCAGCGCATGCAGCTCTCCTTCCTGCCGCGCCACTATCCCGATGTGCCGCATCTGCCGATCTATGCCCGCATGCGCGCCGCGCGCGAGGTCGGCGGCGATTTCTACGACGTGATCGAGATCGATGCCGACCGGGTCGGAATCGTGATCGCCGACGTGTCCGGCAAGGGCGTGCCGGCAGCCCTCCTGATGGCGGTCTCTTCGACCACGATCAAGGCGGTCGCGGGGCGCGGCAACTCGCCCGGCCGGGTCCTCGAGGAGGTCAACCGCGCACTCAGCGAAGGCAACGACGCGGCGATGTTCGTCACGATCTTCTACGGCATCGTGGACCATCGGAACGGCACACTGGTCTATGCCAATGGCGGCCACAACGCGCCGTATCTGATGCGCGACGGCGGCGCGCCCGAGGCAATCCCGGGCACCGACGGTATCGCGCTCGGGCTCATGCCCGAAGCGACCTACGAGGAGAAGTCGCTCCCACTCGGCGGCGGCGACACGATCTTCTTCTACACCGACGGCGTCACCGAGGCCTTCGATCTCGCCGGCAATCCGTTCACCGAACTGCGCCTGCGCGAGGTGCTCTACAAGGCGCATTCGCTCTCGGTCGAGGCGCTCGGCCGCCGCGTCATCGGCGATCTCGATGCCTTCACCGACGGCGCGCCGCAATCCGACGATATCACCTGTGTGGTGATCCGCTATGATCGCCAGACGGAATCGGAACCGGCGCCGGAATCCGATCCGGCGGGAGAGAACAGCGGCATGACCGGAATGTCGATCCGTCTCGCAGCCGATCTCGACGAACTTGCCAGGCTCGCCGAGGCACTCGAAGCGGCCGGCGAGACCTTCGGTCTCGCCCCCAAGATCGTCTTCAATCTCAATCTGGTGCTCGACGAGCTCGTGACCAACGCCGTCAGCTACGGCTATGGCGATGCGGCCAGCGAAGGGGGCGACGCGGGGCCCAATGCGGAGACCGATGCAACGACCGGGCACGGCATCGAGATCGCGCTGCGGCGCGACGGCGCCGATCTCGTGGTGACCTACGAGGACGATGCCGCGGCCTTCAACCCGCTCGATATTCCGCCGCCCGATCTCGAATCCGACCTCGAGGACCGCCGTATCGGCGGGCTTGGAATCCATTTGGTCCGGACGATGATGGACAGTGTAACCTACGAGCGGCACAACGGGCGCAATCGGCTGGTGATGACCAAGCGCCTCGATAACTGAGGGGCGAACGGCCTCGAGGGGCAAGCGATTTTCTGAAGGAGCGGAGCGAACCATGGAACTGCACGAAGAGACCCACGATTCCGCAACGGTGCTGTCGCCGCAGGGGCGGATCGACAGCTCGAACGCCAAGGATTTCGAGGAGGCGCTGATTGCGCGGGTCGAGGGCGGCAAGCCGGCGATCCTGCTCGATCTTGCCGGTCTGCGTTACATCTCAAGCGCGGGCCTGCGCGTGATCCTGCTCGCCGCCAAGCAGCAGCGCGGCAGGCAGGGCAAGTTCGCACTCTGCGCCCTCACCACCGAGGTCCGCGAAGTATTCGAGGTCAGCGGATTCGGCAAGATCCTCGACATCCATTCCGGTCGCGACGAGGCCCTCGCCGCGCTCTGACCGTCCGCGGCCCGTCCGCCTTCAGCCGGCGAACATCGGTTCCGGCAGACCGCGAACGCCGGGTTCGAAGGCGAAAAGGCTCCCGGCCTGCGGCTGCGCGGCCAGATCGCTGCCCTTGAGGTCCCAGCGCCCGCTGGTCACGAACAAGGTTTTCAGATCGTCGCCGCCGAAGGCGCAGCTCGTCACATATTTGAACGGCATCTCGACGACCCGGTCGATTCGCCCGTCCGGCGCATAGCGCACGATGCGCCAGCCTTCCCAGAATGTCGTCCACAGATAGCCGTCGGCGTCGATGGCCGAACCGTCGTGCACGCCGGGGCCATCACCGGTGCGAACGAAAATGCGCTGATTGGCAATATCGCCGGAATCGATATCGAAATCCGCAGCGTAAATTACCTTCGACTCCGAAGAATCACCGAAATACATCGTCTTGTCGTCGGGACTCCAGGCGAAAGTATTGGTCTCGCGGATGCCCGGTACGATCCGATGGCAGACATGATCCGGATCGAGCCGATAAATCGAGCCGGTCGGTTCAGCCGGCGGATTGTCGTACCTGCCTTCCGATCCGAGCCAGGCGGAACCGGCCCAGAACCGTCCGCGCCGATCGCATTTGCCGTCGTTGAAGCCGTTCTCCGGCAGATGCCGTTCCGGATCGACGATCGGGCTCACCCTACCGTTGCGCACATCGATCGAACAGAAACCCGACTTTGCTGCCGCAACCAGACCGCCTTTTTTTCGCAGCCCAATCGACCCGATCTGTTCGGGCAGCTTCCAGCTACGGTTTTCGCCGGTCTTCGGATCGAAGCGATGCATGGCCGGCGCCATCACGTCGATCCAGTAGAGCACCTTTTCGTCCATCGACCAGACCGGCGATTCGCCGGCAATGGCCGCCGTTTCGTAAACGCAACGAATGCCGTTCATCGTCGTTCCTCCCTAAAACCGCGTATCGCAGCGGGCCGCGTTTCTCGGAGTACCCCGCGCGTCCCGCCGGAAGACGCCTCACGCCGGACGATAGGCGATCACCTCGACCTCGACCCGGATATCGATCAGGAATTCGCTGACCAGTGCCGAGCGTGCCGGCGGCGCATCCGGAAAATATTCGGCGTAAGTACTGTTGAAGCCGGGGAAGTCGTTCCTGTCGCGCAGCCAGACCATCGCCTTCACCACGTCCGCGCGCGTACAGCCGGCAAGTTTCAGCGTCGCGGTGATTTCGTCGAGCACCGAGCGGGTCTGCTCCTCGATCGTGCCCGTCGTCATCGGCGCCCCGTCCTTCATCGGCACCTGACCGGTCAGGAACAGGAAATCGCCGGCGCGCACCGCCCGCGACAGCGAAAGTTTTCGGCCGTTGATGATCAACGGCTCGCCGATAATCTGTTTAACGCTGGGCATGGCGGGTCCTTCTTGGGCTCGTAGCAAGGGATGCCGGATCGCTGTGGCGGCTCGGGCGAAACTGGCGCTTTTGCCGCGTCCGGGCAATAACGGGGGCGGCAGCCGGCTCCGCGCCAAGCTGGCCCGGCCGTGTTACGGCCTGTATTATTGTATGACGATATGGCGGCCCGCCGAAGCGGGCAAGGGCGCCCGAAATTCGAACCCCAGCGCGCAGGAGTTTTGCGGATGTCGAGCTTGAAGTCTTACCGGATGCTGATCGATGGCAAGTGGGTCGATGCCGAAGACGGCAAGACGTTCGAAAGCATCAACCCGGCCAACGGCCAGCCCTGGGCGACGATCCCGAGCGCGACGGCTGGCGACGTGGACCGGGCGGTCCAGGCCGCCCACCGCGCCTTCACCGAGGGGCCCTGGTCGCGTACCACACCCTCGGAGCGCGGCCGCTATCTGCGCAAGCTCGCCGATCTGATGGGCGATCGCTCGGAGGAGCTTGGCCGCACCGAAACCATCGATACCGGCAAGATGCTCAAGGAGACGCGCTGGCAGGCACGCTACATCGCCGATTTCTATCATTTCGCGGCCGGCCTCGCCGACAAGGTGAACGGCGACACGCTGCCGATCGACAAGCCGGATCTGTTCGTGTTCACGACGCGCGAACCGCTCGGCGTCATCGCGGCGATCGTGCCGTGGAACTCGCAGCTCTTCCTCGTCGCGGTCAAGATCGGGCCCGCGCTGGCCGCCGGCAATACTGTCGTGCTGAAAGCGTCCGAACATGCCTCGGCGGCGATGCTGGAGTTCGGCAAGCTGATCGAGGAAGCCGGCTTCCCGCCCGGCGTCGTCAACATCGTGACCGGTTTCGGCGAACCCTGCGGGCGCGTGCTGACCACCCATCCGCTGGTCGCGCGCATCAGCTTCACCGGCGGCCTGGGTGCTGCACGCGAAGTCGTGCGCAATTCGGCCGAGAACTTCGCCGAGGTGTCGCTCGAACTCGGCGGGAAATCGCCGGTCATGGTGTTCGAGGATGCCGACATCGCCAGCACGACCAACGGCGTGATGGCCGGCATCTTCGGCGCCAGCGGCCAGAGCTGCGTCGCCGGATCGCGGCTCTATCTGCACGAGAAGATCGCCGACCGATTTGTCGACG
>JBBDWX010000138.1:0-4573 GCA_040902665.1 Dongiaceae bacterium
GGGGCGTGGATATCCTGCAGGATACCGAGGTGACGGCGATCAACCAGTCGGGCGGTCGCGTCACCGGCGTCGAGACCACGCGCGGCACGATCCATTGCGCCAAGGCGATGCAGGCGGTTGCCGGCTCGAGCTCGCTGATCTCGAAAATGGCCGGGTTCAAGCTGCCGATCCGCACCATTCCGCTGCAGGCCTGCGTATCGCTGCCGGTCAAGCCGTTCCTCGACCAGATCGTCGTGTCGGGATCGCTCCATGTTTATGTGTCGCAATCCTCGCGCGGCGAGCTGGTCATGGGCGGATCGACCGATCCGGCGCCGCTCTATTCGACCCGCTCGACGCTCGATTTCAAGGAAGGGTTGATCGGCCACATCATGGAGCTGTTTCCATTCCTCGGCGACATGCGCGTCGCGCGGCAATGGGCCGGCATGACCGACATGACGCCGGATTTCAGCCCCGTGATGGGCAAGACGCCGCTCGACGGCTACTACATCGATTCCGGCTGGGGCACCTGGGGCTTCAAGGCGACGCCGGTCTGTGGCGTGACGATGGCGCACACTGTCGCGACCGGCGAACCGCACGATCTCATCAAACCGTTCCGCCTCGACCGCTTCGACGAATTCATGCAGGTCGGCGAAAAAGGTGCGGCCTCGGTGGGTCACTGAGGCAAAGGGAGCAGCTTCCATGAAAATCGTGAACTGTCCGCTGAATGGCCCGCGCAATGCCTCCGAGTTCGTCTGTGCCGGCGAAGTACGGGCGATGCCCGATCCGATCCGTTGCAGCGACCGGGAATGGGCGGATTACACTTTCCTTGAAAACAACACCGCCGGTCTGGTGAAGGAGTGGTGGTGCCATGTGCCCAGCTCCTACTGGTTCATCGCCGAGCGCAACACCGTGACCGACGAGATTATCCGCACATATCCGGCCGGCGAATTGTTCCGCGAGCGCGTCGAGTTCGCGGCGGCCGGCGAAGGGGAGAAGAAATGAGCGCGGCGGAATCCCAACGCCTTCCGGCCCCCGCCGGCCTGCTGATCGATCGCAGCCGCCGCATCGGATTCAGTTTCGAGGGCCGCCGTTACGAAGGGTTCGCGGGCGACACGATCGCCAGCGCCTTGATCGCCAACGGCCAGTGGACGCTCTCGCGCTCGTTCAAATATCGCCGGCCGCGCAGCGTACTGACGATGGCGGGCCAGGACGGCAACACGCTGGTGCAGATCGGCGCCGAGCCGAATGCACTGGCCGATCGCCACCGGATCGCCGAAGGGATGACGGTGCACGGGCAAAATTACGACGGCAGTCTCGAACACGATCGTGGCGCCTGGATCGAGATGTTCGGCCGCTTCATGCCGGTCGGTTTTTACTACAAGGCGTTCTTCAAGCCGAAGGGTTCGTGGAAGTACTGGGAGAAATTCATCCGCGCGCGCGCCGGCCTCGGCAAGGTCGACGTGCATGCGCATCACGGATATTTCGACAAGGAGTATCTGTTCGCCGACGTGGCGGTGATCGGTGGCGGGCCGGCCGGCATGGCAGCGGCGATCGAGGCGGCAAAGGGTGGCGGCGAAGTCATTCTGATCGACGAGAATCCGCGCCTCGGCGGCTCGCTGCTCTATGCGCGTTTCGATGCCGAGGGCCGCCGCTCGGACGCCGTCGCCCGGGAGCTCACCGCGGCGGTCGCGGCGGCGAAGAACATCCGCGTGATGACCGATACGACCTGCACCGGCTGGTTCGCCGACAACTGGCTCGCGCTGACCGCCGGTAACCGGCTCTACAAAATGCGCGCAAAGGCGATCATCCAGGCGGCCGGTTCGATCGAACAGCCCGCAATCTTCCGCAACAACGATCTTCCCGGCGTGATGCTGGGGTCGGCGGCGCAGCGGCTGATCCGCCTCTACGGCATTCGGCCCGGCAAGCGCGCGATGGTCATGGCATCGAATGCCGACGGCTATGCGGTCGCGCTCGACCTTGCCGATGCGGGGTTCGAGGTGGAAGGTGTGGTCGACATCAATCCGCAGCCACCCCAATCGCCGCTGGTCGATGCGGTGCTGCGTCGCGGCATTCCGATCTTGCCGGGCCATGCGATCACCGAGGCGCTGCATTCGCTCGGCAAGAAGCATGTCACCGGCGCCCATGTCGAACGAGTCACGGGCGAGGGCACGACGGATGGTCGAGCCGCGCGCTACGAATGCGACCTGATCTGCATGTCGGTTGGCTATACGCCGGCGGCGCAGACGCTCTATCATGCCGGCGCGAAATTCCGCTACGACCATGGCAGCAATATGTACCGGCTCGAAGCCCTGCCAGCGCATGCGTTCGCGGCGGGCTCTGCCAATGGCGCCTACGATCTCGATGCGGTGATGGCCGAAGGTCGTCATGCCGGCTGGGAAGCTGCCAAGGATAGCGGCGGCAAAGAAGGCGTCGAGCCGCCGAAGCCGCCGCGCGATCAGGGCGCCTCGGGCCAGACCCATCCCTGGCCGGTCTTCCCGCATCCCAAGGGCAAGGACTTCGTCGATTTCGACGAGGATCTGACCAGCAAGGACCTGAAGAACGGCATCGCCGACGGCTACGACAATCCTGAACTGTTGAAGCGTTACTCGACCATCGGTATGGGCCCCTCGCAGGGACGGCATTCGGCGGTGGCGAATGTGCGCTTCATCGCGCGCGAGACCGGGCGCGATCTTGCCGCGATGTCGGTTACGACGCAGCGCCCGCCCTACCGGCCGGAGAAATTCGGCCATCTGGCGGGGCGCGTGTTCGATCCCGCACGCCGCACGGCGATGCATCACCGGCATCTCGATCTCGGCGCGCGCATGATGGTCGCCGGCACCTGGTATCGCCCGGCTTTTTACGGCACGAAGGATCAGCGCGATCTGTCGATCCGCGAGGAAGTGCTGGCGGTGCGCAACAATGTCGGTCTGATCGACGTGTCGACGCTCGGCGGGCTCGACGTGCGCGGCCCGGACGCGGCCGAGTTCCTCAACCGCATGTACACGTTCACCTATACCAAGCTCGAAGTCGGGCGGTCGCGCTATGTGCTGATGACCGACCAGGCCGGTGCGGTGGTCGATGACGGCGTCGCCTGCCGTTTCAGGGACGAGCATTTCTATGTGACGGCAACGACCGGCGGTGTCGATGCGGTCTATCGCACGATGCTGTTCTGGAATGCGCAATGGCGGCTCAATGTCGACATCGCCAACGTGACGGCGGCCTATGCCGGTGTAAACATCGCCGGACCGCGTTCGCGCGAGGTGCTGCAGAAAGTGTGCCATGATATGGATCTCTCGCCCGCCTCGTTTCCCTATATGGGCGCGCGCGAGGCGACCGTCGCGGGCATTCCGGCGCGGCTGCTGCGCGTCGGTTTCGTCGGCGAGCTCGGTTATGAAATCCACGTGCCGGCGAGCCAGGGCGAAGCGCTGTGGGACGCGTTGATGGAAGCCGGCAAGGATGCGGGGATCCGGCCGTTCGGTGTCGAGGCGCAACGCTGCCTCAGGCTCGAGAAGGGGCACATCATCATCGGGCAGGATACCGACGGGCTCACGACGCCGTTCGAGGCCGACATGCCCTGGGCGGTCGCCAAGAAGAAGCCGTTCTATGTCGGCGGCCGGTCGGTCTCGATCCAGAACGCGCGGCCGCTCTCGCGCAAGCTGGTCGGCTTCGAGATCACCGACAAGTCGATCCCGGTGCCTGAGGAATGCCATCTTGTCGTAAGGGGCGACCAGCTGACGGGCCGTGTTACGTCGGCGGTGAAGTCGCCGACCGTCGACAGGATCATCGGGCTGGCCTATGTCGCGCCCGATCAAAGCGACCCGGGCCAGACCTTCGATATCCGGATCGACGGCGGCCGGATGATCCAGGGCACCGTGGTGCGATTGCCGCATTACGATCCCGACGGCAAAAGACAGGAGATGTGAGCATGGCAAGCGCAGCCCTCGCGCCGGCCGATCACCGGCGGCGCAGCTTCATCTACCGGGTGCTCGACGGGATCGGCGCCGAATGGGGTGAGGTCGATGGCATCGCCATTCCGCTCGGCTATGGTCGTGGCCTTGAGACCGAGACGGCGGATGCACGCCATATGGGCCTCATCGAACTGACGGCGCTGCCCCGGACCGGTTTCAAGGGCGCGGGCACGGTCGACTGGCTCAAAGGGCAGGGCCTCACCATCGGCGAGCCGGCCAACATTGCCTATCCGCAGGCGGGCGGCGAACTCGCGCTCAAGCTCGCTGCGACCGAGATCTTCCTGATCGACGATCTTGCTGCGACCGGTGCGACAATCGAGCGGCTCAACGCGGCGTGGAAATGGGCCGACGCAACACCCCGGCCGCCGATGGGCTATCCGATGCCGCGCCGCGACAGCCATGCCTGGTTCGCCGTCACCGGCGAACGGGCGCCGGCCATGTTCGCGAAGATCTGCGGTGTCGATCTGCGGCCGCATAAATTCGAGAACCGCCGCATCGCGCAAACCTCGGCCGCCAAGATGAGCGTGGTGATCCTGCGCGACGATATGGGCGGTGTGCCGGCCTATCACGTGCTGGCCGACATGGCCTCGTCGGAATATCTCTGGGCCTGCCTGATCGATGCGATG
>JBBDWX010000139.1:0-4535 GCA_040902665.1 Dongiaceae bacterium
TGCGCGAGTTCCTCGAACCGCCGGTGATCGACGAGGCCGAGCTCGACGTCGAGGCGATCCGCGAGGTCGGGCCGGGCGGGCATTTCTTCGGCGTCGGCCACACGCTCGAACGCTACGAGCACGCGTTCTATGCACCGATCCTCTCCGACTGGCGCAACTTCGAGAGCTGGCGCGAGGCGGGTTCGGAGAACGGCACGCAGCGCGCGCACAAGATCTGGAAACAGTTGCTCAAGGATTACGAGGAACCGCCGATGGATCCGGGCGTACGCGAGGCGCTCGACGAGTATCTCGTGAAGCGAACAGCGGAAATCGCAGCGGGGAAGTTCTAGGGGGCCGGATCGAGCCAGAAAGGTTGCGGCACGCCGGAGAGGACTGCCGCCGGCCCATTCTGTTCGCTCGCGGCAATCTGTATCGCCAGCGCATCACCTTGGTGCAGGGCATCGGCATCGAGCGTGTGGTGCTCGGTCGGCGCCTCGCGCCAGCGATCCCAGAGCGAGGTTTCCTGCTTGTGGAGCGCCAGAAGGTCGCGCGCAAGATTGACATGGAGGAACCACGCACCCGCCGCTGTGCCGTGCCCGAAATTTTCGGCGGCGATCTTGCCCTGTCTGTATTGCCTCCATGCAGCGGCCGCGGTAAGGAACGAGCCCGCCGGCAAATCGGCAGTATCGAAACCGATTGAGAGACGGGCGCGATGTTCGGCATCGAGCTGGGCATCGGCCATCGCCCAGCGTGCCTCGTCGGCACGCCAGTACTCGCAGATCCAGTGATCCTCGAGCCGGCCGTTCTCGAAATACGCAGCGAACCCGCAGCGCACGCGCGCCGGTATGCCCTTCGCGCGCAGGAAAGCTGTCAGCATCAGCGCATAGTCGCGGCAGGTCGCAACCGAACGACGGCGCGGTGGCCGAGATTGCCCGAACGGCGCCGCGTCGAGGGCAAGAACGGCATCAAGCCGTGCCGCAATCGGGCGCGTGTCGCGCGTCGTGCCCGGGAAATCCGCCTCGGTCAGTCCATAGAGACCGAACCAGTCACCATGAATCAGCAGGCCGCGCACGATGTCGACGAGCGTCGGCACGTCATCGGGAAGCGCAGCAATCCGCGCCGCATGCGCGCCGGGATCGGTCAGCGAACCGTGCCGGCGGTAGTACGTGATCGCAGTGTCGTTGTTCATGTTCCTCGACAACATCGTATTTCAGTAAACACCCTCATGCTGAGCTTGTCGAAGCATGAGGATGCTGACGCATCGTGCCACCTCATCCTTCGACAGGCTCAGGATGAGGTGGTGGGGGTGGGAGTGGGAGTGCTTTGTCCCTCATGGTGAGTTTCACCCTGAGCTTGTCGGAGGGCCAACCCTGAGAATGAAAGTCACGCCATCTCCAGGTAGCGCCGCCGCTCGAGGTCGGTCACCTGCGCGCGGAATATACCGATCTCGAATTCGCCGACACGGATCAGATTGTCGACGAACGCCGGATTGAGCACCTCGCGGATCGCCGGGCTCGATTTTGCGATGGCGATCGCCGCATCGAACGTCATCGGCACGCTCTCAGCACCGGGCGTCTCGTAGCAATTGCCTTCGCCGGGTGCGGGCGGTGTCAGCTTCTTCTCGATCCCGCGCAGTCCCGCGCCCAGCATGGTCGCGAGCGCCGTATAGGGATTGATATCGGCGCCGCCGATCCGGCATTCGAGCCGCGCCTTCTTCGCGCTCTCGTTGATGACGCGGTACCCGACGGTGCGGTTGTCGACAGCCCAGTTGCGCGTCACGCCGGCAAAACTGTTTGACTGGAAGCGTTTGTAGGCGTTCACGGTCGGCGCATAGAACATCGTGGTCTCGTGGAACGTATCGAGCTGGCCTGCAACGAACTGCCGGAACGGATTGCTCATCCGCAGCGGATCGCTTTCGTCCCAGAAAGCCGGCTTGCCGGTCTTCGCATCGGTCAGGCTCATATGGATATGGCCGGAATTGCCGGAGAAGTTTTCGTGGATCTTCGCCATGAAACTTGCGGTCATCCCGGCTTGCGCTGCGAGCTGCTTGACCGCGGTCTTGAACCAGATCGCGGTATCCGCCATGCGCAGGGGATCCATCGCGCGCAGGTTCGCTTCGAACTGGCCCTGGCCCCATTCCGGCGCACAGCCTTCGATTTCCTCCGGAAACGCATCGCGCAGCGCGCCGACGATCGATTCCCAGAAATGTCCCTCGTAGACCGAGTAGCAATGGATGTCCTGCGACACCAGCCGCGGCATGCCCCAGTTGCCCGCGCGAATTTCTTCCGGCTTGGTCGGCAGCAGGAAGAATTCGAGCTCGAGGCTGCATTTGACATTGTAGCCAAGCGTGTGCGCGCGCTCGATCTGGCGCTTGAGCTCGGTGCGCGGGCACAAGGCGCTCGTGCCGCCGTCGGGCTGGCGCAGATCCATGTTCACGACCGCGGCGTTCTTCTCCCAGCCGGCGATGCGGAAGCTCGCGAGATCGGGCGCGCCCAACACGTCGGGAATTCCGGTCGGAAACAGATGCGGCAGCACGTCGTCGATCATCGTCGTGTAGAGAATGAACGAGGCGAAATTGATCCCGTCTTCCGCGGCGTCGCGGAAATAGGGAACGGTCAGGCGCTTGCCGCGCAGCATGCCGCCGGGATCCGTCGCCGCGAGAATGACGGTTCTGATGCCGTGTTTTTCGATCAGCGCGTCGATCGCCTTCAATTCCATACGGGTCCCCCGGAGTTTTCTCGAGCGGCGGTCGGTTCAGCGGGCCGCCTTGCGCCCGAGTTCAACAATGTCGATCTGGCGCACGCGGTCGAGGCCGTGCCCCTTCAGCCGTTCCATGACGAACTCGAACGCATCGTTGACGTGCTTCGTGACCGCCTGGTCGAGCTGGGCCTCGTCGCCGGCGCGAAACGCGTCGACGATCGGCATGTGCGAATTGACCAGCTCGTGCATATGCGGCGGCGAACGATCGCCGGTCAGATGCCAGAGCCGATAGCTGAGCCCGCCGAGATTGTAGAGATGATGCGCCAGAAACCGGTTGCCCGCATTGCGCCAGGCAAAGGCGTGAAAGTCGAAATCGAGATTGACGACATCGGTCGCGCGCCCGGCATCGATCAGCGCGCCCGCGGTATCGAAGCAATGCGCGAGCCGTTCGACGTCTTCGTCGTTGCGCCGGTGCAGGCTGAGGCGCCAGGCCAGCCGTTCGGCATGCAGGCGCACCTCATAGAGTTCGCGCACTTCCTCGAACCCGACCGGGGCCACCTGGATCGACTGGTTCGCCTTGAACACCACGAGCCGTTCCGACGCCAGTCTGAGCAGCGCCTCGCGCACCGGCGTGCGACCGAAATCGAGCGCTTCCATCAGCGCGCGTTCGTTCACGACCGAGCCAGGGCGCAGTTCGCAGGTGACGATCTTGCGCCGGATGGCGGCATGCGCGCGCGCCGCCTGCGTTGCCGCCGGCTCGTCGCCGTCGGGCATCAGTTCCGGCAGCGGCCGATAGCCGAGCCGTTCGTTCGCCATCTGCGTCCCCTTCTCTGCCGGCCCGCGACGGGGCCCGACTTGCTTGCCGCCCACCGGATTGCGGCCGCAACACCTGCCGGGGAAACTCTAGGGATGTCCTTGATATACGGTCAATATATGTAGAAGCGGTCGAGTTCTGGAGAATGCCCGACCGGCATACTTGCATATATTCACTCCCTGCCGATCGTTTCCGGCCTGGGCTCGGCCTGGCCAGGCCCGATCATTCGCTCCCGACCATACGCCCGAAGGGCAGGGGAAGAGGGCGGATTGCCGGAAACCCGCGCGCGCCGCAAACGGGCCCCGTCGCGCCGGTCGTTATCCATCGCGATTTGTGGATGGTGTGCGGATCGCCGCACCGTAGGCCACCCGCGTCGTGAGCCGCCCGCGTCGTGAACCGCCGGCACCTTAAGGCGATCGTGGGTTCGGCCCTGGAGCGGATCGTCAGTCGCCGGATCCGCCACCACCGCCGGAACCGCCGCCGCCCCAGCCGCCATACCCGCCACCACCGCCGCCGCCACCCCACCAGCCGCCATAGCCGCCGCCGCCCCAACTGCCGTTCGATCCTGCGGTCCACGTGTCGTCGGCCGGCAGACCGGCACCCGATTGCAGCATAAGCGTGGCGCCGCTACCGCTGCCCGATGCCTGACTGACTTCCCGCCCATCGTGCAGAAGAACGGCGCGTATGCGACCATCGCTTTCCGGTTCGGTGATCATTCGCACCCGCACACCGCGCGCATCGAATACATAGCGCGCCGGCACGGTACCCACGATCTCCGTCCGTTCGACGGAACCGCCGACATTCGATTCGATCTGCGCCGTGAACGCCGTGCCGGACTGCCCATCGACCTCGAGCACAAAATCGGCTTTGGCCGAACCCGATGCGAACGGTATCAGCACACCGGCAGCGAAAAGAGCTTTGCAAAACGGATTCATCGGAAATTCCTTCCTCGTCGAATGCGGATCGGTTCGATCTATTCTCAATCCGGTATCCCGAAAACGGTTCCTTTGAGATAAAGCGGAAACGGCCCCCCCGTTAACGG
>JBBDWX010000140.1:0-4507 GCA_040902665.1 Dongiaceae bacterium
TGGGCGGCGGCCTTGGCTCGGGCGCGGGGTTCGGCGGCGGTCTGGGCGGCGGTCTGGGCGGCGGTCTGGGCGGCGGGCTCGGTACCGGGCTGGGACGGGGCCTGGGCGGTGGGCTCGGGAATAACTGACGCGGCCGCACCGCGGGCCGGGACCGTCGCAATTCCGGCATTTCATGCTGTGCTCGTATTCGTCCCCACTCGACCTTTCACGCGCCAGATTCCACTACGCCGTGCGCGGGTCCGCCATGGCAAGCACACGCACCAGCAGATCGCACCAGCGATCCTGCGGCTCCCAGCCCAACACCCGGCGGGTGCGGCCGATATCGTAAACCGAGGCGCGCGGGTCGGACTCATACAAGGCTCGATCGCGGATTTCCGGCTCGATACCGAATTCGCGCCGCACCAGTTCGCGCGTCGGCAGCGCGGTAAAACTGTCAGCCGCCGAAACATAGAAGACATCGTATGCACCGGTGTCGGTTTCCAATGCAGCGCGAAAGCAGCTGGCTGCGTCGGCGGGACTGACGAAGGCACGGGAGCCGAGAATTTCTTCTTCGGTGCGACGCCACGTGGGGTGGCTCACGCACGGCGGCGGCGTACCGCCGTCGAGCGCTATGGTCTTGAGTGCCGCGTCATAGGCGAACTCGGCCTGCATCACCCAGGTCGGTCGCAGCGCGCAGACGGACATCCTGCCCCGCGCTGCAAACGCCTTTGCAATCAGCTCGCCGACCTGCTTGCTGAGGCCGTAGGCATGGGTCGGCGCGCCGGGATGATCGGTGTCGACGGGCAGATAACGCGGCGGATTGGATCGGCTCAGCGCCACGGCTGAAATACTGGAACAGACAACGGCCCGCTTCACACCGGCAGCTTCGGCAAGGTCAAGAACGTTCCACAACCCCTGAACGTTGGTTTCGAAGAAACGATATTCAGGCGCAACCACTGCTTCATCGAGTGCGGCGAGATGCACGACAGCGTCATGGCCATCGACGGCGCGTGCGACGGCATCGCGGTCGAGAATGCTTCCGACGACATGCGGAACATCGCGCTGCGGCGGCGCCAGATCCAGCACCGATACCTGCGTGTATCGGGCCAGCTCGTCGACCACAAACCGGCCCAGCATGCCGCTGCCCCCGGTCACAAGAACCTTCTCAAATCTCATTCGGAATGCCCGTCCCTTAGCCCCCTGAGCGCCCGCAAGCCTTAGTTACGTCTGCCATCGGCCCCCGCGCAACCCTCTCCGGCACCGCAGCGCCGCGGCCGGCAGGGCTCGAGCGAACCTCGTTTCAATGATGTGCTTGTCCCACCGCAGCACGTCGACAATATAGGTTTCATGAGAGCCGCCGGGCTGAACAGGGAATTTTCATCGTGAGGGCGCGCGGTCCGATCGCGAGCCGGCGCGGCCTGATCGGAACACTGGCGGCATTCGGCGTCGGTGCGGCGACCGGCCTCAAGATCGAAAATTCGGCGGCCCGGGAGCTGCGGACCAAACCGGTTGCCAGCAGCGGCGAACACATTCCGGTCATCGGCATGGGCACGTGGATCACGTTCAATGTCGGCTCGGACCAGGACCTCCGCGCGGAGCGTGCCGATGTCCTTCAAGCCTTTTTCGATCTAGGCGGCAGCATGGTCGATTCCTCCCCGATGTACGGCTCATCGGAAGCCGTGATCGGCGATTGCCTCGAACGGATCGGGAATACGCAGGCGCTATTCGCGGCGACCAAAGTCTGGACCCTGCTGCAGTCGTCGGGGCCGGGTCAGATGGAAGAGTCGCGCGCGCTCTGGGGACTCGAGCGTTTCGATCTGATGCAGATCCACAATCTGTTGAATTGGGATGGGCATATCGAGACCCTGTGGGCCGATAAGGCCGAGGGCCGCATTCGCTATATCGGCATTACGACTTCGCACGGTCGCCGCCATGACGAGTTCGAGGAAGTCATGCTGCAGCCCGATCTCGATTTCGTGCAGTTCACCTACAACATCCTTGACCGCGAGGCCGAAGACCGGCTGCTGCCCCTTGCCGCCGACAGGGGGCTGGCCGTGATTGCCAACCGGCCATTCCGGCAGGGGGCGCTGATCGACCGGGTCGCCGCCCATCCTCTGCCGTCCTGGTCCGACGAAATCGACTGCGCAAATTGGGCACAATTCCTGCTGAAATTTGTCGTTTCGCATCCTGCGGTTACCTGCGTCATTCCCGCAACGACACGTGTCGATCATATGCGCGAGAACATGGGTGCACTGGAGGGGCGTTTACCCGATGCAGCAATGCGCGAGGAGATGATCCGGTACGTCGAGAGCCTGTAGGGAGGCGCGCGATGTTTCCTTATTCGACCGAGGCGTTCTTCGCCTTTCTCGAACAATACAACCGCTCGATATGGTCGGCGCAGATATTTGCTGTGCTGCTGGCACTGATCGCCTTATGGCTCGTTCTGCGACCTTCTCGGATAAGCGGCCGCATCGTTGGTGTGATCCTGACCCTCGCCTGGTTGTGGTGCGGCGGCGTCTATTACCTGATGCACCTTTGGACGATCGACTTTGTCGCGCCGGGATTCGCCCTGTTGATGATCATGCAGGGTCTGATACTGGGTTGGACGGGCGCGATTCGAGGCGATCTGACTTTTCGGTGGCGCCCGGATCCGGTCCGGCAAGCCGGTATGGCCCTCGCCGGGGTAGCCCTGGTTTACGATCCGGTGCTTGCGGTATTCAGCGAGCATGGCTGGACGACGGCCCGAGTCGTAGGCCTCACCCCGGGACCGACCATGCTGTTCACCGTCGCGGTTTTCGCCATGTGCGAGCGCGTGGCGGTGTATCTGCTTGCGATTCCGATCCTGTGGTCGGGGAGCGCCATCGCGTTCGCGTGGTTTCTCGGAATCACACCCGATCTTGTTCTGCCGCTTGCGGGTATCGGCCTCGCTGCCTCGATCCTCTGGCGGCGTTATCGAGCGGCCACGGTGTGACCCGGCCGCCGCGGCGGCTGCCGAACGTTCGAGTTTTCCAGCAAAACCCGCTGCAAATGCTTGATCCGCGAGCCAATGCCTTGTATCGCTGCGGAGGGTCGAATTGGGTGATCGATCGGCGAGCAACTGATTCGCCGGGCGGTCGGAGCCGGGGGCGGCTCGATCCCGCAGCGCCTACCACGGCCCGAGAGTTCCCGTTGGTATCCGTCCGGCCAATGGCCCGTCGCGCGACGGCCCGGGGTCGTCGAGACGGCCGGTGCCACCGGAAATACGCGGTTCCCGGATCGAAGTTTCCTTGTATTCCGGAGATCGCTGTGATTCTGTCGTAACCGTAACATTTCATGGAGAATCAACATGGCCGAAAAACCGGCTGCCAAACCGGCGAAGGTCCCTACCGTTTCCCTTAAACAGATTGGAGCGGAGATCGCCGAAGCGCATGAGCTGTCGAAGAAGGATGCCCAGGCGATCCTCGACGACTTCATCGCCCGCATCGGAAAGCATCTCAAGAAGGGCGAGAAGCTGCGCCTGACCGGCCTCGGGATTCTCCAGGTCCGCAAGCGTCCCGCCCGGATGGGCCGCAATCCGGCTACCGGCGAAGCGATCAAGATCAAGGCAAGCAAGAAGATCGCTTTCCGCCCGGCGAAGGATCTCAAGGAATCGGTCTGATCCAGATCGGCGCGCGGACCGGGGCAATCGTTCGCTTCCGGTCCGCGCGTATCGCTCCGTCCCGTGCTGTGCGTTGTTTGACCCGATCGCGCCGACGCGTTCGCCTCCACAGCGTTTGTCGGTAACCTTCCAAAAAGATCAGCCGATCCATATTTCGCGAACGCGCCAATGAATGCGCGGCGTGCGGCCGCATTCTTGCCCGTTGCCGGTATGTGATATATCATATACAAGATTGCACATGAGTAAAATCCGCACCTTCGCCGGCATGTGATCATCAACGAGGGAGACCGGGCGTAATGGCCAAGACGAACATGTATTTCCCCCAGGAGGAGTACGAGGCGCGGTGGAAAAAGCTCCACGACGCGATGCGCGCGAAGGGCTACGAGATCGCGCTGGTCTGGGGGAAGACCGCCGGCACGTACGAGCGCTCGATGGAGACGGCCTACCTCACGAATTTTTTCTCGACTCATTCCGGGCAGGAGCCCGATTCGCATGTCTGGAACGCGCGTTCGTTCTGCGCAGCTATCATGGAGCCGGGCAAATCGCCGGAATTGCACACCGACGAGGCGGATCCGCAAATGGATCGGCTCCCGATCGACAATTACCATTCGCATCTCGATCCGATTCAGGGCATCGCCGACGCGCTGAACAGGCGCAAGCTCAGGGGAAAGGTTGCCTTTGTCGGCAGCGACATTCTGCCGGTCAAATATGCCGAACAGCTGAGGAGAGCGACGCCTGGCATCGAGTATGTTTATGAAGACGACCTCGTCCGCGACATCCGGCTGATCAAAAGCCCGCGCGAACTCGACATGTTCCGCGAGGCCGGCGCAATGGTGACGGTGGCGCTGACCAAGCTGATCGAGGCGATGATCATGGGCAAGTCGGAGGCCG
>JBBDWX010000141.1:0-4433 GCA_040902665.1 Dongiaceae bacterium
GAATGGCGGACGGGGGGAGATTCGAACTCCCGATACCCTTGCGGGTATGCCGCATTTCGAGTGCGGTGCATTCAACCACTCTGCCACCCGTCCGCGGGTGCTTCGGAATCTGCCCGGCCGGGCGTGGTTGTTGTCGGCACGGTTGCGGCCCATCGTCCGGATCTGCGCCGGAACGGTGGCCCCTCGCGAAGCGGCGCGGACCCTAACGAATTAGCCCCGACCGGACAAGCAGGCCCGGCTTCCGGCCAACCGCGCGCACCACGCCCCATCGCCAGCCCGCGACGGGCTTGCCCGCAGGCGCGCCGCCCTGCGATATCGGAGCAATTACGGGTCAGAATGCCCGACCGCCGCCTTGTTTCGTACCCGGCTTTTGCCACCCATTCCCTGCCCGCCCGGAGACATCGCGATGCCAGCCACACCCGCCACCGATACCGAGCGTCCCCTCGCCGGCCGCCGCGCCCTCGTCACCGGAGCCGGCAGCGGCATCGGCCGCGCCACCGCCCGTCTGCTCGCATCGGCCGGTGTGCGCGTCATCGTGCAGGACATCGATGCGGACCGCACCGATGCGGTCGCGCGCGAGATCGCAACCGCGGGCGGCATCGCCGAGGCCGCCGCCTGCGACGTGGCCGACGAAGCGGCGTTGCGCCGCGCGGTCGATGCCGGCCCCGCCGTCACGTTGCTGGTCAACAATGCCGGCGTCGGCAGCCCCGATCGCACGATCGAGGCGATCGACCGCGCCTCGTGGCAGCGCATGTTCGACTGCCATGTCTGGGGCGCGCTTGCGGCGATGCGCGCCGTCGTCGCCGGCATGAAGGCGGAACGCTTCGGCCGTGTCGTCAATATCGCCTCCAATCGCGGCCAGGTCGGCTGGTCCGACGGCTGTCATTACAACGCCGCGAAATCGGCGACGATCGGTTTCGCCAAATCCTGGGCACGCGAGCTGGCACCGCACGGCATCCTGGTCAATGCGGTCGCACCGGGCGTGGTGCGCACCGCGATGACGATGAAGCATGGCGAGAAGGCGATCCAGGACGAGGCCGATCTCAATCTGCTGAAACGCGCCGCCGAGCCCGAAGAGATCGCCGCTGTCGTGCGCTTCCTGATGGAGCCGACCGGCAATTACATGACCGGTCAGCTGTTGTGCCCGAACGGCGGCGATCCGGTTGTCGGAATCTGACGGAGGAATGTCGACGGGGGCCCGGCCGGGAATCCGCCGTGACTCCGCCGGGAATCCGATAACCCCGCCTTGCACCTTGCCCCGCGCAACGCCACTCTAGCGCCATGCAGTTCGACTGGCCGCATCTGCCGGAAATCCCGGTTCACGACCTGACGCACGCGCCCGCCGGCGCCGGCATGGCGGCGCTCGCTGCGGCCGAGCCGGCGCGCATGGCCGATCTTGTCGGCATCGGCGAGGCGACTTATCCCGCCTGGCTGCTCGATTTCGGCGATCGCCGTTCGCAGCGCTGGCTCCGGCGTCAGCGCAATCCCTATCTCGGCGAGCTCGATCGCATCGCGGCCAGCGACCTGCCGTCGCGCGGCCTTTACATGCTCAACCTCTCCTACGAATGGGGCTGCACGACCGGTGCTGGCTTGTCACCCTCGGCCGATGCGCCGCACATGCTGCGCACGCTCGACTGGCCGCTCGCCGGTCTCGGGCGCAATCTCGTCGTCGCGAAACTCGCGAGCGAATTTGGCCCGTGGCACAATCTCACCTGGCCCGGGTTCGTCGGTACGCTGACGGGCTTGGCACCCGGCCGGTTCGCGGCCGCCTTCAACCAGCCGCCGATGCGCCGGCGCGTCGGCTGGCTCGCGGGCGACTGGCTGATGGAACGGCTGCGCATCGACTGGACGCGCGCGATTCCGCCAGCGCATTTGCTGCGCCAGGTGTTCGAGCAATGCGCAGATTTCGCTGCGGCAAAGCGCATGCTGTGCGAAACGCCGGTCGCGATGCGCGCGTTCTTCGTGCTCTGCGGCACGAAGCCGGGCGAGATCGCCGTCATCGAGCGCACCGAGACGGAGGCCTTCGAACATCCTGAAGAAGAAGCGGGCGCGCGCTGCGCCGCCAATCACTGGGTTGCGGCGGCTTTGGGTGGTCGCCAGCGCAGCCAGTGGAGCGAGGATCGCCGCCGCGTCATGCTCGCCGAACTGAACGGGGGCCGGCGCGAATTCGCCTGGCTGGCACCGCCGGTGTTGAACGAGCTCACGCGGCTTGCCGCCGAAATGGAACCGGCGAGCGGCCGGTTGCTGCTGCAGGGTTTCGAGGCGACGGGCCCGGCGACGCGCGTGCTGCGGCTCGACTGTTCGGAAGATACGCCGGACAGCGATCGGGGGAACGATGAGCTCGATCGCCGCCGAAGCGCCTGATCCGGCCGCGAAACGCCGCGGCAATTTTCTCGGCCTCTTCGCAATCCTGCTCTGGTCGGTCTGGGCACCGCTGATGGTTGCCGGCGATGCGATGCCGGCTTTCCTCTTTCTCGCGGTTGCCTTCAGTGCGGCCTCGATCGTCCTGCTGTCGCGACGGGTAGTGCTGCGCCGTGGCTTCGCGGACCTATGGCGCATACCGCGATCCACCCTGCTGCTCGGCTTCGTCGGGCTGTGGGGTTCGAATGTGATTTTCGGCTATGCGCTGCGGCTCGGCGCCGAACCGGTCGGTGCCACCATCGTCGCGCATACATGGCCGATCATGATGGTTGTCGTCGTACTCGCGCTCGGCATCGCCCGCGGCACGATCTGGGATGCGTTTGCCCTCGCCTTCGGCTTTGCCGGCATCGTCGCCGTGGCGATCCGCGACGGCGCCTTCACGTTTCATGGCGGCCTTGCCCTGGCGCTGGTCAGCGGTTTTCTCTGGGCCTTCTATTCCGGCGCCCGCACGAAAGTGCCGCCGGGACCGCCCGATGCGCTGACGGCCTTCGCGATCGTCGCCGCACTGGCCTCCTGGCTTTGCCATCTCGCGGTCGGTGAACCGTTTGCCGCAGATCCGCGCGATGTCCTCATTGCGATCGCCGTCGGGGCGCTGCCGATGGGCATCGCCAACGCACTCTGGGATATCGCGATGCGGCGCGGCGATCCGGTCACGATCGCGGCGCTCAGCTTTCTCGAGCCGGTGGTCGCCACCGCCATCATCCTCGTGATGCTCACCCAGGCGCCGAAGCCGACCGATATTCTCGGCCTCGCCCTCGTGCTCATTGGAGTCGGGCTCAGCACGCTTGGCCAGAAGCTGCGCCGCGATGCCGCGGGCCGGATCACGGCGCCGCTCAAACCCCCGGTCGGCCCGGCGCCAAGGTCGCTGGAAACACCGCCGGAAATGCCGCCCAAAGCGCCGCCCACGGGGTCCTGAGGGAGCCAGGCCGGACCGCCGCCGCAGGCGCGAAACCGCCGGAAATCGGGGCCTATCCCGTTGACAGCCGCAGCGCCATCGCTATAGTGCCGCGTCTCGCTCGGGAAAGTCGGGCGAAATCCAATCTTTACAGATGCTTAGGGCCGCACCGGCGGTTTGAAATAGGGTCGCTCCGGCGGCAGGGAAATCATGTACGCAGTCATCCGCACCGGCGGCAAGCAATACAAGGTCGCCAAGAACGACGTGATCCGCATCGAACGCCGCGAAGCCGGCAAAGACGGGCTGATCCGGTTCGACGAGGTGCTGATGGTCGGCGACGGCGACAAGGCGACGATCGGCACGCCGATTGTCTCCGGCGCCAGCGTGGCCGGCGCCCTGCTCGACGAGATCCGCGCCGACAAGGTCATCATCTTCAAGAAGAAGCGCCGGCAGAACTATCGCCGCAAGAAGGGTCACCGCCAGGAACTGGCGCTGGTCCAGATCGTCGACATCCTGACCGGCGGCAAGTCCCACGACGACAAGGACGTCGCCGCTGCGATCGAGGCATGGCGCGCGAAGCAGACGAAGAACCGGGACAGGATCGACGCCGACGAAAAGAAGACGGCCGCGAAGAAAAAGCCCGCCGTGAAGAAGGCGCCGGCGAAGAAGGCCGCGGCCGGGACGAAGACCAAGAGCACGCCGAAGAGCGCCGCAAAGGCTGGCGGCAAAGCGACCGCGTCCAAGAAGACCACCACCAAGAAAGCCGCAGCCAAGAAGCCGGCTGCGAAGAAGAAGTAAGGAGCCTCTGCCATGGCACATAAGAAAGCAGGCGGCAGTTCGCGCAACGGGCGCGACACGGCGGGCCGTCGTCTCGGCGTCAAGAAGTTCGGCGGCGAGGCCGTCATTCCGGGCAACATCATCATTCGCCAGCGCGGCACCAAGTATCATCCGGGCCGCAATGTCGGAATCGGCAAGGACCATACGATCTTCGCGCTGACCGAGGGGCGGGTTGCGTTCCGCCGCGGCCAGCACGATCGGGTTTTCGTTTCGGTGGAGCAGCCGCAGAGCTGACGCGAACGCGTCGCCGCCGCTCTACCGGCAACGGATGAGAAGGGGG
>JBBDWX010000142.1:0-4349 GCA_040902665.1 Dongiaceae bacterium
CGAGCGCCAGATGGCCGGCGAGATTGCAGATGCTGTCCGGCTCCATCTCGCTGGCACCGAGCCGGTTGAAGAAGCGCATCGGGAAGCCGCCGGCGATCTGCGAACAGGTGCCGGTGTAATGCGCATGCCAGATCGCGGCCGGCCCGGATTTGTCGGCAATCGCCGAAAGGCGCTGCGCGACCGTCTCGATCGCCTCGTCCCACGAGATCGGTTCGAACCTGCCCGAGCCTTTCGGGCCGACGCGCTTCAGCGGCAAACCGAGACGCTGTTCGGGATCGCGCCAGGCGCCGTTATAGCCGATGGCGCATTTGCCGCAGAGCGCGCCGCGGGCGACAGCATGATCGGGATCGCCCAGAACGCGCGCCTTCGCGCCATGCTTGACCACGGCGATGCCGCAGGCGTCGTAACAGTCGCGCGGGCAGGTGGTACGGATAATCTCGCGGCCGTCGTCCATTGTTCAGACCTCCGGTTTGTGCCAAGCATCGCACGGGCAAGCGAGCCCCGCCAAATCACGAGGCCCAATCCGCCGGGAAGTCAAATTGCAGCGATCAGGAACCGGGCAGGGATCGGGAGCAACCGGGGCCGAACGCGCCGACGCGCAGCTCGGCCTTGTCTGCACGCTGGCTGCGTTCCTGCTCTGGGGCTTCAACCCGTTCTATTTCAAGGCGGTGGTGGACGTTCCGCCGGTCGAGGTGCTGGCGCACCGGGTGCTGTGGTCGGTCGCGATGCTGCTGCCGGTCTATCTCGCGACGCGACGGCCCTGGCCGCTGCGCGCCGCGTTCGGCGACCGCCGCATCTGGACGATGCTGCTCGCCTCGACCGCGATCACGGTGGCGAACTGGCTGATCTATATCTGGTCGGTCGTCAGCGACCAGCTGTTGCAGGCCTCGCTCGGCTATTACATCACGCCACTGGTCAACGTGGCGATCGGCATCGCGATCCTGCGCGAGGGTTTGTCGCGGGTGCAGGCGATCGCGGTCGGCCTCGCGCTCGTCGGTGTGATCCTGCAGGCGATCGGTCTCGGCGCGGTGCCGTGGATCGGCATCGGCATTGCGTTGACCTTCGGTGTCTACGGGCTGCTGCGCAAGCAGATGGGCATCGGCGCGCTCGACGGTACGTTCATCGAGATGCTGCTGATGCTGCCGGGCGCGCTTGCCGTTCTGCTGTGGTTCGAGATCGTCGGCAGCGGCGCGCTCGGCAGTAATGGTGTCGCGTTCGATCTGCTGCTGATGGGGGCGGGGCCGGTGACGGTCATCCCGCTGGTCCTGTTCGTGATCGGGGCGCGGCGCATCCGGATGATCGCGCTCGGCTTCTGCCAATATCTGACGCCGTCGATCTATTTCCTGTTGAGCGTCTTCTGGTACGGCGAGGCGTTCGGCCTCTGGCAGCTCGCAAGCTTCGCGGTGATCTGGATCGCGATCGCGATCTTCACGTTCGACACGGTGCGCCGAATCTCCCGTCGCGCAGCCCGCTCGGTCTGATCGAATTATTCCTCGACCCAGGCGATCCTGAGCACGTTGGTCGAGCCCGGCGTGCCGAACGGCACGCCGGCCGTGACCACCACGCGCTGGCCAGGTTCGGCGATGCCTTCGTTGCGCGCGATATTGCAGGCCTTGTCGACCATCTCGGAAAAGCTCGCGACATCCGGGCTTTGGACGCAATGCGTGCCCCAGACGAGGGCGAGCCGCCGCGCCGTCTCGCGCGCCGATGTGAGGCAGAGGATCGGCGCTTCCGGCCGTTCCCTTGCGACGCGCAGCGTGGTCGAGCCCGAGGTCGTATAGGTCACGATGACCGCGGCGGAGACGGTATGGGCGACCTGGGCAGCGGCGGCACTGATCGCATCGGCGGCCGTCGTTTCCGGTTCGGGGTTCTGTGCCGCGATGATCCGCGTATAGGCGGGATCGCGTTCGACGCGCGCGATGATGCGATCCATCATCGCAACCGCTTCCGTCGGATAGCGCCCGGCGGCGGTTTCGGCCGAGAGCATCACCGCATCGGCACCGTCATAGATCGCGGTCGCGACGTCGGAGGCTTCGGCGCGCGTCGGCTGCGGTGCCGATATCATCGATTCCAGCATCTGCGTGGCAACGATCACCGGTTTGCCGCGCTCGCGGCAGACGCTGATGATGCGCTTCTGCAGGATCGGCACGTCTTCGGGCGACATCTCGACGCCGAGATCGCCGCGCGCGACCATCACCGCATCGGCGAGATCGACCAGTTCCTCGAGCCGGTCGATCGCGGCGGGTTTCTCGAGCTTGATCAGCACGGCGGCGCGACCGGCGATCAGGCGCCGCGCCTCGGCGACGTCTTCCGGCCGCTGCACGAAGGAAAGCGCGATCCAGTCGCAGCCGAGATCGAGTGCGAATTGCAGATCCTTCCGGTCCTTGGCGGTCAGCGCCGAGATCGGCAGCAGCACGCCCGGCAGATTGACGCCCTTATGGTCGGAGAGCTTGCCGCCGACGCGCACGATCGTATCGGCAAAATCCTTGCCGCTGTCCTGCACCTCGAGCGTCAGCCTGCCGTCGTCGAGCAGCAATCTGGTGCCGGGCTCGATCGCTTCGAAGATTTCCGGATGCGGCAGACTGGCGCGATTCTCGTCACCGATCCCTTCCTTGAGCTCGAGCCGGAATTTCTGGCCGGCCTTGAGCACGATCTGGCCGCCGGGAAAGCGTCCGACCCGCAGCTTCGGGCCCTGCAGATCGGCCAGCGTGCCGATCGGGCGATGCGTCTCGAGCTCGATCTGGCGGATCAGCTCGTAGCGCCATTGATGCTCTTCGTGGGTGCCGTGACTGAAATTGAGACGAAACACATCGGCGCCGGCCATGAAGAGGGCGCGGATCGTGTCGGTGTCGCTGCTGGACGGACCCAGCGTCGCGACGATCTTGGCCTTGCGATGGCGTCTCATGGGCGATGTCGTCTCATGGGCGATGTCGTCTCACGCGGCCGGCCCCCTTATTGCCGTCGGTTCCCGGTTCGGATCCGATGGATCAGCGCACATGCTGCGCCGGATCGACCAGGATCGCCCGGAAATCGTTCACGTTCGTCAAGGTCGGCCCGGTCGTCACGAGATCGCCGAGCGACTCGAAGAATCCATATCCGTCATTGTCGGCCAAACGCGCCTTCGCGTCGATGCCCGCGGCCGCCGCGCGCGCGAGCGTGTCGGGGCCGATCAGCGCGCCGGCATTGTCCTCGCTGCCGTCGATCCCGTCTGTGTCGCCGGCAATCGCATGGACGCCGGCAGCACCGCCGAGCGCAATCGCCAGCGCCAGCAGGAACTCGGCATTGCGGCCGCCGCGTCCCTTGCCGCGGATCGTCACCGTCGTCTCGCCGCCGGAGAGCAGCAGAGCGGGCTTCGCCGCCGGCTGGTCGTGCGCGAGCATCTGGCGCGCGATCCCGGCATGGACGATCGCCACTTCGCGCGCCTCGCCCTCGATCGCATCGCCGAGAATGACCGGCGTCACCCCGGCCGCACGCGCGACGGCGGCCGCTGCTTCGAGTGAGGCCTGCGGCCGCGCGATCGTGATCGTGTCGGCGCGCGCGAGACGCGGATCGCCGGGCTTCAGCGTTTCGTCCGTGCCCGCCTCGAGCCGCGCCTTCACCGCGGCCGGCAGTTCGATGCGATATTTCGCGACGATCGCGCGCGCATCCGCATAGGTCGTCGGATCCGGCACGGTCGGACCTGAGCCGATTGTTGCCGGATCGTCGCCCGGCACGTCCGAGATCAGCAGCGTGACGAGTTTCGCCGGCGCTGCGGCGGCACCGAGCCGGCCGCCCTTGATCGCCGAGAGATGTTTCCTGAGGCAGTTCATCTCGGAGATCGTGGCGCCGCAGCGCAGCAGTTCGCGATTGACCGCCTGCTTGTCGGCGAGCGTGAGGCCGTCGGCCGGCAGCGCGAGCAGCGCCGAGGCACCGCCCGATATGAGACAGAGTACCAGATCGTCTTGCCCGAGACCCTTGACCTTATCGAGGATGCGACCGGCGGCCTCTCTGCCGCGCGCATCGGGCACCGGGTGCGAGGCCTCGACGATTTCGATCCGCTTGCAGGGCGCAGCGTAACCGTCGCGCGTGACAATCAGACCGTCGAGCTTTCCCTCCCAATGTTCTTCGACGGCGCGCGCCATTGCGGCCGATGCCTTGCCGGCGCCGACGACGATGGTGCGGCCCTTCGGGCGTGCCGGCAGATGCGGTGGCAAACAGCGCATCGGATCGGCCGCCGCAATCGCCGCGTCGAACAAACGGCGCATGAAATCGGGCGGCGTCATCGGGAGGCGAAAGAGGGCGAAAGAGTCATTAATCGGAGACCTTGGCGGCGGGGCGCGGATCGTAGGGAGGGCGGCAATGAGGGGTCA
>JBBDWX010000143.1:0-4333 GCA_040902665.1 Dongiaceae bacterium
GACCGGTCGCCGCGTCTTCCGCATGGCGCCCCTGCACCATCACTTCGAGAAGAAGGGATGGAAGGAACCGACCATCGTAATCCGGTTCTGGATCATCGCCTCGATCCTCGCGATCGCCGGTCTCGCCACCCTGAAGCTGCGGTAGGGCGATGACCGGCACATCCCGCATCCTGATCCCCGACATGGCGCAGCGTTTCGCGGCCGTACTCGGGCTCGGCCGTTCGGGCCTGGTCGCAGCCCAGGCGCTGCGGGCGAGCGATGCGCGGGTCTGGGCCTGGGACGACGACGAACGCGCGCGCGGCCAGGCCGCCGCCGAGGGGCTGCGCCTGGTCGATCTCAATTACTGCGACTGGTCGGCGCCGGAGTTCCTGCTGATCTCGCCGGGCATTCCGCACACCCATCCGGCGCCGCATCCGGCTGCCGCGCGCGCGCGCGCCGCCGACAAGCCGATCATCGGCGACATCGAGCTTCTGCTGCGCGCCCAGCCGGACGCGACCTATGTCGGCATCACCGGCACGAACGGCAAATCGACGACGACCGCGCTGATCGGCCATGTGCTGAAAGAGGCCGGCCGCCGGGTCGAAACTGGCGGCAATATCGGCGCATCGGCGCTCGGCCTCGCACCGCTTGGCGTGGACGGTTGCTATGTGCTGGAGCTTTCTTCGTACCAACTCGAGCTGACGCCCTCGCTCGATTGCCGGGTCGCCGTGCTGCTGAACATCACGCCCGACCATCTCGACCGGCATGGCGGCATGGCGGGTTACATCGACGCCAAGGCGCATATTTTCGCCGGCACGGACGAACAACGGGTGGCGATCGTCGGCATCGACGATGCGCCGAGCCGCGCGCTCCGCGACCGGCTGGTCGCCCAAGGCCATCCGCGCATCGTGCCGATCTCGGTCGAGGGTGCAGCTCCGGGCGGCATCCATGTCGCCGACGGCATGCTGATCGACGATCTCGACGGGCGCGCAACAGAAGTTGCCGCGCTCGCCTCGTTTGCCAGGCTGCCCGGCAAGCATAATGGACAGAACGTGGCGGCCGCCTACGCGACGGCACGGCTGCTCGGACTGGACGCCGCTACCATCGTTGCCGGCATTGCGAGCTTTCCCGGTCTGGCACATCGCCAGGAACAGGTCGGCGAGATCGACGGCATCCGGTTCGTCAACGACAGCAAGGCGACCAATGGCGAAGCGGCCGCGAAGGCGCTCGCCAGCTACGACAATATCTACTGGATCGCCGGCGGGCTGCCGAAAGAAGGCGGGCTTGCGGCGACCGAAGCTTATTGGGACCGGGTGCGCCGGGCGTTCCTGATCGGCGCTGCGGCCGCGGATTTCGCGGCCGAACTCGACGGGCGCGTGCCGCACGAGATTTGCGGCACGCTCGATGCGGCAGTGGCGGCCGGCTACGCGGCGGCACGCCAACAGGGGGGGCCGGCGACAATTCTACTGTCGCCGGCCTGCGCCTCGTTCGACCAGTTCGACAATTTCGAAGCGCGCGGCGATGCGTTCCGCGCCGATGTCGCAGCGCTGCTCGATGCTCCGCAGGCGGTGCGCGCATGATGGCCGTGCCACGCACCGATCGTTCGATTTTCGGCCGCTGGTGGTGGACCGTGGATCGCTGGACGCTACTGGCGATTGCGGTGCTGATCGCATTCGGCGCGCTGATGGCGCTGGCCGCGAGCCCTGCCGTCGCCTCGCGCATCCGGCTCGAGAGTTTCAGCCTGTTCCGCCAGCATTTCGCGCTGCTGCCGATCGTCGGCCTGACATTGGTCGGCGTCTCGCTGCTCGATGTGCGCGGCGTGCGGCGCCTTGCCGTCTTCGGCATGCTGGGCGGACTCGTGCTGCTGGCCGCGACGCTGGTCATCGGAACGGAGATCAAGGGGGCGACCCGCTGGATCTCGCTTGCCGGCTTTTCGCTGCAGCCTTCCGAATTCGTGAAACCCTGCTTTGCGGTGGTATCGGCCTGGATGTTCTCGCTGCAGCACGGCGCGCAGCGTTTGCCGGGCAATGCGATCGCGATCGCGCTTTACGGCCTCGTCATGGGCCTCATCCTTTTGCAGCCCGATCTCGGCATGGCGGTCGTGGTGACAGCGACCTGGTTCGCGCAGTTCTTCCTCGCCGGCCTGTCGCTGATCTGGGTCGGTGCGCTGGTCGTCGTCGGCATTGCCGGACTGGTCGGCACGTACTTCGCCTTCGAGCATGTGCGCGACCGGATCGATTCGTTTCTCGATCCGGCGGCCGGCGACCGCTACCAGATCGACCGCTCGCTCGAGGCCTTCGCCAATGGCGGCTGGTTCGGCCGCGGTCCGGGCGAAGGCACGGTGAAGCTGGTGCTGCCCGATGCGCATTCCGATTTCGTGTTCTCGGTGCTCGGCGAGGAATTCGGCACGGTCACCGGCCTGCTGATCGTCGCGATCTTCGCGTTCGTCATCCTGCGCGGCATGGCGCGGCTGCTGAACGAACAGAACCTGTTCGTGCTGCTGGCCGCCGCCGGGCTTCTGGTCAGCTTCGGCCTGCAGGCGGCGATCAACATGGCGTCTTCGCTCAGCATGATCCCGACCAAGGGCATGACCCTGCCGTTCATCAGCTATGGCGGCTCGTCGCTGATCGCGCTGTCGCTGGCGATGGGCATGCTGCTGGCGCTGACCCGGCGTCGCCCGCGCATGGGCCCCGGCATGGGCCCGGGCATGGGAGACTTCGCATGAGCGCGGTCGAACGCCCCGTCCTGCTCGCCGCCGGCGGCACCGGCGGCCATATGTTCCCGGCCGAAGCGCTGGCGCGCGCATTGATAGCGCGCGGCCGCCGCGTCGCACTGGTGACCGATGCGCGCAGCGGCGGTTTCGGCGACCGGCTGCCCGATGTCGCGGTGCACCGCATCGAGGCCGCGGGTATCGCGGGCACCGGCATCACCCAGCGCGCGCGCGGTGCCTGCCGCCTCGCGCTCGGGTTCCTGCAGGCGCGCCGCCTGCTGCGCCGGATCGATCCCGCCATTTCCGTCGGCTTCGGCGGATACACTTCCGTGCCGCCGCTGCTCGCGGCGCAGCGCAGCGGCCGTCGCACCGTGCTGCACGAGCAGAACGCCGTGCTGGGCCGCGCCAATCGCCTGCTGGCGCGGCGCGCAACCGCGATCGCCACCTCGTTCGACTCCGTGCGGGCAATACCGTCGGGCCGTGCTGCGCGCATTACGCTGACCGGCAATCCGGTGCGACCGGCGATCGCCGCGCTCGCCTCATTGCCCTATCCCGCACCGACAACCGGCGGACCGCTCAATATTCTGGTGCTCGGCGGCAGCCTCGGCGCGACGGTTTTCGCGACGATCGTGCCAGGAGCGATGACGCAGCTTGCCGCAGCCGAGCGCAGCCGGATCAGCCTGGTGCAGCAATGCCGCGCCGAAAATCTCGACGCGACGCGCGCAGCCTATGCGCAGCTCGGCATGAAGGTCGAACTGGCGCCATTCTTCCAGGACATGCCCGAGCGCCTGGCGGCAGCCCAGCTCGTCATCGCGCGCGCCGGGGCTTCGACCGTGGCGGAGATGACCGCCGCCGGCCGGCCGGCGCTGCTGGTGCCCTATCCGCATGCGACCGACGATCATCAGCGCGCCAATGCCGAAGCGCTGGTGAAGGGCAATGCCGGCTGGCTGCTGGCGCAACCCGAGTTCACCGACAAAGCGCTGGCCGAGCGCCTGCGCGCATGGCTCGCCGATCCGATGCCGCTTGTGGCGGCGGCGGCGCGCGCGCGCATGCTGGGCCGGCGCGACGCTGCCGACCGGCTCGCCGATCTGGTGTTGGCGACGGCCGGTTCGGCGACGATCGAGGAGCGCGCGGCATGAGAGCGCTTCCCCTCACCATCGGCACGATTCATTTCGTCGGCATCGGCGGCATCGGCATGAGCGGCATCGCCGAAATCCTGCACAATCTCGGATACAGCGTGCAGGGCAGCGACCAGTCGGAGAATGCGACGGTGAAGCGGCTCGCCTCGCTCGGCATCAAGGTCGGCATCGGCCACGATGTGGCGAATCTCGGCGAGGCCTCGGTCGTCGTCTATTCCTCGGCGGTCCAACGCGACAATCCGGAGCTGGTGGCCGCTCGCGCGCGCTTCCTGCCGGTGGTGCGGCGCGCAGAGATGCTGGCCGAGCTGATGCGCCTCAAATGGTCGATCGCCGTCGGCGGCACGCACGGCAAGACAACGACAACGTCGCTGGTCGCGGCGCTGCTCGATGCGGCCGGGCTCGATCCGACGGTGGTCAACGGCGGCATCATCAACAATTACGGTTCGAACGCGCGGCTCGGCGCCGGCGACTGGGTCGTGGTCGAGGCCGACGAGAGCGACGGCAG
>JBBDWX010000144.1:0-4298 GCA_040902665.1 Dongiaceae bacterium
GCGGTGAAGCGCGCATCGCAGAAAATCCGCGAGCGGGCGAGGGCTCGGTCGTCGGCCTCGCGCATATCCGGGCGAAACGCGCCAACCAGATCGAGATGCGTGCCCGGCCGCAGCCAGTCGCCGAGCACCACCGGCTGTTTCGACATGGTGGCGGCGGAGACGATATCGGCTTCGCGGATTGCAGCCTCGGCGGTCTCGGTGACCGCGATCGTCAGATGGCGCGTCGCTGGTTCCTGTCGCAATCGTTCGGCCATCGCCTCGGCCTTGTCGCGGCTGCGGTTCCAGATGGTGAGATGTTCGATCGAAGGCCGCACGCTGCAATGCGCCATGACCAGATGCGGTGCCAGCGCACCGGCACCGAGCATCGCCATCCGCCGCACGTCCTTGCGCGCCACATAACGCGCGGCGAGTGCCGAGTTCGCCGCGGTCTTGCGCAGCGTCAGTGCCGCCCCGTCGATCACCGCGAGCGGCATGCCGGACGTGCCGTCGAACAGTGCGTAGATGCCGAGGATGCTGGCGAGGCCGCGCTCTGCGTTTCCGGGAAACACGCTGACCAGCTTGACGCCGAAGTTCCGGCCATATTGCCAGGCCGGCAGGATCAGCCAGTCGTTCTGCTTCTGCCCCGGCAGCGTTTCGTTCAGGACGAGGCGCGTGACGGCATCGACGCCCGATCTATACATACCGTCGAGCGCATCGATCAGGCCGGGATAATCGAGCAGACGATGGGTCTCCCCGGCATCGACATTGCACAGCATTGGGCTATTCCTCGCGGATCGCGATCCGGATCGGCTTCGGTCGGCCTTCGTTGCAGGGATTGTTCACCTGCGGGCAGTTGGATACGACCGCGAGCGCGCGCATCTCGGCGCGCAGGTCGACATAGTCGCCGGGCTTCGAATGGCCGGGCACAAATATCGTGTCGGCAAGCTGGCGATCGTCGGCAACCGGCACCTCGCAGAAGAAATTGATGTTGGCAACAATGTCCTTGCGGCCGAGTTCGTGCCAGGCCAGCGCCTCGAGGAAGTTCTCGCGACAGCCGGGGCAGTCCTGCACGCCATAGAGCATGGCGTTCGACGGGCCGGAACAGCAGCCGCCGATCGTGTCGTGACCGCCGCAACTGTCGCCGACGATGGTGAAGATCGGGCGCGCCACATCGGAATAAAGCACATGGCCCTTGCCGAGCTTCAGGGTGCGCGCGGCCTTGAGCGTGTTCGGCATGTGATAGCGTTCCTGCGGGTCGTCGGCGTTGTAGCAGAGAAAATCGACGCCCTGCCGGCCTTCCAGATCGACGATGCGCAGGATCTGACCTGCCTCCAGCACACCCGACCAGGGTCGGCCGGGCGCGACGGTATCGTCGCGAACGATCCTGCCCGGAATGTCGTTACCGTCGCTCATCTCGTCCTCCCCGGATCGGCTTTTCGCTACTGTAGCGGCGCGTTTGTCGCGCGGCTACTCTTCGGGCGTATCGGGGCGATTGCCAGTGGGCCCGCGCCTGGGGAGAGTCGTCATGGGAATGTTTCGTCACCTGATCCGGGGCACGATTGCGGCCCTATTCCTCTGCGCCATGACCGGTATTGCCATGGCAGATGACGCCGTCGCGCGCTGCGGCGAACTGCCCGAACCGGTCGCGGACAAGCATCGTGCGATCCTGGTCGCCGCCGGGAGTGGCGATCTTGAAGCGCTGGCGGCGCTCACCGATTCCGAGTTCACCTATTCGTTCGGCGACGGCGAAGGGGCGCTCGCTTATTGGCAGCGGCTGCGCGACGAGGAGGGGGTCGATGCAGCGTCTCTGATCGTCGGGCTTTCGGATGCCGGCTGCACGCATTACGACGAAGGCGGCGACCAGTTCTATGTCTGGCCGGCCGCCGGCCTGATCGACTATATCGATCTGACGCCGGATGAAATCGAAGCGCTGCAGACGGTCTATGACGGCGAACTGGTCGACTGGTACGTCGAGGGGTTTGCCGTCGGCTATTATGTCGGCTGGCGTTACTACATCGAACCGGACGGTCGCTGGGCGGCGTTCGTGGCGGGGGATTGAAAGAAGACGTGCGCTTCATCCGAGTGATGCGCGCGCGTTTCCCCCTTTGTCATTGCCGGGCTTGACCCGACAATCCATGGACATGCCGTACTCGATATCGATAGATCAGGATTCGTGCGATCGGCCTGGTTGGGCGTTTCGGCACAGTGGATCGCCGGGTCAAGCCCGGCGATGACGATGGTGATTGGATCGTTGGAGCAAATAGATCGCTCGGCGTTCGCATGAAAACTCTCCTTACCCTGGGGAGGCTGCGAAGCAACCGTCTTGAAGGGTCATCACGGAAATCTTGACCGCCGTTCGATCTCGTAGATCGGCAGATTGTTACGAATGTACGCGCGCGCCGCATCGAGGCGGGGTTCGTAATCCCACGCCGTGCCCTGCGCCTGCATGACTGGCGCTATCCAGCGCCGCCGGCGCTGGCTTTCGAGAATGCGCGGCTTGATCGCATCCACATCCCAGCGTTTCGCCGCCTCGGTGCGGAACGCGGCGATCGTCTCCTTTTCGGCCGGATCGTCGGCGCGGTTCTCCCGCTCGAGCCCGTCCTGGTCGAGCCGATAAAGCTGATCGGGGTCGTTTTTCGCGTGAACGAACTTGGTCTGGCCGCGCCGGATCATGAATACCGGCCACTCGGTGCATTCCGCGCAATATTCGCCGATTGCGATATCGTGCCCGCCGCTGCGCTGAAGATGCGGCAGCAAAGAACAGCCTTCGAGCGTCGTCGCGTAGTCCGTGCCTTTGCCGTCGGTCGCGAGATCGACCAGCGTTGGCAGGAAATCGACGTGCGCAACTGCCTTGTCGACACGGCCCGGCTTGAACGCTTTGGGCCAGGAAACGATGAGCGGTACGCGCGCCGAGTTCTCGTACCAGCTCATCTTGTACCACAGGCCGCGCTCGCCGAGCATGTCGCCGTGATCGGCCGTGAACAGGATCAGCGTGTCGTCGGCGAGCCCACCTTCTTCGAGCGCGCGCATCAGCTTCGCGAGTTGCGCATCGACGAACGATGTCGAGGCGTAATAGGCGCGGCGCGCGGCGCGGATCTGCGTTTCCGTCGGCGGCGGGCTCGCCATGCCGATCCCGTCCATCAGCCGCTGCGAGAACGGATCGGGCGCGACCGTGCCGAATGGAACCTTCGGCATGTCGATCGAATCGTTCGTATACAGATTCCAGTATTCGGGACGGGCGATATAAGGGTCGTGCGGGTTGATCAGGGAGACGGTCAGGCAGAACGGGCCTTCCTCATCCTTGTTGCGCGCGCGGTCGTAAAGCCAGCGAGTCGCCTGGAACGTCACCTCCTCGTCATAATCGATATTGCTCGAGCGCAGGCATTCGCCGGCGGTCTTCACCACGTCCATCGTGTGATACCAGTCGAGCGTCTTCGTCGGCTCGTCCCAGTTCGGCGTCCAGGTGAAGTCAGACGGATAGACGTCGGTCGTCAGCCGCTCCGAAAAGCCGTGCAACTGGTCGGGCCCGCAGAAATGCATCTTGCCCGAGAGCGCGGTGCGATAGCCGAGCGAGGAGAGATAATGCGCGAAGGTCGGAATCTCGGCCGACAGTTCGCAGGCATTGTCCCAGGCGCCGATCTTCGTCGGCAGCCGCCCGGTCATCATCACATAGCGCGAGGGCGCGCAGAGCGGCGCGTTGGTGTAGCAGGCATCGAACACCACGCCCTTGTCGGCGAGCGCGTCGAGCGTCGGCGTCTTCACGACCTTATGCCCGTAAGCCGGCAGGAACTGCGGCGCGAGCTGGTCGGCCATGACGAAGAGGATATTCGGGCGCTTGGGGGGCATGGGTCATTCCTTGCGGGCAGGATTCGGATGCGACGACGGGTGCGTAGGGTCTCCCGGCCAACTGTTCACATTCGTCATCGCCGGGCTTGACCCGGCGATCCATTCCGGAAGCGACGGGCGTTGGTCAATTCGGCTCGGTCGGAGGAAACGGCGCGATGGATGCCCGGGTCAAGCCCGGGCATGACGGGAAAATAAGATCAACCGGGACATGGGCAACAGCTTCAAGTTTGCGATTCAGCACCCTCACGACATCGCGTTCGGCAGTTCGTCCTTGCGGCGGCGGATGAAGTCTAGCAGCGCCTCGTCGATCGCGGGGTCGAGCGACGGTTGCTCGTATTCGCGCAAGGTCCGCTGCGCCTTGCGGATGCCGCGCGTGTTCGCATCGGTCGCGCCTTCGGATTCCCACTGCTCGTAGCTATTATTGTCGGCGATGTCCGACATATAGAACGCTGTCTTGAAATTGCGCTGGGTAT
>JBBDWX010000145.1:0-4254 GCA_040902665.1 Dongiaceae bacterium
TCATCATCGAATCGCTGGAGATCGCCGGCGAAGGCGCGCTGCTCAAACTGATCGAAGAGCGAAGGCGCAAGCTTGCGGCCGAAGGCCTGTTCGACGAGGACCGCAAGAAGAAGCTGCCGATGCTGCCCGAGGTGATCGGCGTCGTGACCTCGCTGACCGGCGCCGTGATCCGTGACATCCGCCATCGGCTCGCCGACCGCTTTCCGCGCCAGATCCTGATCTGGCCGGTCATGGTGCAGGGCGAGGGCGCGGCCGCACAAATTGCCGCCGCCATTGCCGGCTTCAACCGGCTCGAACCCGGCGGCGCCGTGCCGCGGCCCGATCTGCTGATCGTCGCGCGCGGCGGCGGCAGTCTCGAAGACCTGATGGCCTTCAACGAGGAGATCGTGGTGCGGGCCGCAGCGGCCTCCGCGATCCCGCTAATCTCGGCGGTCGGACACGAGACCGACTGGACCCTGATCGATCACGCCGCCGACCGCCGCGCGCCGACGCCGAGTGCGGCCGCCGAAATGGCGGTGCCGGTGCGCGCCGAGCTGATGGCCGATGCGGCGGAATGCGGCCAGCGCCTGTTCGGCGCAATGACGCGCTGGCTGACCTGGCGGCGCGATCAGTTGCAGGGGCTCGCGCGCGGTCTGCCCGACCCGCGTCGTTTGCTGCAGGAGCTGACGCAGCGGCTCGACGACTGGATGGAGCGGCTCGCGGCGACGCGGGTCGATCTCGTCGCGCGGCGGCGCGAGCGTCTTGTAACGCTGGCCGGCAGCTTGCGCACGCCCGATCAGCTCATCGCCCTGAAGGGCCAGACGCTCGGCCATGCCCAGGAACGCCTCCAGGCGGCGCTCGAGCGCGATGTCACGGCGCGCCGTCATCGTTTCGACCGGATCGCGACCGGCCTGCGGCCCGGCCTCGTGCATGACCGGCTCGCGCGCGGCCGCGATGCGCTCGCGACGGCGGCGGGACTGCTGAACTCGCTTTCCTACGAAAATGTCCTGCAGCGCGGCTTCGTGCTCGCGATGGGCGAAGACGGGCGGCCGGTGACGGCGGCGGCGAACGTCGATCCCGGCATGGATCTCACCTTGCAGTTTCGCGACGGTCGCGTGCGCACGCGCGCCGAAGGCCGCATTGCTGAAGGTGGCGCCGGTGCGAAGTCCGTTTCCAAAGCGGAACCGAAATCGAAACGCGAGGGCGGTGACGGGCCGCAGGGATCGCTGCTGTGAAACGGTTGCTTCTTGCGCTCGCGCTGCTGCTCACGCCCGTCTGTGCATCGGCGGATCAGGTTCGGATCGACGGTGGTTTCACGCAAGGGGGATTGCTGATCGGGCAAGTGCAACCGGGCAGCAGCGTGCTGTTCGAGGGGCGCCAGGTGCGCGTCGGCGCGGACGGCTGGTTTCTGATTGGCTTCGGCCGCGAGGCACCGCCGCAGGCACTTGTCGAGGTGACTTTGCCGGACGGGACCGCCGAGCGTCTCTCGCTCGATATTGCGCAGCGCGAGTACGACATCCAGCATATCGACGGTCTGCCCGACCAGATGGTGACACCGGACGAGTCCCTGCTGGCGCGTATTGCCGCCGACCGCGAACTGATCCTTGCCGCCTGGGCGCATGACACGACCGCAACCGATTTTCTCGGTGGTTTCGTCTGGCCGGTCATCGGCCCGATCAGCGGCGTTTATGGCAGCCAGCGCATTCTCAACGGCGAACCGCGCCAGCCGCATTACGGTGTCGACATGGCGGCACCGACGGGGATGCCGGTCGCGGCGCCGGCCGGTGGCATCGTGCGCCTTGCCGAGCCCGATCTTTATTTCACCGGCGGCACGATCATCATCGATCATGGGCACGGGCTTTCTTCGACGCTGATGCATCTGGCGAGCGTCGATGTCGCTCTCGGGCAGCGCATCGAGCAGGGCGATATCGTCGGCACGGTCGGCGCGACCGGCCGGGCGACCGGCCCGCATCTCGACTGGCGCATGAATCTCTACGAGGCGCGGATCGATCCGCAATTGCTGGTGCCGCCGATGGTGGATTTCGCGACGACGCCGTAGCGCATGACAGGGTCGTTACAGATCGATGTTGCATCGCGCGCGGTTGCGCCGAGTCGCATCGCGATCATCTTCAATCCGATCGCGGGATCGCGGCGTCGGCGGCAGCGTCTCGCCGCGGCGCTCCGCACGCTGCGTCGTCTCGGCTGTGGCGTTGCGTTGCATCGCACGACGGCGCATGGCGATGCGGCATTGCTGGCGGCGGCGATCGCTCGCGCGGGCAGGACCGGCACGCTGATGATCGCCGGCGGCGACGGCACGATCGCCGATGCGGCGCATGGCCTTGCATCCTGCGGTGCGGAGGAGATGCCGGCGCTCGCCATATTGCCGCTCGGCACCGCCAACGTGCTGGCCCGCGAGATCGGCCTGCCGCGCGATCCCGAAGCGCAGGCTGCCATCGCCGCCGCCGGCCGGACGAAGATCGTGCCGCTGGCGCAGGCGAACGGTCGGCATTTCCTGTTGATGGCCGGTGCCGGATTCGATGCGCATGTGGTGGCCGGCATCGACGTCGCGTTCAAACGACGGGCGGGCAAGATCGCTTATGTTGTCGAAATGTTGCGCCAGCTCGTGCGCTTCCCCTTCGGAACCTACCGGGTTTCGATCGACGGCGACCCGCATTTCGTGGCGTCGGTCGTGGTCTCGCGCGGGCGGCTCTATGGCGGCAGTTTTGTTCTGGCGCCCGACGCCAGGCTGGACGAAGCGACGCTCCATGTCTGCCGGTTCGAACATGGCGGGCGCGGCTGGGCGGTGCTCTATGCCGTCGCACTGGGGTTGGGGCTTCTGCCGCGGATGCCGGGCTTTGTCATCGGGCGCGCGCAGCGCGTGCGCATCGAGGGCGTGCCCGGCGAGCCGCTTCAGGCCGACGGCGACATTGCCGGCGGGCTGCCGGTCGAGATTGCGATGACGGCGCGCTCGTTGCGGCTGGTGGTGCCCCGCGCCTAGCTGCCGGCGACCATCATGCGTTCGATGCGAACGGTGGGCGCGTTGGTGCCGTAGCGGAACACAAGGTCGCCGGCAGCGCGCATCGTTGCCATCATCTCTTTCAGATTGCCGGCAATCGTCACTTCGCTCACCGGGCTGGCGACGCGGCCATTCTCGATCAGGAAGCCGGCCGCACCCCGGCTGTAATCGCCGGTCACCATATTCACGCCGAAACCCATCAGATCGGTCACGAACAGCCCGCGCTCTATATCGCGGATGAGATCGTCGACGCTGCCGCTGCCGCCCGCGAGATAAAGATTGGAGGTACCGGGCGAGGGCGGTCCCGAGGTGCCGCGGCGCGCATGGCCGGTCGTCTCGAGCCCGAGCTGGCGGGCGGTTGCGAGATCGAGCACCCAGCTCGCGAGGATGCCTTGCTCGACGATGGCGAGCCGGCGTGTTGCGATCCCTTCGCCGTCGAACGGCATCGAATTCAGGCCGCGTATCCGGTCCGGCTCGTCGATCACTGACAGGCTCTTCGGCAGAATCCGGCTGCCCAGCGAATCCTTGAGATAGCTCGTGCCGCGCGCGATCGCGCTGCCGTTCGCGGCGCTCGCGATATGCGCGACCAGACCGTTCGCCACGCGCGGGTCGAACACCACGGGCATGCTGCTCGATGCGATCTTGCGCGGGTCGAGGCGTCGCAACGTACGATCGGCCGCGCGCTTTCCGACAATCCCGGGATTCTCGAGTTCGCTGGCAAACAGCGCGACGCTCATATCGTGATCGGTTTCCATCGCGGTGCCACTGCCCGCGAGGACGCTGACGGAGACTGAATGGTGCGTGCTGGCAAAACTCCCTGCGAAGCCGTTCGAGGCGACCAGAGCCACCCGACCGCGGCCCCAGGATGCGTCGGCGCCGTTCGAATTGGTGATGCCTTTGACCGATCGCGCCGCATCCTCGCATTCGTGGGCGCGTTCGAGCAGTGCTTTGGGAGTCGGTTCCGACGGATCGAACCGGTCAAGATCGGGAATGCGGACGGCGATCCGGTCGGGATCGGGAAGGCCGCAAAACCTGTCTTCCGGAACGGCGCGCGCCATCGCAATCGCGCGCTCGACCAGTTCTGCCATCGTATCGGGCTTGAAATCGGCCGACGACACGATTGCCTGCCGCCGTCCGATCATGACGCGCAGGCCGAGATCGCGCGACTCGGAGCGCTCCAGCGTTTCCGGTTCGCCGAGGCGCACTGCCTGCGAGAGCGACGCGCTTTCGATGGTGACCGCATCGGCCGCGTCGGCGCC
>JBBDWX010000146.1:0-12965 GCA_040902665.1 Dongiaceae bacterium
CGAGAAGGCCGCGCCGCGAATGGAAATCTTTCTTATGCGTCTGCAGATGATCGGTCAGGTTGCGAATCCGTTCGGAGAGGATTGCGACCTGAACCTCGGGCGAACCGGTGTCGCCCGTGGCCGTGGCGTATTCGCCGATGAGCGCCTGTTTGCGCTCGGCGGTAATCGACATCGTCTCTTCCTTTCAAGACTAGAGGTGCAGCACGCGCACCGGTTTCACTTCGCCGGCCTCGTATCGGGCAATCGCCACAAGCCGGCCGCCGGACGTGGCGCAAACCAGCGCCCCGCTTTCCAGACTGCCGATGCGGTTGAGGTCGCTGCGACGCAGCAGGCCCACGCTTTGCCCGGCTCTGAGCCGGTTTGCCTCGTCTTCCGTCAGGGCCAGCGCCGGGATGTCGGCCAGCGCGGTCTCGACGGGAAGTAAATGGCTCGAGGCGGCGGCACTATGCCCCAGCGCCAAAAGCGATTCCAGCGAAATCGCCCGCGTTTCGGCGAAGGGACCGACCGAAATCCGGCGCAATTCCGCGACATGACCAAGCGTACCGAGCGCCCGGGCAAGGTCCCGGGCGAGGCTGCGGACATAGGCCCCCTTGCCGCAATCCATGACAAAAACTGTCCGCTCCGGGTCGCCGGCATCCAGGATGGCAAGCCGGTGAACGACGACCGTGCGCGGGGCGAGATCGACCGCCTCACCGGCGCGGGCGAGATCGTAGGCCCGTTCGCCATCGATCTTGATCGCCGAGAAGGCCGGCGGAACCTGCTCGATCCGGCCGAGAAAGGCCGGCAGCGCCGCCTCGATCGCGGCCCGGTCGGGACGAACATCGCTGCAGGCGAGAACCGCGCCTTCGGCATCGTCGGTCGCGGTCGCAATGCCCCAGCGCACCGCAAATCGATACTGCTTCGCCGCATCCATCACATGCGGCACGGTCTTGGTCGCTTCGCCGAGCGCGATTGGCAGCACGCCCGTTGCCATCGGATCGAGCGTGCCGGCGTGTCCCGCCTTCTGTGCATCGAAGGCGCGACGCACCGCCGTGACCGCGCGGGTCGAGGTCATTCCGGCAGGTTTGTCGAGCAGGATCCAGCCGGAGACCGGCTGGCCCTTACGACGGCGCGCCATTGGAACCGACGGTGTCGTCGCCGGCTTCGTCGCCTTCGCCATCCTCGAGATCGCGGCGCACGGTCGGATCCTGCAGGCGTTCGGCAATGCGGGCGGCTTCGTCGAACGAACGGTCGCGTTCGAATTCGAGTTCGGGCACATGGCGCAGCTGTACGGCACGACCGAGCTCGCGCCGCAGATACGGAACCGCCCGATTGAGGGCGGCAACCAGTTCGGTTGCCTCGCCACCGGCGAAGGGCAGCACGAATGCCGTCGCCCGCTTGAGATCGGGGCTCATGCGCACTTCTGTCAGGGTGATGTTGACATCGAACAGCGCCGGATCGCGCCAATGCGCGCTCATGAAAATCCGGACCAGCGCATGACGCAACTCTTCGCCAACGCGAAGCTGGCGCTGGCTCGGCCCCGATGCGGGCTGCCGCGCAATCATTTCGGGCTCATGCCTCCAGGGCGCGCGCGACTTCCTCTATCTCGAAACACTCGATCGTGTCGCCGACCTGGATGTCCTGATAGTTCTCGAAGGCCATGCCGCATTCGAAGCCTTCCTTGACCTCGCGCACTTCGTCCTTGAAGCGCTTGAGCGTCCGCAGGCTGCCTTCGTGGATGACCACGTTGTCGCGCAGCAGCCGCACCTTGGCGCCACGCTTGACGGTACCTTCGGTGACCATGCAACCCGCCACCTTGCCCGCCTTCGTGATGTTGAACACCTCGCGGATCTCGGCATTGCCGAGGAACTTTTCGCGCATCTGCGGTGCCAGCATGCCGGTCAGCATGGCGCGGATATCGTCGACCACGTTGTAGATGATCGAGTAATAGCGAATATCGACCTGGTCGCGCCGCGCCATCTCGCGCGCCGCCGCATTGGCCCGCACGTTGAAGCCGATAATGAGGGCATCCGACGCCCGCGCCAGCGTGACGTCCGATTCGTTGATGCCGCCGACGCCGGTATGCAGCAGGCGCGCCGCGACTTCGCTGGTGCCTAGCTTGGAAAGCGCACCGGCCAGGGCTTCGACCGAACCCTGCACGTCGGCCTTGATCAGCACCGGCAGTTCCCTGGTTTCGCCGGCGGCGATCTTCTGGAACATCTCGTCGAGCGTACCGCGGGCGCCACTTACGGCCTGCTTGTCCCGCACCTGGTTCAGGCGATACTCACTGACCTGGCGGGCCTTCGCCTCGTTCTCGACGACAGCGAAAAGATCACCGGCATTGGGCGCACCCTGCAGACCCAGCACCTCGACCGGCGTGGACGGACCCGCTTCGTCGATCGACTGGCCGCGATCGTCGAGCATGGCGCGCACGCGGCCCCATTCGGCGCCGGCCACGAAGATGTCGCCGACGCGCAGCGTGCCGCGCTGCACGAGCAATGTCGCGACCGGACCGCGACCGCGCTCGAGACGCGCTTCGATCACGGCACCCTGTGCGGAGCGATCGGAGTTGGCCTTGAGTTCGAGAATTTCGGCCTGCAGCAGGATCCCTTCCTCGAGCTTCTCGAGGTTCTGCCCGGTCTTGGCCGAAACGTCGATCACCTGCACGTCGCCGCCGAGCTCTTCGGGGACGATTTCGTGGCTCAGCAATTCCTGGCGCACGCGCTGGGGATTTGCATCCGGCTTGTCGATCTTGTTGACCGCCACGATGACCGGCACCTTCGCCGCCCTGGCGTGATGAATGGCCTCGATCGTTTGTTCCATGATGCCGTCGTCGGCGGCCACCACGAGTACGACGATATCGGTCACGTTGGCACCACGCGCGCGCATTTCGGTGAAGGCGGCGTGGCCCGGCGTATCGATGAAGGTGATCTTCTGTCCGCTCGGCCGCGTTACCTGATAGGCGCCGATATGCTGGGTAATGCCACCCGCCTCGCCCGCCGCCACGTCGGTCTGGCGCAGCGCATCGAGCAGCGAGGTCTTGCCGTGGTCGACATGGCCCATGACGGTGACAACCGGCGAGCGCGGCGCCGTTGCTCCGGCGTCCTCGTCGGTATCGGAGAGCCCGAGTTCGACGTCGGCCGCCGACACGCGGCGGACGCGATGGCCGAGTTCGGTGGCGATCACTTCGGCGGTATCGGCGTCGATCGACTGGGTGACGGTCGCCATCGTCCCCATGCGCATCAGCGATTTGATGACGTCGGCGCCGCGTTCGGCCATGCGGTTTGCCAGCTCCTGTACGGTGATCGTCTCGGGAATAATCACGTCGCGGACGATCTTGCCCGGCGTTTCTTCGCCGCGAGCCTTGAGTTTCTCGCGTTCGCGTGCACGCCGCACCGAGGCGAGACTGCGTGTGCGCTCGCTGCCGTCGTCGTCAAGCACCTTCTGGACGCTGAGCTTGCCCTGCCGGCGGCGCGGTTCGCCGCGCCGTCCCGGTGCCGGTCGGGCCGGCGGACGTGGCGCGACGCCGGGGCGCCGGACCTGCTGGCGCTGCGCGCGCTGCTCGGCTTCCTCGGCGATATCGGCTTCGAGAATCTGTTGGGCCCGCGGCGAGAGACGTGGGCCGCCGCGCGCACCGGCGCGCTCCGAGCGCTCGGTCCCCGCAAGCGGCGTCATCGCGACACCGTGCGCCGCGGCGCGCTGCGCCTCAGCCTCGGCACCCGCGATATCCGGAGCCGGATTTGCCGCCTGTTCGGCCTCGAGCCGCGCGCGCTCGACCGCTTCCTCTTCGGCGCGGCGCATTGATTCTTCTTCGGCCTGAATGCGGCGCTGTTCGTCGTAACGCTTCGCCTCTTCGAGCGCCCGCGTCCGAGCGGCACGTTCGTCGGCTGTCAGGCCGCGCAACGGCCTTGTATCGACCGGCGGCGGCGCGACGGGTGCCGGCGTCGCGGCCGGGGCCGTCGTCGTCTCGGGCGCTTCGACTTCGGACTCAGCCTCGGGCTTCATCTTGCCGCCGGCACCGGGCGCATAGCTGCGCCGCCGCTTGACCTCGACGGCCACGGTCTTGCTGCGGCCGTGCGAGAAGCTCTGGCGCACCTGGCCGCCGTCGACCGTCTTTTTCAGCTCAAGACGGCCGGGCCGCGACAGCTTCAGCGGCTTCTGGCTCTTGGTTTCGTCGCCTTGGTCCTTCGTCGTCATCCGTACCGTTCCCAACCGTCCTGTTATCGCCGATTCCGGCCGACGCGCAGCGCGGCCAGTCTTGTCGTCTCGCGAAGAATCCGCGCGGCCATGTTGCCGCGTTCGATCGCCGCATGAACCACGTTACCGCCGCCGAATGCCGACGACAGCTGATCGCGATCGAACAGCGCCACCACCGGCGTCTCGCCGGCGGCGGCTTCCATCCGTCGCAATCCGTCGGGCGCCCCGTCGCTGGCGCTCAACAGAATACCCGCCTTGCCCTTGCCGATCATGCCGGCGACCCGATCATGGCCGGTAACGGCAACGCCCGCCCGGCGCGCGAGGCCGAGCAGCGCCAAACATTGCCGTTCGACCTGTGACGCCGCTTGGTCGGCCAGATCGGCCGGTACCGTAATGCCGCCCCCCGCGACCTTCTCGAAATTGTGCTTCTTCAGCGCCGTCTCGATCACATCGCGATCGGCCGTGACCCAGAATCCGCGGCCCGGCAGACGTTCGGACGCATCCGGCACCAGCGTACCGTCGGGACCGACCACGCAGCGCAGCAGGCCGGATTTGGGCGCGGTCGAGCGGGTGACGATGCAACGGCGCTGCGGCCGGCGCGCAGTCGCGCGCAGCGCCGAATTGCCCTCTTGCGTCTCCGCCATTGTCGCGCCCGCCATCGTCATCTGCTCTCTGTCGCTCCTCAGCCTTGCTCTGCCGTGGCACCCGCCGCCGCATCGTCCGATTTTCCGGACGGCGCCGGCTCGTCGGCGAACCAGTGCGCGCGAGCGCCCATGATCAACGCGTCCGCATCCTCGCGCGACATCTCGTGCTCGCGCAGAATGCCGTCCTCCGGATCGATCAGCTCGTCGGTCGCGAGATCGGCGAGATCGTCGAGCGTCTTTACGCCTTTTTCGCCGAGCGCCACCAGCATCGCCGGGTTGAGACCCTCGAGGGCGGCCAGCTCGTCGCTGACGCCGAGTTCGCGGCGACGCGACGTGTTACGCTCGTCGCGTTCCGCCAGATAGCGGCGGGCACGCTCGCGCAGCTCATTCGCGACGTCCTCGTCGAAGCCTTCGATCGAGGCCAGGTCGTCGAGCGGGATGAACGCCACCTCCTCGACCCGGGTGAAGCCTTCGGTCACCAGCAGATGCGCGATGACATCGTCGACGTCGAGCGCATCGATGAACATCTGCGAACGGACCTTGAACTCCTCGCTGCGCCGTTCCGATTCCTCGGCCTCGGTCAGAATGTCGATATCCCAGCCGGTCAGGATGGAGGCGAGCCGCACGTTCTGGCCGCGCCGGCCGATCGCCAGGGAAAGCTGATCGTCGGGCACCACCACCTCGATGCGCCCGGCATCCTCGTCGAGCACGACCTTGGCGACTTCCGCGGGGGCCAGCGCATTGACCACGAAAGTCGCCGGATCCGGCGACCAGGGAATGATGTCGATCTTCTCGCCCTGCAATTCGCCGACCACGGCCTGGACACGGCTGCCGCGCATGCCGACGCAGGCACCGACCGGATCGATCGAGCTATCGTTGGAGATGACAGCAATCTTGGCCCGACTGCCCGGATCGCGGGCGACCGACTTGATCTCGATGATGCCGTCGTAGATCTCGGGCACTTCCTGGGCGAACAGCTTTGCCATGAATTCCGGATGTGTGCGCGAGAGAAAAATCTGCGGGCCGCGCGGTTCCTCGCGCACGTCGATGATGTAGGCGCGAACTCGGTCGTCCTTGCGGAAGCTTTCGCGCGGCAGCGATTCGTCGCGGCGCAGCAAACCTTCGGCGCGCCCGAGATCGACCGTCACATTGCCGAACTCGACGCGCTTGACGAGGCCCTGCACGATCTCGCCCTTGCGGTGCTTGTACTCTTCGAACTGACGCATCCGCTCGGCTTCGCGCACCTTCTGCACGATGACCTGCTTGGCGGTCTGCGCGGCGATGCGGCCAAAATCGATCGGCGGCAACTCGTCGACGATGAAATCGCCGACGTTCTTTTCCGGATCGATCTTGCGCGCCAGCTTGAGCGGGATCTGGGTGTGCTCGTCTTCGATCTCGTCGACGACCTGGCGGTAGCGCGCCAGCGCGATGTCGCCGGTCTTGCGATCGATCGTCGCGCGAATATCGTGTTCGTGGCCATACTTGGAGCGGCCCGCCTTCTGAATTGCCTGTTCCATCGCCTCGAGCACCTGATCGCGCTCGATGTTCTTCTCGCGCGCAACGGCGTCGGCAACCTGCAGAAGTTCGTGGCGCGCGACAGCAAACATCGGTTCCATGGGTCAGCCTCGATCCATTTCGTTCATGTCAGACAGTTCCTTCTTTCGCAGCGGCGGCCAGCAGTTCGTCGGTCAGCACCAGCTTGGCTTTCTGGATGCGGCCGAACGGCAGGTCCGTCTCGCCCTCTTCCGTTTCGATCAGAACTTTCTCGCCAGCGATTCCCTTGATCCGGCCGCGAAAGCGCTTGCGACCTTCGTGCGGCGCCGAAAGCTCGACCTTGGCCTCGAAGCCGGCGAAGCGCTGGAAATCGTCGAGCCGCGTGAGCGGCCGGTCGATCCCCGGCGAACTGACTTCGAGACTGTAGGCACCGGCGATCGGATCCTCGACATCGAGCAGCGCCGATACGGCGCGGCTGATGTCGGCGCAATCCTCCACCGTCATGCCGGCGCGGTCGCGCCGCTCCGCCATGATCTGCAGGGTTTGCCGCCCCACGCTGCCGATCAGCGCGACGCGCACGAGGTCGTAGCCCATGCCGTCGAGCGTCGGCGCAATCAGCCGTTCGATCCGATCCGTCGCGTCCACCAAGGTCCTTAAGTCCCGTCGACCGCAGTACCGGTCCGACACTACGGCCCGACACGGGGTCAACAAAAAAGGCGGGCGTTTGGCCCACCTTTTTATTGGCCCCTGTCAAGCAGAGGCTATGAATGGCGGAAATATAGGGATTTCCGGACCCGCCGCAAGGGTTTTTCCGGCGCCTAGGGAGTCATTCTTTGGGGCCGGCCCCGGGACCGACGGCGATAGCGCAGATAGGCGGGTCGCCGCCCGGCTGCCAGGGCCTTGGCTTCGTAACGGGTTTCGGGCCAATCGGCCGGCCGTTCCCGCCAGTCCGCTGGCGTCCGGGCCAGCCATTCGAAATCGGCCCGGGCCCGCATCTGCATCAGGGCCCAGGCGACATAGCCGGGATCGTCGCTGGCGATGCGCAATTCCGCCTCGTCGGCCAGCAACCGGGCCAGCAGGTCGAGATTGGCCGGGCAGACGAAACGCCGTTCGGCGTGGCGGACCTTCGGCCAGGGGTCTGGAAACAGCAGAAAGAGACGCGCGATGCTGGCCGGGGCCAGAACCGGCAGCAGCAGCCTGGCGTCGGCCGGCCAGAGCCGCACATTGGCGAGGGCGTTGTCGTCGATTGTCCGCAACAGCGCCGCGATGCCGTTCTCGAACACCTCGCAGCCGATGACGCCGATGTCGGGATGCGATGCGGCCTGCCAGGCAAGATGTTCGCCCGCACCGAAGCCGATCTCGAGCCAGATTTCCTGCTTGGGTTGCGAAAAGAGGCGGCGCGGATCGAGTTCGATACCGGGTGCCGGCGCGGCAATCGAAAGTATCGGCAGCAGACGTTCGTAGCGCTCGGCCTGACCGGCGCGAAGGCGGCGGCCGCGACGCCGGCCATAGAGACGGATGCGTTCTTGCGCGCCCGGTGCGCCGGGCGGCGTTGTGTCGCGGCTCAGGCGACCGCCGCGCGAATCGCGTCGACGAGATCCAGCCGTTCCCATGAGAACCCGCCATCGGCTTCCGGCACGCGGCCGAAATGCCCGTAGGCCGCCGTGCGCGCATAGATCGGGCGACTGAGCGAGAGATGTTCGCGGATGCCGCGCGGCGAGAGATCCATCACCGTGCGCAGTATCTGCGAGAGCTTCGATTCGGCGACTGTCCCGGTGCCGTGCGTGTTCACATAGACCGACAGCGGCTTCGACACGCCGATCGCATAGGAGAGCTGGATGGTGCAGCGCTCGGCGATGTCGGCGGCGACGATGTTCTTTGCAAGATAACGCGCGGCATAGGCGGCCGACCGGTCGACTTTGGTGGGATCCTTGCCGGAGAACGCGCCGCCACCGTGCGGTGCTGCACCGCCATAGGTGTCGACGATGATCTTGCGGCCGGTCAGCCCGGCATCGCCGTCGGGTCCACCGATGACGAAGCGTCCGGTCGGGTTCACGTAGAAATCCTCTTCCGGACACATCCAGCCTTCCGGCAGCACATTCAGCACATGCGGTCGCACGATCTCGCGCACTTCGTCCTGGCCAATGTTTTCATCGTGCTGCGTCGAGACGACGACGGACGCGGCGCGCACCGGCTGATCGTTCTCGTAGACCAGCGTCACCTGGCTTTTCGCATCGGGCCCCAGCCCCGGTTCGGCGCCGGAATGTCGGGCTTCGGCCAGCGAACGCAGGATCGAATGGGCGAAATAAATCGGCGCAGGCATCAGATGTTCGGTCTCGCGACAGGCAAATCCGAACATGATGCCCTGATCGCCCGCACCCTCGTCCTTGTTGCCGAGGGCATCGACGCCTTGCGCGATGTCGGACGACTGTGCATGCAGATAGACGTCGACTTTCGCGTGCTTCCAGTGAAAGCCCTTCTGTTCGTATCCGATGTCCTTGACGCTGGCGCGCGCGATCTCGGTGATGCGCTCGCGGTCGATCTCGCCGTTCCGATCGACCAGAGGTTCCGGGCCGCGCACCTCGCCGGCGACGACGATCCGGTTGGTGGTGCACAAGGTCTCGCAGGCAACGCGCGCCTGCGGATCGTGCGTCAGGAAAGCATCCAGTATTGCATCGGAGATACGATCGCAGACTTTGTCGGGATGTCCTTCGGACACCGATTCGCTGGTAAAGAGATAATTGCCTTTTGACACGGAACTTCCCCTGGTCGGCCCTGAACGTCGCGCTGTTGCCCGGATTTGGTGCGTTGAAGCAGGCCGGAACGGGCGGCAATGCCGGCGCAGCCTCGATTGGCGCCGGATCATGGAAAAGCGGTCGTGCAAGGTCAAGGGCGCGAACCGCCACACGCGGTGCGCCGCCGCAGCGCCGGGTTATCCCGGCCGATGCAGTACTAGCTCTTGGTGGTGCGGCGTTTGCGGGTGCGAACCGTGCGGCCGAGTGACTTGGTCAGCTCGAACAGGCGCTTGCGCACCGAAGGCTCGGGTATGCGGTAATAGGCGCGGACCAATTCGAGCGTTTCGCGCTTCATCATCGGATCGCGTTCCATCGGCTCGGGCTTGGGTTCGGCCAGTTTGCCCTGCAGTCGGCTCGGCGACTTCGACGCCACGCCGGCCGGCATCTCCTCGAAGAAATAGGCAATCGGCACGTCGAGGACGCGGGAAAGATCGAACAGCCGGCTTGCACTGACCCGGTTCATGCCACGCTCGTATTTCTGCACCTGCTGAAAGGTAAGGCCGAGCGATTCGCCGAGTTTCTCCTGACTCATCCCGAGCAGGGTGCGGCGCTGGCGCATGCGATTGCCGACATGCACGTCGACCGGATTGGGGTAACCGAGGCTTGCCATCCGTCCCGATGACTTACGCGGGCGTCGCATCGTTTTTCGTCTCCCTGCTTTCCGGTCGGTCCAAGTTGAACTCAACGGGACCCTGTTTCGGCGATTGGGCCAATCTTTGGCACAATCATGATATATCGGCAATATAACCTTTTGCAACGCCGGGGTGCATCATCGACTGCTCGGCGCCCTATTATTGTAGTCAATATATTATATACAACACAACCGCCCGCTAGCGCCGGCGCCCCAGGGAGATGGCAACGACGAGCGCGGCCAGCAATAGCAAAGCCGGCGCAAGATTCGCCCAGCGCGCGTAGACGGTCGCCGGCAGCGTCGCGGGCAGGCCGGTGTCGATCACGGCCTGCTCGCCCAGCGCCGTTCGCAGCACCACGCGGCCCCAGGGATCAACCACACCCGAAATGCCGGTATTGGCCGCGCGGACCAGCGGCAGACCTTCCTCGACGGCCCGGAAACGGGCCGCGGCGAAATGCTGATAGGGTCCGGTGGAAATCCCGAACCAGCCATCGTTGGTCAGGTTGAGCAGCCAGGCCGGCCGGTTCGCCGCATCGACCACGTCGGCGGCAAAGATCACCTCGTAACAAATCAGTGGCGAGAACGGTGGCAGCCCCGGCAGAGCGATGGTGACGGGACCGGGTCCGGGGGTGAAATCGAGGTTGCCCGGCGTCACCTTCGCGATAAACGGAAACCACTCGCGCAGCGGGACATATTCGCCGAACGGTACGAGGTGAAATTTATCGCCCGTGGCGACGCGCCGACCGTCCGGATCGATCGCCGACAACCCGTTATAGAGGCGATCGAGCGCGCCGGTTTCGGGTTCACCGCGCAGGGCACCTGCCATCAGATAGCCCCCGGGCGGCACCGCGGCGGCGAGATAGGCACCGATGCCGGGCTCGCGCTCGATCAGATAGGGCACGCTGGCTTCGGGCCAAAGCACATGGGTGATGCGTTCATAACCCGGCGATTCGAGCGTCAGCGTGCGATGGCGCTCGAAATTCGCCTGGCGTTCGGCGGGATCGTTTTTCAGTGTCTGGGGGATGCCGGGCTGCACGATGCGCAGCATGACATCCGGCACCATCGCGACTTCGGCACCGGCGAGGCGCCAGAAGCCGAACCCGCCGACCAGCACCAGCAACGCGACGGAGATCGCCGTCGGCCGCCAGTGCCCGATGCGATCGTGCCCGATGCGACCGTGCCCGATGCGATCGAGATCGGCGCCGCCAGTTGCGATCGTCGCCGGCATGGTCGCGACCAGCACCGTCAGAAAGCCGAGCCCGTATGCGCCGACGATAGCGGCCGGTTGCATCATTCCATCGACCGCCGCCCAGGAATAGCCGATCAGGTTCCAGGGGAATCCGCTCATCACCCAACTGCGCAGCCATTCGGCTACCACCCAGGCGACCGCAAAGACGATCACCCGCGAAGCGCCGGATCGCGGCCAGGCCCGCGCCACTGCGCCGGCCGCGCCGACGAACAATCCCAGCAGCGCCGCGAGGCCGCAAACCGCGAAGGGAATCATCCAGCCGAAGCGCAGCGGATCGAGCAGCATCGAATGCGCGATCCAGTAAAGTCCGAAAATGAAATGCCCGAGCGCGAACCAGAAACAGGCCCAGAAGGCGCCACGGATCCGTGCCGCCGCTTCGAGCATCCAGAAAAGCGGGACGAAGGCGACGATCAGCAGCGGCAGCACATGGAACGGCGGCAAGGCGAGGGCCGCGAGCGCGCCCAGAACATTCAGAAACAGGACGCGGCGCCAACCGGCGAGCCCGGCAAGGCGTCCGGGCAGGCCGCTCAGCGCGTTCGCCCGAACCGTATCAGCCTTCGCCACTGTCGTCGGTCGCCCGGATCGGCAGATTGCGCACCCGCAGCCGCTTGATGCGCCGCGGGTCGGCATCGATGACCTCGAAGGCGATGCCGGTCGCTTCGTGGGTGACAAGCTCGCCGCGCGCCGGCACGCGACCGATCAGCGAGAATACGAACCCGCCGATCGTATCGATATCTTCCTCGCGTTCCTCGTCGGTCAGTACCGGGCCGACCTCCTGTTCGAACTCCTCGATCGTGGCGCGCGCATCGGCGATCAACGTCCCGTCGGGCCGCCGGATCAGCTTCGGCCCTTCCTCGATATCGTACTCGTCGGCAATGTCGCCGACGATTTCCTCGACCACGTCTTCGAGCGTCACCAGCCCGTCGATGCCGCCGAATTCGTCGATCACCAATGCGATATGCTGACGCTTGAGCTGCATATCGAGCAGCAGATCGAGTGCCGGCATCGAGGGTGCCACGAACAGGATCGAGCGGCATAATTCGCGCAGATCGAACGGGCGCTCGCCGGCGGCACAGGCCAGCACGTCACGGATATGGACGAAGCCGATCACATCGTCGAGCGTTTCACGAAACACCGGCACGCGCGAATGACCCTGTTCGAGCATCAGACGGACCAGCCCGTCGAGCGGCTGATCGAGCGGCGATGCCACGATATCGGCGCGCGGCACCATCACGTCGACCGCCGTGCGTTCGCGCAGCTTGAGGACGTTGAGGATCAGATGCCGCTCGTCGCGCCGCACCGCCTCGCCGGCATTCTCCGGCGCCGGCTCGTCCTCGATCAACTCTTCGATTGCATCGCGCAGCGCTTCGTCGCTGCCCCGCCGCCGCCGGCCGAAGAGATTGCGTATCGTCTGCAGCCGCGTTGCCGTGCCGTTGCCGCCCGGATTGCGCGATGGTCGACCGCCGTTAGATCCGCCTTCGCTCATCGTGCGGCCGATCGCATCTGGTCGCGCCGAACGGGCCGGCGCTTTCCGACCGGACGCGCCGCCGTGCGTTTATGTGTCGGCGCCGGACGCAGCCGGTAGGGATCGTCGATGCCGAGCCCTTCGAGCAGCGCGGTTTCGAGGCTTTCCATGCGGCGCGCATGGCAGGGCGCGTCGTGATCGAACCCGAGCAGATGCAGCACGCCATGAATCACCAGATGGCTGACATGGTCGCCGACAGTCTTGCCTTGCGCCAGGGCTTCGGTCGCGATCGTACCGGCCGCGAGCACGACATCGCCGAGCAGCAGCGGCATCGCGCTGTCGTTCTTTGTATCGCCGACGTCCGGTTCATCCGTCTGGGAGAAGGAAAGCACGTTGGTCGGCTTGTCCTGGCCGCGCCAGTCGCGGTTCAACGCGCGCTGCCGTGTGTCATCGACCAGCACGATATCGAGTTCGGCCGCACGCGCCGGGCCGGCAGCGGCGAGCCCATCCC
>JBBDWX010000146.1:12975-28302 GCA_040902665.1 Dongiaceae bacterium
GCGCAGGTGCGCGCGCAGCGCGCCGCGCCAGCGTTGCCACATTGGGCAGAAGGCGCCGCCATTCCGGCGCCTCAGTCAACACGATGATGCGGTGGCGGACCATCCCTGTCAGCGCCCCGCTCCACTGCCGCCAATGCCGGTCGGCGCGGCGTTCGAGCGATCGCCGGTGTGACGATCGTAGGCGCGCACAATCCGCGTCACCAGCGCATGGCGCACCACATCGGCCTCGGTGAAGCGCAGAATGCCCACGCCCTCGACACCGTCGAGCACGGTGAGCGCTTCCGCGAGCCCGGAACGCGCGCCGGCCGGCAGATCGACCTGGGAAAGATCCCCGGTCACCGCCATGCGCGAATTCTCGCCGAGGCGGGTGAGAAACATCTTCATCTGTACCGGCGTCGTGTTCTGCGCCTCGTCGAGAATGACGAAGCTGTTCGAGAGCGTACGGCCGCGCATGAAGGCCAGCGGTGCGATCTCGATCTCGCCGGAGGAAAGGCGCTTCATCACCTGTTCGGCCGGCATCATGTCGTAGAGCGCGTCATAGAGCGGGCGCAAATAGGGATCGATCTTTTCGCGCAGATCGCCCGGCAGGAAGCCGAGCCGCTCGCCCGCCTCCACCGCCGGCCGCGACAGCACGATGCGATCGACATGGCCTGCAGTCAGCATGGCAACCGCGATCGCGACCGCCAGATAGGTCTTGCCGGTGCCGGCCGGACCAACCGCGAGCACCAGATCGGCCTCGCGCAACGCCTCGACATAGCGCGCCTGGCCGGCCGAACGGGGCCGAATTTGCCGGCGCTGCGTCTTGACCGCGGTGCCGTCGCCGGAAAGCGGACCGAACAGGCTGGGTTCGCCGGCCGATTCGCCGCGCGCGAGGCGCACCGCCGCATCCACTTCCGGTCGATCGATCTGATGGCCGCGTTTGAGGCTCTGGTAGAGCGCGGTCAGCGCGCGCTGCGCAATCGCGACCGCATCCTCCGGTCCTGTGATCGCCAGCCGGTTGCCGCGCGTTACCAGTTGAACGCCGAGCGCCTGCTCGACAAGCGCGAGATTTCGATCGTGCTCGCCGAACAGCATCGGCAGCAATCGGTTGTCGTCGAATTCGATCTGGACCGGCGGTCCGATGGTGGCGGCGGGCGTCGGGCTCACGCGCTCAGGCGCTCCTTCGCGCGCGACCCGATTCCGGCGTGCGGCGCATCGACAAGACGGCCAGCCAGCGAGTTCGCATGCACATCGACAATCTCGACCTGTCTAATAGTGTTGGTCGGATCGAATTCCGCGGTGAAATGCACGGCCTGCAGCCACGGGCTGCGCCCGGCATATTGTCCCTCATGGCGGCCGGGTCGATCGACCAGCACGTCGACCCTGCGCCCGCGCATCGCGTTGTTGAACGCAACCTGCTGGCGCTCAAGAACATCCTGCAGCCGCCCGAGCCGTTCGGCCTTGACCGGTTCGGGCACCTGGTCGGGCATCGCGGCTGCCGGCGTGCCGGGCCGCGCGCTGTATTTGAAAGAATAAGCCTGCGCATAGCCGACATGCGCGACCAGATCGAGCGTCGCCTGGAAATCCCCCTCGCTCTCGCCGGGAAACCCGACGATAAAATCCGACGACAAGGCGAGATCCGGACGCATGTTGCGCAGCTTCGCGATGATGGCCCGATAATCGGCGGCGGTGTGCTGCCGGTTCATCGCCGCCAGCACCCGATCGGAACCGGATTGCACCGGCAGATGCAGGTACGGCATCAGCTTCGGCTCGTCGCCGTGCGCCGCGATCAGCGCCTCGTCCATGTCGCGCGGGTGCGAGGTCGTGTAGCGGATACGATCGAGGCCGTCGATGCGCGCGAGATGCCGGATCAGCCGGCCGAGCCCCCAACTCTCATCGCCCGATTTTCCGTCGTTCGCCGCCTGCCCGTGCCAGGCATTTACATTCTGCCCGAGCAGCGTGATTTCGCACGCGCCGCGCTCGACCAGGCGCCGCGCTTCGCGCTCTATCGCGGCGACAGGCCGCGAGAACTCCGCGCCGCGCGTATATGGCACGACGCAAAACGTGCAGAATTTATCGCAACCCTCCTGCACCGAGAGAAACGCGCTGGCGCCGGGCGGCGTCATGCTTTCGGGCAGAAAATCGAACTTCGATTCGACGGGAAAGTCGGTATCCATCACGCCGCGCCGGTCGGGATCGGCGGCGCGTTCGGCGCGCGCGACCAGCTCCGGCAGCCGGTGGTAGGCCTGCGGTCCGACCACGATATCGACATGCGGCGCGCGACGCTGGATTTCGGCCCCCTCGGCCTGCGCGACGCAGCCGGCAACGGCAATGATCATGTCGGCGCCCGCCTGGCGACGCTGGCGGCGCAGCGTCTTCAGCCGGCCGAGTTCCGAGAACACCTTTTCGGACGCCTTTTCACGGATATGGCAGGTGTTCAGCACCACCATGTCGGCGCCTTCGGGTGCCCCGATCGGCGCATAGCCGAGCGGTGCCAGGACATCCGCCATGCGGGCGGAGTCGTAGACATTCATCTGACAGCCGTAGGTCTTGATGAAGAGCCGTTTTGCCAAGGTCGGGTCGCAGCCGGCCTTTCCGGTCATCCGCGCGGGTTTCGTCGTCAACGTTGCTCTGATCGCCATCCTGCCGTGCCGCCCGGCGCCTCGCCGGCCCCGGTCGCGACGGCACGCCCGGAAGATAGCATCGGCATGGCGGCTTCGGTAGAGGAAGCGCCGGCTAGTCGGCCTTTGCCACGGAATTCGCGCGTTCCGGCGGCTGGGCAGGTTGTTGGGGCGCAGCCAGAGCCGCCCGGCCGGCGCGCTCGGAGGGGCTATGCAAGCGGCCGCCGATCGCCGCGGAATGCCCGTCCGCCACCTGGCGGTAGCAATATTCGGTCAGCGCCTTGCGATCGCCGACCGCCGCCAGCGTGGTCGGCGGATGGAACTCGACCACCACCTCGATCCGGCCGAGGCCGGCCAGCGCGAACAGATGCGGCGCCAACTCCATGTCGCCATACCAGGCGACCAGCGAGCGGAGATGGTAGCCGAGCGGGCAACCGTCGAGCTTGGTGTAGGAGACGGAAACCGGCTGCACTTCCAGCGCGGGCGTCGCCTCGGCCGGCATGCCGCGCGGCGGCTCGGCCGCGCCGAGGAGTGCGCTGCGGAACGGCAGAATGCGATTGCCGTCGCTCGACGTGCCCTCGGGAAACAGGATCAGGTTGTGCCCGCGCGCAATCCGCTCGCCGAGCTGATTGCGCTGCTCGGCGGTGGTGCGGCGCTGTCGATCCACGAAAACAGTGCGTTGCAGTTTCGCCAGCAGACCGAAGAACGGCCAATCGGCGATCTCCGACTTCGCGACGAAGCTGCCGGGAATGAGCGAGCCCAGGACCGAGATATCGAGATAGGAAGAATGATTCGCCACGAACAAAGTCGGCCGATGGCGGGACATTCGACCGCGCCGGCGGACCCTGATGCCGAGCAGGCGCAGCACATTGCGATGAAAGAACCGCGGGATCCGCTCGGCCATGCGCAGATTGAGTGCCACCGCCGCCATCTGCACCGGGATCAGAAGGGCCGCCAGCAAAGCTGCGGGCATAAGCCGCAGCACCGCGCGCACCTGCGAGCCCAGTTCGCGATCGGCAAGCGGTTCGGGTGCTGCGAGATCGAGTTTGATCGCAAACGCGCGGCGCAGCAGGCGCCGTTCGTTAAGCCCCGGTACGATGCCCTGCGTCATCGCGCGTATAGTGTTTGTAGTATTTGTCGGTGACGAGATCGGTCTTCACGGTGATGAAGACGTCCGTCGTGTTGAACTGATGGTCGATGACCGCACCGTCGCCGACAAAACCGCCAAGTCTCAGATAGCCCTTTACCAGCGGCGGCAACGCCGTCAGCGCACGACGCTTGTCGATCTCGTCGGCCTTCATCAGGTTCATGTCGACATAGCGTTGGGGCAAGGCACGTGCGCGCAACTCCGGCGGCGCCAGATGGAAATGATAGAGATAGGACAACGCCATCGCATGCGCCGCGGGATCGGTACCGGGCAGGCTGGCGCAGCCGAACATCAAACCGATGTCGTGATAGAGCACATAGTCGGTGATACCGCGCCACAGCAACTGCATGGCGGCGCGCGCACGATATTCCGCAAGCAGGCAGGACCGGCCGAGTTCGAGAATCTCGCCCTGGAATGCCTCGATGTTCGAAATGTCGTACTCGTCGACCGAATAGAAACGACCGACCTTTTCGGCTGCCGGGCGCCGTATCAGCCGATAGGTACCGACAACCGCGTCGGCGCCGGTGCCGATGCGCCGGTCGATCACCAGAAGATGGTCGCATTCCTCGTCATAGGCATCGAAATCGCGCCGCGCCGCCGCCATGTCCGGCGTCGGTTTCGCCTGCATCTCGTCGTAAAAAACCTGGTAGCGCACACGCTGCGCAGCGAGCATTTCCTCGTGCGTCTCGGCAAGTCGGAGTTCGAACTCGCCGGCATGGATCGCGACCGGTTTTTCGCTTTCGGCCATCATCACAGCCATGGTTAAAGCCTCTCAATCCTTGTCGCTTGTCGTTTTCATTCTCTGGCGGTAGCGAATCGGCTCTGCCGTCTGCCGCTCAATTCGCTTCGCCGTCGCCGGGCGGCTTTCTGTTCAGCGGCACGGCGAACAGCTCGAGGCGATGATCGATCAGCTTGTAGCCGAGCTTTTCCGCGATACGCCGCTGCAGTTTCTCGATTTCGTCGTTGGTGAATTCAATCACGCGACCGGACTGAACGTCGATCAGATGATCGTGATGGGTTTCCGGCGCTTCTTCGTATCGGGCACGGCCGTCGCCGAAATCGTGGCGAGCGAGGATGCTGGCTTCCTCGAACAGCCGTACCGTGCGGTAGACCGTGGCGATCGAGATGCGCGGGTCGATTTCCGTGGCGCGACGGTAGACCATCTCAACGTCGGGATGATCGTCGGAATCCGACAGCACCCGCGCAATGACGCGGCGCTGTTCGGTCATCTTCAGCCCCTTCTCGGCGCAGAGCAGTTCGATCCGTGACGGTGCCGGGCTCGCGCCCTCTACGTTTGTCATGACGAGGCGCAGTATAGACGAGCGCCCACCGAGCGCCTACCCGGCGTCGGTGTGCGGCCGGGCCGGCCGCTCGCCCCGGTTCTGACTGCCGGGCATCGTTTCGGTCGCCATGTTTCGCTCGCTTCCACGCTGCTCAGCGTCGCCCCCGGCGCCCCGCGAGCGGTCGGCCGAGTCCAATCGATTTGGCAAGCTTGCTGCGCTTCTTTGCATAGGCCGGTGCAACCAGCGGATAGTCGGCATCGAGACCGAAGGTGTCGCGATATTGTCGCGGCGTCATGGCATGTGCGGTGCGCAGATGGCGTTTCAGCATTTTCATCTTCTCGCCGCATGCGAGACAGGCGATCTCGTTCTGGCCGACCGAGCGTGCAACCGGAACGGCCGGCCGCGCGCGTTCCGGTGCCGCCGGCACGACCCCGCCGACTGCCGCCAGCGCCTGGTAGACCTCCCGGATCAGAGCCGGCAGATCGGCCTGCGGCACCTGATTGTTCGAGAGATGTGCGGCAACGATTTCGGACACCAGCGGCAATAAATCCGCCGGATTTGCCTGTTGCGACATGGATATCCTCGAAGATTGCAGGGCAAGGGCCAGATCGAGCGCGGCAATCTAGCGGGTAAAGGGCCGGCGTCAACATGGCGCTCCGGATCCGGATCCATCGGATTGGCGCGATTTCGGCATGTCGCGGGCAAGCACCAGCGCATCCGATCCCGCCCCCGAACCGTAATAGGCCGGCCGCCGACCGATTGGCGTGAAACCCTGCGCCGAATAGAGGGTCCGCGCTGCCACATTCGTTTCCGCTACTTCGAGAAAGATGCGCGCGATGTTCTGCGTTGCAAGCGTATCGAACATCGTCATCAGCAGAGCCTTCGCGATGCCGCGGCGCCGGCCAGCGGGGCGAACTGCGAGCGTGAGGATTTCCGCCTCTCCCCCTGCGCCCGCGCCCGCGCCCGTGCCCGTGCCCGTGCCCGCGCAGCGTACGAGCAGCAGCCCGGCCGGCTCGCGGTCAAGCGATGCAATCCAGCCGGCAACGCCGGGCTGTGCCAGCAAAGTTGCAAACGCGGATTCCTGCCAGGCTGCATCGATCGCGTCACGGTGCAGCGCCGCGAGCAGCGCCGCGTGCGTCGGCGCGGCGTCCGTGAGTTCGATTTGCATCGCGACGCTCACTTGTCGACGCGCGGCATCGTGACCGCCGGCGGTGCGACATAGAGCGGCCGCGGTGCCAGCGCCGCACCGTCGGGTCCGCGACCGTCGCTTGCGAGAATGCGTGCGGCAATCCGCGCCGCTGCCGGCGCGAGCCCGGCAAGCGCCGCCGGTTTCCAGACTGCATCGGGGCGTGCGGCGAATGTCGCTTCGACTTCCGCCGGTGCAACCAGGTGAAAACGGCCGGCGGGTGCGAGCGTCGCGAGCGCATCCGCGTCGAGAATCGCAACCGCGGTCGCGCCCGCGATATCGCCGTCGAAGCGACGAACGAAATAGCTGCCGCGTCCGGTCTCGATGGCGATCAAAGCCGGGCGTGTCGCGTCTGCCGCTTCCAGCGCTGCTGCGAACCCGTCGATGCCGACGATACGTGCGCCCGTTACCAAAGCGAGTCCGCGTGCCGCAGCAAGCGCGATCCGGATGCCAGTGAAGCTGCCGGGTCCGACCAGGACCGCGATCGTATCGATCGCCGAATGAACGATACCCGCCTTGCCCAGCACGCGCTCGATCATCGTCGGCAGAACTTCCGCCTGACCGCGGGCCATTGTCTGGCCTTCGGCAGCGAGCATGTTGCCTTCGCGCAGAATGGCGGCCGAACAGGCGGCGCGGCTGGCATCGATGCCGAGGATGGTGGCACTGCCGGTGAGGCTCACGCCGGGCCTCCGATGCTTTTTGCACGGCATCGCCCCCGGAACAGTGCCGGGAACTGCGCCCGGACGTTGCGAGCGACCCGACGACGCGATAGGACTGGCGGGCGTTCCGAGGGGGTGTGATGGTGCCCGATTCGCATGATGAAAACCCGCCTACTATCTCCGGCCCAGCCGACGAACCGGCGCTGGGCCTAGTTGCGATCGCGCCGCCTTCGTTCGATGTCGAATTGGCACTCGCCTATGCGACGCCGGACAATGTAACCGGCAAGCCGATCTACCGCCACGCACGCTGTTATCTGCATCGCGATGCCGCTTCTGCCCTCGATCGTGCGATCCGGCTCGCCGCCGAACTCGATCTGCGGTTTCGAATTTTCGATGCGTTCCGCCCGACCGAAGCGCAATGGGCCTTGTGGCACAAATTCCCGGACCCGGAATTCGTCGCCGACCCCCGGCGCGGTTCGCCGCATTCGCGCGGCGCCGCCATCGACCTCACGCTGATCGACAGCAAAGGCCGCGCGCTCGAGATGGGCACCGGCTTCGACGATTTCCGGCCGATCGCGCATCATGCCAGCACCGGCGTTTCGGCCGAGGCGCAGAAGAACCGCGCCATCCTGCTCGGCCTGATGACCGTCGCCGGCTGGGATTTCTACCGGAACGAATGGTGGCATTATCAGCTTTTCGATGCGCGCAGGCTCTACCCGCTGATCTCGGACAAGGCGCTGCGTCTCGGGCTGATGTAGTACCTTCACCACGGCACGGTTCATATACGTGCCCGCGGAAGCCACGTTTCTAAGAGTAGCAACCACAGAGACACAGAGGACAACGAGATTTCATTCCTCTCGTCTATCCCTGTGTCTCTGTGGTGAATTCACTTTGACAAATTGCCCGCTCAGACGATCTTGCAGGCCTCGTCGAATTCGAGACGCGGATGGCGCGGACGCAGATCGCTGCCGTCGCCGAAACCGAGATTGCACAGGAAATTCGATCGCCACGGCGAGCCCTTGAAGAACGCGGCGTCCACCTGCGCGTTGTCGAAGCCCGACATCGGTCCGCAATCGAGGCCGACCGCGCGCGCCGCGATGATAAAATAGGCCGCGAGCAGCGTGCCGTTGCGGAAGGCGGTTATCTCGATCGCCTGCTGCTTGCCGACAAACCAGCTTCGCGCATCGGTATGCGCGAACAGCTTCGGCAATTTCTCGTAGAACTCCAGATCGTAGGCCATGATCGCCGTGACCGGCGCTTTCATCGTCTTCGCACGATTGCCCTCGCTGAGCATCGGCTCGAGACGCTTTTTCGCGGCCGGCGATTTTACGAACAGGATTCGCGCCGGCATGCTGTTCGCGCTGGTCGGGCCGAGACGTGCGAGATCCCATGCATCGCGCAGCAACGCGTCCGGCACCGGCTCGTCGCGAAATGCATCGTAGGTGCGGGCCTCGAGGAAAATCTGCGCGAGCGCGCCTTCGTCGATGCGATGGGCCGCCATCGGCGCGGTCGCGGATCGGGTCCGGTTTGCGCCCGTCAGACCGCGCGCACCTCGACGACTTCGGGCACGTAATGCTTCAGCAGGTTCTCGATGCCCATCTTGAGGGTCGCGGTCGAACTCGGGCAGCCCTGGCAGGAACCCTGCATGTGCAGGAACACCACGCCATCCTCGAACCTTTCGAAGGTGATGTCGCCGCCATCCTGCGCGACCGCGGGCCTGACGCGGGTATCGAGCAGCTCCTTGATCTGGACGACGATCTCCTCGTCCTCCGCATTGCCTTCCTTATGCGCGACCTTGGTCGCCTCGGCGAGGATCACCGGCCGGCCGGCCGTGAAATGCTCCATGATGATACCGAGAATGGCCGGCTTCATCGTCGCCCAATCGCTGCCTTCGACCTTGGTGACGGTGATGAAGTCGCCGCCGAGAAATACACCGCTCACACCCTCGACCCTGAACAGCCGCTCGGCCAGCGGCGAACGTTCCGCCGTCACCGCATCGGTGAAGTTCGCATTGCCGTCGCCGAGCACTTCGCGGCCTGGCAGGAATTTGAGGGTCGCGGGATTCGGCGTCGCTTCGGTCTGGATAAACATAGAATGCAACTCCTCGGCTGGAACCGGCGGCCGAAAACCTGAGCCCCCGGGTGGGTCTTTGATCGGAAGATGGGACCTCGCGCGTTTCGCTTCAACCATAATCTCGTCGCGGGCATTGCGCGGTGCCCGCAACATCCGGCCGAAAAACTGTCCCTTGGCGCCAGCGCTTCCTATACTGCGCCGGTAACCCTCGGCGGCGCTGGCCGCAGACAAGAGGGCGGGGGAAAAGGGCACGAAACGCTGCCGGACCAGCGGCAGCATCCGCAGCCACGATCGGGAGAACGAAAATGACCAGACATCTTGTACGCGGCTTCGCGCTCGCCGCCTTTCTGATGGCCGGAATCGCTGTACCGGCTTTGGCACAGGAGACGATCCTCCTCGGCGCCGCCGTCTCAGAGACCGGCAAATATTCCGCCGAAGGCATGCACACCAAGAACGGTTACGACCTTGCGGTCGAACGCATCAACGGCATGGGCGGCGTCACCGTCGGTGACACGACCTACATGCTCGAGATCAAATATTACGACGACGAATCCGAGGCCGCGCGCGCCGCCGAACTGGCCGAGCGCCTGGTCAACCAGGACGATATCCAGTTCATTCTCGGACCCTATGGCTCGCCGATCACCGCCGCAATGGCGCCGATCACCGAGCAATATGGCGTGCCCATGGTCGAGGCGAACGGCGCATCGCGTTCGATCTTCACCAAGGGCTACAAGTTCACCTTCGCCGTGCTCTCGACCTCGGACCAGTATCTCTCGAGCGCCATCGATCTCGCCGCCGAGAAGGCAACCGAAATGGGCGAAGACCCATCGGCGCTGCGAGTGGCGCTCGCGATGGGCGACGACAATTTCTCGCAGGACGTTCGCGCCGGCATCGTGGAGGCGATCGAACGGCATGGCATGGAAATCGTGATCGACGACAAGCTGCCCGATTCCTTCACCGACATGTCTTCGACCCTCGCCAAGGTGAAGGCGCTGAAGCCCGATCTGCTGCTGATTTCCGGTCACGACAAGGGTGCACTGACCGCCGCGCGGCAGATCGCCGAACAGCAGGTCGATGTGTCGATGGTGGCGATGACGCATTGCGATTCCGCCGACATCGCCGGCCAGGTCGGCCCCGGTGCGGAATACACGCTCTGCGCCGCGCAATGGGCGCCGTCGCTCACCTATGAGGATGACTGGTTCGGGACCGCGGCCCAGTATGCGGCCGATTTCGAGGTGCAGTTCGGTTACGCGCCGCCTTATCAGGCCGCCGAATCGACCGCGGCCGTGCTGGTCTTCGCCGACGCGTTCACGCGGGCAGGTTCGCTCGACCGTCAGGCCGTGCGCGATGCGATCGCGGCGACCGACATGGAAACCTTCTATGGCGGCATCGATTTCGACGATACCGGCAAGAATATCGCGAAGCCGATGGTGCTGTTCCAGGTGCTGGACGGCCAATACAAGGTGGTGGCGCCAACCAAATGGGCGGCGGAACCGGCGGTCTATCCGCGCCCGACTTTTGCCGAACGCAGCTAGAACCCGCTGAACCGGGCATCGGCCCGAGGCGGCGCATGAAGGGAACCGATCCCGGCCTGCGCCGCCTCGAGCCGTAACGGCGCTGCGGCCATCCACGCATGGACATGATCGGTCTGCTGTTCGAGGCGCCGCCTCTGGCGCTGCAGCTCGTCATCGACGGCGTGCTGATCGGCGCGATCTTTGCCCTGATCGCCTACGGCATGGCGCTGGTCTGGGGCGTCATGAAGATCGTCAATATCTGCCAGGGCGAGTTCGTCATTCTCGGCGGCTATATCTCCTACTATGTCTGGCAGGCCGGTTACCCGCTGGCGATCGGCGTGCCGGCTGCAGCGCTCGCCTTGTTCCTGCTTGGCTGGCTGCTCTATCGCACGATCATCTTCCGTGTGGTCGAACAGGATCTGTTTATCTCGATCCTTGCCACCTTCGGTCTCGCGATCCTGCTTGCCCAGCTCATGAACCAGGCCTTCGGCGCGGACGTGCGCACCGCCGATGCCGGGTTCGGCAACTGGTTCCTGTTCGACAATCTGGTGTCGATCGCCGCGATCAAGCTGGTTTCGTTCGGCGTCACCGGGATCGTCGCCGCCCTCCTGATCTGGTTCATGCGCCGTACGAGATTTGGCCAGGCGATCCGTGCGACCGCGCAGAACGCCCGCGCGGCGCGCATCCTCGGCATCGACACGCACAGCATCTATGCGTTCACCTATGGTCTTAATGCGGCGATCTGCGGCGCCGCCGGCGCGCTGATCGCGATGATCTGGGTGATCGCACCCTTTGGCGGCCTCATTTACACCCTGCGCGCCTTTATGATCGTGATCGTCGCCGGCATCGGCAATCTGCCGGGCGTGATCGCCGCCGGCCTCGGCCTCGGCATCATCGAGCAGTTCATCGGTTTCGTGCTCGGCGCGCAGTTTCAGATCGCTCTGATCTTCGTGCTGCTCGTCATCATCCTGGTCTGGCGCTCGCAGCTGCTGCGCCGTCGGCGCAAGGTGCTCGAATGACCCGTCGCGGCGTCGATCGCGCGGTCACGCTCGCGATTCTGCCATTCGCGATTGCGGCACCATTCCTATGGCCCGACTACATGACGTTCCTGACATTCATCTGGATCATGATCGTGCTGGCGCTCACCTGGGACGTTCTCGGCGGGCAGATGGGATACAACTCCTTTGGCAACATCCTGTTCTTCGGCATCGGCGTCTATGCAACGACGATCGTACAGATCGGGCTGTTTGCCGATGTCGGAGCCTATACCTCGGCCTACGGCGTCGAAACGATTTCGCTCAGCCGCCATGAATTTCTCATCGGCCTCGCGGTCGGGCTCGCGGTCGCGCCGCTGCTGGCGGTCGCGGCGGCAGCCCTTCTCGGCAGCGGGCTTCTTGGCTTGCGCGGACAGTATTTCGCGATCGGCACGCTCGGCCTTGGCATCGCCGGCGGCGAGCTGGCCGCAGCCTGGGGCTGGATCGGCGGCTCGTTCGGCGTTCAGGTGCCGGTCTTTCCCGGCGACGTGCTCGAACGCCGCCTGCTGTTCTATTTCCTCGCCTTCGCGCTCGCGGCCGCGACCTTCCTGACGCTGAAGCGGCTTTACGGGGGACGCTTCGGCCTCGCCCTCAACGCGATTCGCGACGACGAGGATAAGGCCGAGGCAATGGGCCTTTATACGACGCGCTACAAGACGGTCGCCTGGTGCATCGTAGCGTTCTTCCTCGGAATCGCCGGCGGGCTGGTCGGTCAGATCAACGGCTATATCGAGCCGCGCGAAGTCGCCTTTGCCGGCGCCAGCTTCGGAATCTGGATGGTCCTGATGGCGATCCTCGGCGGCAAGGGCACGATCTGGGGCCCAGTCATCGGCGCAATCCTTTTCTATCTGATGAAGGAATTTTTCTGGCAGCAGTTCTTCGGCTGGCAGCGCGTCGCGCTCGGCCTGCTGATCGTGGTCATTGTCGTGTTCTTCCCGATCGGCATTATCGGCTGGTTGAAGCAGCGCTTTCCCGAACGCTTCGGCCACAAGGTCGACGAACAGGCCCGCATCGCGCCCGACCCGGCCAAAGGCGCGCCACCATGACCGCCTTGCTCGAAGTTCGCGGCGCCTCGAAGCATTTCGGCGGCGTCATCGCCAACCGCGAGATCAGTCTCGCCGTGCCTGAAGGCCGCATCGTCGGCCTGATCGGACCGAACGGTTCCGGCAAATCGACCTTGTTCGGCTCGATCGTCGGCGCGCATCCGGTCGATGCCGGTTCGATCGAGTTCGAAGGCGCGGAAATCACCCGGCTGCGCACGCCGCAGATTGCGCGCCGTGGCCTCGTGCGCACCTTCCAGCAGACCCGCATCTACCGGAAGATGAGCTGCGTCGAGAACATGCTGGTCAGCGTGCCGGCCGCTGGCGAAGGCTTCCTCGACATGCTGCGGCCGCGCAACGACGAGGATATCGACGAGGCGGAAGAGCTGCTGGAATTCGTCGGACTTTATGCGAAGCGCCATCTGGTGGCCGGCTCGCTTTCGTTCGGACAGCAGAAGCTGCTCGAGTTCGCGATGGCGCTGATGAACCGGCCAAAGATGCTGCTGCTCGACGAGCCGACCGCCGGCATCAATCCGACGCTGATAAACGGGCTTCTGGAGAGGCTGAAGCGGGTCAATGCCGATCTCGGCATCACGCTTTTCGTGATCGAACATAATATGCGCGTGATCATGAACCTGGCCGAGCATATTTACTGCCTCGCCCATGGCGAACTGCTCGCGGAAGGGTCGCCCGATGCGATCCGCAACGACCGTCGCGTGATCGACGCCTATCTGGGAGCGACCTGACGATGGCCCGTACGAGCGAGAGCGTGGCCGAACGCCGCCGCACGCGTGGCTACGGGCTCGGCAAGGTCGATACCGTGCTGGCCGTCGACGAGGTTGCACGCCAGGCGGCCGCTCTCGGCGGCAATATCGACAAGAACACGCTCGACAGTCTCGTTGCGGGCGAAACGATCCTCGCACTCGACGATCTTCTTGCCGGTTATGGAACAATGGAAATCCTGCACGGGCTTTCGCTGCGGGTCGGCGCCGGTCAGTCGCTCTGCCTGATCGGCCCGAACGGTGCCGGCAAATCGACCGTGCTGCATGCGATTTACGGTTTTGCGACGGTGATGGCCGGCACGATCCGGATGAACGGCGAGAACGTCACATCGTTGTCGTCGAACCAGAAGCTCCAGCGCGCCGGCATCGCCTACATCCTGCAGGACAGTTCGATCTTTCCCGGCATGTCGGTCGAGGAGAATCTCTGGATGGGCGGTTACCTGCTGGCCGACACAAAGGCGGCCCGACAGGCGGCGGAGCGCGTGTTCGAGCGCTATCCGCGTCTCGCCGAACGCCGCAAACAGCCGGCGCGGGTGCTATCCGGTGGCGAGCGGCGATTGCTCGAAATTTCGCGCGCGCTGGTGATGGAACCGAAACTGCTGCTGGTCGACGAGCCGTCGATCGGGCTCGAGCCGCGCTATATCGACATGGTGTTCGAAATTCTCGGCGATTTGCAGCACAAGGAAGGCAAGACGATCGTCATGGTCGAACAGAACGCGCGCAAGGGCCTCGAATTCGCCGATATCGGCTATGTGCTGGTTTCGGGCGAACTGGCCCTCGCCGGCCGCGGCGCCGACCTGCTCGACAATCCCGAGGTAGGACGGCTGTTTTTGGGCGGGTAAGCGACAGCTTCTCCAGGGCAAAGAAAGCGGGCCGCAGAGAAGGTCCCTGCGGCCCGTATTCTGCAATTCTGAACGGCGACGCTATTCGGCCGCCGTCCGCGCTTTGTCCGCCACGCCCATGCGCGTTGCAACGCCGGCACCGTAAGCCGGATCGCATTTCGAGAAATGGGCGACCTGACGCAGCACGATTTCTTCCGGTACGCCCTGCATGGTGCGCGCGATGTTGTCCATCAGCACCGCCTGTTGCGCCTTGCTCATCAGGCGGAACAGATTACCGGGTTGCGTGTAATCGTCGTTGCCTTCGCGATGGTTATAGCGATCGGCGTCGCCCGAGATCTTCAGCGGCGGTTCCTTGAAGCGCGGATCCTCGACGGGTCCGCCGAAGCTGTTCGGTTCGTAATTGACCGCCCCGCCCTCGTTGCCGTCGAACCGCATCGCGCCATCGCGGTGATAGATATGGACAGGACAACGCGGCTTGTTGACCGGCAGGCTGTCATGATTCACGCCGAGCCGGTAGCGATGCGCATCCGCATACGAGAAGATGCGGAACTGCAGCATTTTGTCCGGGCTGTGACTGACGCCCGGCACGACATTGGCGGGCGAGAAACCCGATTGCTCGACCTCCGCGAAATAGTTTTCCGGATTTCGGTTGAGCTCGAGTGTACCGACATCGATCAGCGGATAATCGCCATGCGGCCAGACCTTGGTCAGGTCGAACGGGTTGTACGGCGTCTTCTCCGCATCGGCCTCCGGCATGATCTGTACGCAGAAGCGCCATTTCGGAAAGTCGCCCTTCTCGATCGCATTGAACAGATCGCGCTGATGGCTTTCGCGATCGCCGCCGACCAACGCAGCCCCTTCCGCGTCGGTCAGGTTTTCGATGCCCTGCATCGACTTGAAATGGAACTTGACCCAGAAGCGCTCGTTGCTCGCATTGATGAAGCTGTAGGTGTGCGAACCGAATCCGTGCATGTGCCGGAGCGATCTGGGCAGACCGCGATCGGACATCAGGATCGTCACCTGATGCAGGCTTTCCGGCGAAAGCGACCAGAAATCCCACATCGCGGTCGGGTTGCGCAGATTGCTCTTCGGATCGCGCTTCTGGGTGTGAATGAAGTCCGAGAACTTGTACGGGTCGCGCACGAAGAAGACCGGCGTGTTGTTGCC
>JBBDWX010000147.1:0-4228 GCA_040902665.1 Dongiaceae bacterium
TGCGGAAATCCTCGAGCGCGCGCTCGCGCTGCGGCTGGCTCTTGTTGCCGTGGATGGCGACGGCCGTGATGCCATCGTTGTCGAGATGCCTCGTCACGCGGTCGGCGCCGTGCTTGGTGCGGGTGAAGACGATCGCGCGCGTCACGTCGCTATGGCCGAGCAGGCGGGCCAGCATCGAACGCTTGCCGTGGCTCGGCACCAGGATCACGCGCTGGTCGATGAGCGCGATCGGCTGTGCCGCCGGCGTCACGCGGATTTCCTGCGGCGAGCGCAGGAAATCGGCCGCGAGCTTGCGGATCGGATCCGGCATGGTCGCCGAGAACAGCATGGTCTGACGCTGTGCCGGAAGCTGCGCCAGGATCTTTCGGATCGCCGGCATGAAGCCGAGATCGAGCATCTGGTCGGCCTCGTCGAGCACCACGACCTGGGCCTCGTTAAGCCGCACCGCGTTGGTGCCGACATGGTCGAGCAGGCGGCCCGGCGTGGCGACGAGGACGTCGACGCCGCGCGAGAGCTGCCGGATCTGCGGACCCGGCCGGACGCCGCCGACGACGACGGCCACCGACGGGTGGAGGTTCTTGCCATAGACCTTGATCGCATCGGCGATCTGCGAGGCGAGCTCGCGGGTCGGCGCCAGGATCAGGTTGCGGCAGGTGCGCGGCTTGACCGGCGTGCGGTCGGCGAGCAGCCGTTCCAGCATCGGCAGCACGAAGGCCGCCGTCTTGCCGGTGCCGGTCTGGGCGATGCCAAGCAGGTCGCGGCCGGCGAGGATCGCCGGGATTGCCTTCACCTGGATGGGTGTGGGGGTCGTGTAGCCTTCGGCGATCACCGCCCGAAGGATGGGCTCGGCGAGGCCGAGGTCGGAGAACTGGGTTGCCGGCAGGCTCGGATCGGCGCTCGAAACGGGAGTCGGAGTCCGGGTGTCGGCAGAAGGAGTAATCTGGTTCACGAATAAATCTTTCTTGTGTGCGAACCGCCAGCGCCTTGGGCGCCGCGACTTCGCGGTCTTTCTGGGAGGGAGCGGGCGAGGATCTGCTACCTGATGATGCGCCCCAGCTCGCAAGAACCGGGTCGCTATGTGATGGCAGCGATCGTTAAGGAAGGCGGACCATCTTCGAGGCGGCGCGGCGATCTTCTTGAGGGACCGCATCCACGCACGACGCTTCGGTGACCGGCATATAGGGGGTTCCCCCGCGGATAGCAAGGGAATTCGGGGGAGGGCGGCCGCCTCTCGCCATTCAAGGGCCTCGGGACAGCGGCATCCTTCCGGTCGACGGGCGAAACCCCGCAACTTCATGAAGTCGGCGATCGTCGCCGGAGACCTGCATCAGATCGGATAACGGAGCACGGCGGCAAGCGGATTTCCACCGGGAAGGTCGTCCTTGCGCACCGACAGAACATCGCCGCCGGCGCCGAGAACCCGGGCGGCGATCTCGTCGACGATGCCATAGCTTCCGGAGCCCGGCTTTTCGACGAATGTCACGGCGCCATTGTCGGGATCGATCGTGCCGTGCACCACCTCGTCCATGTCGACCAGCAGGCTTTCGACGGCACCGAAAGTAGCGGCGCGTGCCGCTTGTGCAATATCCGTCGTCGCGCGGCCCTGGCTGATGCGCGCGCGATAGGTTTTGTTCCAGTCCCTGATCTGACGCCGATAGATGGTGTCGAGCACGGCGCGGGCCTTCTCGGCAAGCTGTGCTTCGCTCAGCATTTCGGGACTGCCGTCGATCGTGTCGGGCGCAAGCCGCGCGTAACTGTTCAGCGATCGATAGATCGGCGCAAGCGGTTGCGCTGCTGCAAGGATCAGCGGTATGTCGCTGCCGGCGAGCAAGGGCCGCAAGGACTTATCGACCTTCCGCGCGAACTGGCCGAGCAAGACTTTCTGGCCCTCGGAACCATGGATGCGTCCGCTGGGCGAGCGATCGTTGACCGTCGCGCGGCCGGTGGCGGAGCCCGCATCCTTGGGCATCCCGTCGACTTTCACCTCGACGGCCGGCAGATCGGCCGAGACCTCGATCAGCCGCACCCGGTTTTCCGCCAGCGCCAGCACATAGGCGCTGTTTGGAAAGGTGACGGCACGCAACAGCGGCTTCAGATGGAACCGGTCCGACACGATGGCCATCGGCTGGACGGCGCTCGGGCTGCGAAATGTCCGGACGCTGTCCGGCGTTGCAAGGATTGCGAGGCTCTTTGCCTGATGCTTCCAGAACTCGTCGTCGTCGACCAGATCGTCGAGATGATCCGACAAAGCGGCGACGCGCCGCTTGTCCGCGCCGTTTGCCTCAAATTGCGCAATTGCCTGTTTGGCGAGATTTTTGAGCTCGATGCGGTCGGCGCTGGCCTGCTGCGTCAGCGGGCTCGTCGGCAGGTAGATCGATACGCAGAGATCGCTGCGCGCCCCCGAGAGCGATTTGATGTCGGCGGTTGTCGGAATGTCGACATAAAGCATAAAAGTACACCCCCTGTTCAGAACCCGATTGTGGACAGTTTCTGTCGCGTCGTACTGACCTGTCTATGTGGGGGTACGGGCGGGTATTTACCAGGCGCGGACAAGGGGGGCGGAAGCGGCGTCGACGCAATCCAGCGTTCGTCAGGCCCGGCGATGACGAGAAAACGGCCTCATCCTGAAGTCGTCACAGGATGAGGCCGCGCGCAATGAACAGAAAGACGTGGCGAGCCGCCTACCTCACGCCGAATAATACATCTTGAACTCGATCGGGTGTGGCGAGTGCTCGAAATTATAGACGTCCTCCCATTTGAGCTCGAGATAGCTCTGGATCAGATCGTCGGTGAACACGTCGCCCTTTTTCAGGAATTCGTTGTCGGCGGTGAGTGCATCGAGCGCCTGGCGCAGCGAACCGCACACGGTCGGCACGCCCTGCAGTTCCTCCGGCGGCAGGTCGTAGAGGTTCTTGTCCATCGGATCGCCGGGATGGATCTTGTTCACGATGCCGTCGATGCCGGCCATCAGCATCGCCGCGTAAGCGAGATACGAATTCGCCAGCGGATCGGGGAAACGAACCTCGACGCGCTTGCCTTTCGGGCTTGCCACATAGGGAATGCGGCAGGAGGCCGAACGGTTGCGCGAGGAATAGGCAAGCATCACCGGCGCCTCGAAGCCCGGCACCAGGCGTTTGTAGCTGTTGGTGGTCGGATTGGTGAAGGCATTGAGCGCGCGCGCATGCTTGATGATGCCGCCGATATAATGCAGCGCCATCTCCGAGAGATCGGCATAGCCGGTGCCTGCGAAGAGCGGCTTGCCGTCTTTCCAGATCGACTGATGCACATGCATGCCCGAACCGTTATCGCCCTTGATCGGTTTCGGCATGAAGGTCGCGGTCTTGCCATAGGCATGTGCCACCTGGCGCACGACATATTTGTAGAGCTGCATGTTGTCGGCGCATTTGACCAACGTGTTGAACTTGAGGCCGAGCTCGTGCTGCGAGGGCGCCACCTCGTGATGGTGTTTCTCCATGTCGACGCCCATCGCGAGCAGAGTCGTCACCATCTCCGAGCGCAGATCGAACGAGGCATCGACCGGGCCGACCGGAAAGTAACCACCCTTGGGCAGCGGCCGGTGGCCGTGATTGCCGCCCTCGATCTTCTTGCCGCTGTTATAAGGGCCTTCCTCGCTGTCGAGCATGAAATACGAGGCCTGCTGCGTTACGTCGAAGCGCACATCGTCGAAGATGAAGAACTCGGCCTCGGGACCGATATAGGCGGTGTCGCCGATGCCGGTGCTCTTGAGGAAGTTCTGCGCGTTCTTGGCGACCGATCGTGGATCGCGCGCATAGGGCTGGCCGGTCAGCGGCTCGACCACGTCGCAGATCACGACCAGCGTCGACTGTGCGGCGAACGGATCGGCGATCGCCGTTTCGAGATCGGGCATCAGAATCATGTCGCTCTCGTTGATCGCCTTCCAGCCGGCGATCGACGATCCGTCGAACATCACGCCTTCGGTCAGCAGATCCTCGTCGACTGCGTTGGTCGACTGGGTGAGGTGATGCCACACGCCCTTGGGATCGGTGAAACGGAAGTCGACATACTTGATGTCCTCGTCCTTGAGTTTCTTGAGCAACGTGCTGGCGTCGGTCATGGGTCGGTCTCCTGGATGATCTTGTGGGCCGGGAACGTCGGGTGGAACGGGTACTGCGAAATCAGATGGCGTCCGCGCCGCGCTCGCCGGTGCGGATGCGGATCACCTCGTCGATGGTCGATACGAAAATCT
>JBBDWX010000148.1:0-4201 GCA_040902665.1 Dongiaceae bacterium
GATCGAGATCAAGACCAACCATGCGCGTGCCTTCTTTGCGACCTATGGCGACATGTCGGATGCGTTCGCACGCAACGAAGTGGTGGTGAGCGCCATCGGTTGGGAAGCGGTCGCGGTCTGGACGGCGGCCAAGGGCAAGGTCATCGAATATACGATCCCGAAGGAAGGCACCGGCATGTTCATGGACTGCCTCTGCATTCCGAAAGACTGCCCGAATCTCGATCTGGCCTACGCGATGATCGATCACATCGTGTCGCCGGAACCGCAGCGGATGTTTGCCGAAGAGCAGAGCGCCGGCATCACCAACCTCGATGCCGTGCCGTTGCTCTCGGCCGAGCTGGCGGCGACCTATTCCTACGACGATCTCGACGGGTTCATGCAGCGGGCACGGCTCCAGCCGGTCCCGCCGACGGAACCGGGCGAGTATGCGACTTATGACGACTTCCTGAACGAGTATCAGCGGCTGCAGAAGGCCTGATACAGGTCGGTCGCTCGACCTGATTTTCGACTAGAGAGCCCGAGGACATCATGGCGCGGCGCTGGTGGCCCATCGCACCCGCCGCCCTGGTGTTCCTAGGGCTTTTCGTTGCGCCACTCGTCTATTTCCTGATCATCAGCTTCTGGTCGGTCAAGGCGCGCATGATGCGGCCAGACCTGACCGTCGCGAACTACATTGCAACCTGGGTCGAGTATGGCGACGTTCTGGTCACGACGCTGGCGATCGCCGCCGCGATCGGGTTTGCGACGACGCTTCTCGCCTTCGGCTTCGCCTATGTGATCCGCTTCAAGGCCGGCCCGCTCGGACCGCTGCTTTTGTTCGTGACGTTGATCACCTTGTTCGGCGGCTATCTGGTCAAGATCTACGCCTGGAAGAGCATTCTTGGCATCGACGGCATCCTCAACATGGCGCTGACCGGGATCGGGCTGATCGACGAGCCGTCGGGCGCTTTCATCTATAGCACCAATGCCGTCGTCATTACCCTCACCTACTTCCTGCTGCCCTTTGCGGTACTGCCGATCTACGGTGCGTTACGGTCGATCGACGATGCGACGATGGAGGCGGCGCGCGATCTCGGCGCGAAGCCACTTGCCGTGATGCGCGATATCGTCATCCCGCAATGCGAGGGCGGCATCATGGTCGCTTTCACCCTTGCCTTCCTGATCTCCGCCGGCGACTACGTGACGCCGCGCTTCGTCGGCGGCGGCGCTTCGATGATGGGCCATTTCATTGAAACGCAGTTCTCGATCGGTTTCGACTGGCCGATGGGCAGCGCCATGTCGTTCACGATCCTGGTGACCTCGCTGGTGATCGTGATGGCGTTCCGCGCGCTGCTGCGGCGGGCGATCCGGCCATGAGGGCGCGCCATGTGACGGATCAGCTATGGCGCGGCTTCGGGCTCGTGGTCGTACTGTTCATGCTGGCGCCGCTCTTTCTCGTGGTGCTGTTCAGCTTCAACGAATCGGCTCTGACCAGCCTGCCGCTGACCGGGCTCACGCTTCATTGGTATGAGAAGCTTTTCGCCTACAACTCGTTCTGGCCCGCGCTCAAGAACAGCCTGATCGTCGGGTTCACCGTCGCGGTCTGTTCGGTCGTGATCGGCACGTCGGCGGCGCTCGCGCTTTCCGTCATGCCGCCGCGCCGGGCCGGCAACATCATCAACGCGCTGAGCCTGCCGGTGATGCTGCCGGCGCTCATCATCGGAATCTCGCTGATCTGCTATTTCGTGCGGTTTCTCGATATCCGCCTCAGCCTGCTGACGGTGATCCTCGGCCATCTGGTGATTGCCCAGCCCTTCGTCCTGCTGATCGTCTATGCCCGCATGGCGACCTTCGATCATGCCGTGGTGGAGAGTGCACGCGATCTCGGCGCCTCCACCTTCACCGCATTTCGTACCGTCACCTTGCCGATCATCCAGCCGACAATTGTGGGCGCGGCCCTGATCGCGCTTTCCTTGTCGCTCGACGACTTCGTGATAACCTTCTTCACGATCGGCGGCGGCAACACGCTTCCGACCTTGGTCTGGGGCCTCGTGCGGACCTCGCTCGATCCCACCATCAACGCGATTGCGACATTGCTGATCGCGCTCAGCATCGGGTCGACGATCGTCGCACTGCAACTGAGCCGCTATCGGGGCTAAACGATGGGTTTCGATTTCTCGGGCAAGGCTGTTCTTGTGACCGGTGCTGCGCGGGGCCTCGGTTTCGCAATCGCGCGTGCCTTCCACGATGCGGGCGCGCAGATCGCGATCAACGATCGGGCCGATGCCGATGTGGCGGCCGCGATCGGGCGGCTCGGCGGCGGTGCGCGTCTCGCGCCGGCGGGCGCCGATCTCGCCGATGCCGCCGGCTGCGAGAAAGCGGTCAAACGCGCCGTCGATACGTTCGGTCGGCTCGATGTTCTCGTCAACAATGCAGCGGTCAATATCGAGAAACCGGTCGAGGAAACCGACGATGCGCATTGGGATCTGCATCTCGCCGTCGTCATGAAGGCGCCGTTCTTTTGCCTGCGCGCGGCTCTGCCGTTTCTGCGCGAGAGCCGCGGCAACGCGATCAACGTCGCCTCGGAGCTCGGGCTGCACGCAATCCCCGACAATGTCGCCTATGTCAGCGCCAAGCACGGCACCGTCGCGATGACGCGGGCGCTGGCGATCGAACTGGCGCCGACGGGCGTTCGCGTGAACGCACTCTGCCCCGGCACGATGGACACCGAGTTGATGCGCGATTGCGCCGAAGCGAGCGGCGATCCGGCGACATACTACCAGGCCTTCAACGACTATCACCCGATGGGCCGCATCGCATCGCCCGACGAGATCGCCGCTTTCCTGCTCTGCCTCGCGTCGCCGGCAGCGTCGTTCCTCACCGGGGCCGCGATCCCGATCGACGGCGGCAGCACCGCCGGGCGGATGCCGGCATGAACGGGTTTCAGGACTTCGCCGACCGGCGCGTGCTGGTGACCGGCTCGACCCGCGGCATCGGAGCGGCCACGGCCGACCGGCTGCTCGCCCGCGGTGCGCATGTGATCCTGCACGGACGTAAGCCAGAGGATGTAGCGGCAGCGGTCGCCATGCGCGCGGACCGGCATGGCGCGCGCGTCTCGGGTCATGCCGCCGATCTGGCCGATCGCGCGCAATGTCGAGGCCTTGCCGCTGCCTGTGGCGATCTCGATGTGCTGATCAACAGCGCGGGCATTTTCGACGATCGCGATATCGCCGGGACCGACGAGGCGCTGTGGGATCTAACCGTCGCGGTCAATCTGACGGCGCCCTGGGTTCTCTCGAAGGCCCTGCTGCCGGGCCTGTGCGCGCAGCGCGGCGCGATCGTGAATGTCGCATCCGATGCAGCCTTTCTCGGCTATGCCAACGCGTCGGCCTATTGCGCAACCAAGGGCGCCTTGGTCGGCCTCACCCGCGCGCTGGCGGTCGAACTCGGGCCGAATGTCCGGGCGCTCTGCGTCTGCCCCGGCCCGACCATGACCGACATGATGGGCGAGACCCAAACAGCGCGCGAAGCAGGCGTACGCGCATGGTCGTCCTGGACCATGCTCGATCGGGCCGCCAGGCCGGAGGAGATTGCCGAAGTCATCGCGTTTGCCGCCTCGCCCGCCGCATCCTTTGCGACGGGCAGCATCATTGCGGTCGATGGCGGCGCTACGGCCGGGCGGCGTCTGTGAACCCCGACCCGACACCGCGCGTTGCCGTGGCGTGCGAAGATGCGCTTGGCGAGAGCGTGTTCTGGCACGCGGGCGAACAGGCGCTCTACTGGATCGATTTTTTCGGACCAAGCTTGCATCGCTTCGATCCGCTGAGCGGCGCGCGTCAGGAATGGGCGATCCCCGGCAGCAGGCAGGTCGGATCGGCCGTGCCGCTCGCGGACGGGCGCCTGCTGCTCGCGCTCGATGACGGGCTGCATATCTTCGATCCGGCGCGAACGCGCGTTTCGTTCTTCGCCGATCCCAACGAAGGCCGCCCGGGTATCGGCTACAACGATGCCAAGGTCGATCGTGCGGGAAACTACTGGGTGGGTACCTACGATGCGGCCGAACGTGCGCCGCGCGGCATTCTCTATCGCATGACACCGGATAGAACCGTGCGTGTCGCCGACAGCGGCTACATGGTCTGCAACGGCCCCGCCTTCAGCCCGGACGGTCGCATCCTCTATTTCAGCGACACGGCCGGCCGGCGCCTGCTTGCCTACGATCTCG
>JBBDWX010000149.1:0-4182 GCA_040902665.1 Dongiaceae bacterium
TCGCGGCTATCGGGTCCTGCGTGCCTGGGCCGGCGTGCGGCCGCTGGTCAAACCGACGAACTGGCAACCCGGAAACCCGCTCCCGCGCAGCCATAGGGTAATCGATCACACGGAAGGCGGGCTCGTCGGGGCCATCACGATTTGCGGCGGTTCGTTCACCAGCCATCGCTCGATGGCCGAGGATGCAGGCAATCATGTTTGCCGCCACTTCGGCGTCAATGAACCGTCGCGCACCGCGGAAACGCCGTTGCGAACAATGGCTGCAGGAAACAGGGGATGGCGGCCCGGTGCAAACTACGAACACACCGAAACTGGCCGATCCTTCGCGCAGTTGCTTTGCGAGTGCGAGAACGTACCTTGCTCGGCTGTCGAGGCGCTGGTCGAGGGCAACGACATGCGCTCACTGCACGATATCCGGCGGCGCCTGCGGGTCGGCTTCGGCCCCTGTCAAGGTACGTTCTGTGGCGCGCGCCTCGCTTCGATGGTCGCATCGGCGGGCGGCGACGGCCATGAGGAACTTGCGCGGTTCTGGGGCGAGCGGCTGAAGGGCGCGACGCTGGCCGCCTACGGAACGAACGCGCGCCAGCTCATGTTGAGCGATCTCGTCCATCGCGAGACGCTGGGTATCGAACTGCGTGACGGCGTCGATGCGCGGCAGGACCGCTCATGAAGGCGGACGTTGCCATTGTCGGTGCCGAACTGGACGGGCTCGTCGCCGCGATCCGGCTGGCAGAGCTTGGGTGCAATGTCGCGGTTATCGCGTCGGCGGCGGGGTCGCTGCATTACGCAGCCGGCGGCATTCACCTTCTCGGCTATCTGCGGAATGGCGCCGGGCGGGAAGAGGTTGTTGAACCGTTCGTGGCGGTGGTGCGGCTCGATGGCAAACATCCCTATTCGCTGGCTGGCGCGGTGCGGGTCCGGGAAGCACTCGACTGGTCAGCGCAGCTCCTCTCGGGGGATTTCGGGATTGCAGCGCGAACATCCGAGCGCAATGAACTCGGCCTGACACCGACCGGATTGCGGCAACCGATCTGGCTACCGACGGCACATCAGGCGACGATCGGGCGGATAAACGGTCGCAAGACGACGATCGTCCGGTTCGACGGTCATATGGATTTCCCGGCCGATCTTATGCTGGCCGGCCTGAAACGAAGCGGCATCGATGCGGCGTGCATTGCTGTCGGGCCGCCGGGCCCGCTTCGGGACAATACCGGCATCGCCCGTAACTTCGACCGCATGCGGGATACGGCCGCTTACTTCGCAACAATCCGGCAGGAATTGCCCGCCGGTACCGAAATTGTCCTGATGCCCGCGGTGCTTGGACTCGTACGCCACAGGGAAATCGTTTCAGCGGCACAGTCAGCACTCGGAATGCCGGTTTTCGAAGTGCCGACGTTGCCGCCGAGCGTACCCGGTCTGCGCTGGACCCGTTCGCTCGAAACACTCCTGGCCGAAAAGCGCGCCACGATTCGCAAGAACGTTCGAATCGTACATGCCGAACGCGATGGCGACCGGATCCATTCGATCTCCGACGAGAACGGCCGCACAATCGAAGCAGGCGCGTTCGTGCTGGCGACGGGCGGGGTGCTGATGGGTGGTCTCGATGTCGATGCTGCAGGGCAGGTTTCGGAAACCGCCTTCAATTTGGATGTCGTGCAAGGCAGGCCGCTTGTTGCCGGTTCGCCCTCGGCAACGCTGGCGGCGCTGCATTGCAGTGGAATCGAAACCGATGACCGGCTGCGGCCGACGCTCAATGGCAGCGGCGCGATTCGGAATCTGTTCGTGACCGGACGGACATTGGCGCATTGGCATCCGGCCGAAGAGATCTCGGCGGAAGGCGTCTCCATCGTGACCGGCTGGATGGCGGCCGGGTGTGCCCATGCGGTGCTGGAGGGTTGATCGTGGAAAGCGGTCTCTATCTCGGCATCGATCATGGCGGCTCGACCACGACGGCACTGTTGCTCGATCCGGAGAGCCGGACGCATCGGGCAAAGTCGGTGCCGATGCCGAAAGCAATCCCGCAAATCGGCTGGGTCGAACACGATCCAGAGGATTTCCTTCGCACCAGCGTGGCGGCCGCTGGAGCGGTTCTCGCGGATGCCGGGCGCGGTTGGCGCGATGTTGCCGGGCTCTGCATCGCGGACCAGGGCGAAACCAGCATGGCCTGGTCGACTGAGGGCCGCGCATTGGGCCCGGCCATCTCCTGGGAGGACCGTCGCACGGTTGAAACTTGCAATGCGTTGGGCGCGAAGGGGCTCGATGTACTGGTGCGTGAGCGCACCGGCGTCCTGCTCGACCCATATTTCTCGGCCAGCAAGTTCCGCTGGCTGCTCGACAACGTGCCGGCGATCTCGGAAGCAAACCGAAGCGGCACATTGCGCTTCGGTGGCACCGATTCCTATGTAATCGACCGGCTGACGGGTGGTGCGATTCATGCAACCGATCGTGCGACCGCATCGCGCACTGCACTTATGAACATTCGCTCGACCGAATGGGACGATGCTCTGCTCGGCGGATTCGGTCTCGACAGAAAAGCGATGCCGGCCCTGATGCCAACTTGTGCTGACTACGGGACGATTGCTGCATCCAGGATCGGCATATCCGGTGTGCCGATAACAGCCAATGCCGTCGATGCGCATGCCGCGCTATTCGCGCAAGGCTGCCACGACCCCGGAATCGTCAAGGCAACGTACGGGACCGGCGCCTTCATCGAAGTAAACACCGGCCGCCGCATGCTCGAGCCGGACGGCAAGCTCCCAGTGTTCGTGGCATGGCAGCTCTCGCCCGAGGTCGACTACACGATCGAAGGTGGTGTGTTTGCCGTTGGCTCCGCGATCGACTGGGCAGTTGCAGCCGGCCTGCTGGCATCTGCATCCGAGTCGGCGGAACTTGCGAAAAGCGTGCCGGACAGCGGCGGCGTCACCATCGTTCCGAGCCTTACCGGCCTTTCGGCACCGTACTGGAAACCGACGGCGCGGGGCTGCATTTTCGGGCTCGGGCTCGATACCGGGCCGGGCCATCTGGCGCGCGCCCTGCTGGACGGCATCGCCTTCCAGTGCGCGGAGATCGTGCAGGCGATCGATGCACGGCTCGACGGTTCGATCCGCGAGATTCGTGCCGACGGCGGGCCAACGAAAAACGATTATCTGATGCAGCGCCAGGCCGATCTGCTCGGCGTGCCGATGGCGGTCTCGCTCGAGCCGGACATGACGGCACTTGGCGCCGCCATGCTGGCAGCAATCGGTGGCGGCGGGTTCAATTTGGACGATGCCATGACGTTCTCACCGCCGCGACGGCAGTTCGATCCGTCAATCGACCGTGATCGGTGCGAAGCAATGTGGCAGGAGTGGCGCCGTTGCGTGGCAACGGCATGCGAAAGGGCTGAAGGATGAACGTTGCCGATCGCCACAATCCACTGCAAAGCGCGGCCCGTCCCGGTGCCCTTCGCCGGATGCGATCGCAGGATGTACGCCGCTCAATGGACAACTGCACCAAATGCGGCATTTGCCAGACATACTGCCCGGTTTCTGCGGCAATCGAAACGTTTCCTGGGCCGAAATACACCGGCCCGCAGGCGCAACGCTTCCGCGTCATCGGAATCGAAGACGAGTTCTCGGCATCGTTGTGCAGCGGCTGCGGCATCTGCACCAGCGTCTGCCCGAACGACGTCGCAATCACCGACATCATCGCGCTCGCCAAGGCCGACATGGCGAAGAACGGCCGCAAAGTTTCATTCGGCCAGCGGCTGCTGAACCGTCCTGATACAATCGGTCGACTCGGCAACATCGCGCCCTGGCTCGCTAACTACATACTCGGCAATAAGCAGGCGCGGCTCTTGGCTGAACATCTGTTCGGGATCGATCACAGGGCAGCCTTGCCGCGTTTTGCTGGCGATCGGTTCGAGCGATGGCTGAGGAGCAGGCAGCAACCAAACGGGCCGGCAATCGGATACTTCCCCGGCTGCGCCGTGACACACTACGACGCCGATACCGGCATGGCGGCGGTTCGGATGCTCAATGCGCTCGGTTATCGGGTCGATGTACCGTCTTCGCGCTGCTGTGCGCTGCCGATGCTGTCGAGCGGCGAATGGAGCGCCGGTCGTGCCCGCGCGCAATCGCTGATTGGCGATCTCGCTCCGGCAGCGGCCGAGCGGGCCATTCTCTCGACCTCGACGAGTTGCAG
>JBBDWX010000150.1:0-4178 GCA_040902665.1 Dongiaceae bacterium
CGAGGCTGCGGTCGGCGATGTAATGGCCGGCGCGCAGCAGCGCTTCGACTTCGTCAACGGAACGCGGTGACGGCAACGGCAAATTTGCCGTGCTCGCTTCGACGGCCGCGTTCATCAGCGTTGGACCCAGCTTCCGTTGGCATTGAGGAAGTAGGTGCCTGCGGGCGCCTTCTTGAAGATCTGTGCGGCATAGACCTGGCCGACTTCGTCGGCGCTTACGCCCTGCTCGGCGGCGCGCTGGTCGTAGATGCTGCGACGCTCGGCGTTGACACGATCGACCGTCGCGCGCGTTGCCCCGTCGCCGCCCTGACGCACCATCACATAACCGTCGAACCGTTCGGCAATAATGCCTTCCGCCCGCAGCCGGTCGAGATCGGCGTCCTGCGCGAAGGCGGCAAAGGGCAGCAGCAACGCCACCAGCGCCATGCCGACGATACTGCGCCGGCTCATGGCGAAGAGCCGGGAGGTCAGCTTGGTCATTTCGGTCGCTCCTGTATTCCTGTCCATCAGAAGATATCCGGGTTGGTCTCGATGTCGCGCTCGGCGTCCTGTTCAATCCGGACCCGTACCTCCTGCTCGATCTTGACGTTGAGGTTGATGACGATGGGATCCTCTGGCGCCTGCAGCTGCACAGTGGGCTGGCAGGCGGCCAGCGGGAGCGCAGCCAGCACCCAGATCGTGGCGCAAATGCGTCTGCGCCAGACGGGCGGCGAGGATGCCGGCTCCCGAACCATCTCAGCGTCGGTCATTGACTGTCTCCTGCATTGATCTCGGGTTCGGTTACGACCGTTTCGCCATCCTCGAGCTGGTCCTTCACGTAGTCAGGAACACGGTAACCCACAAGACTGTCGCGCAATATCCGACCTAGCTCGCCGGTCAGGGTGAGATTGAGCTCGATCGGATAGCCATCGAAGAAGTCCGGATTGCTGCCGCGTACATGGAGTCCGAGGCCGGATTCGCCATCCGCTGCGCGTTCGAGCGTGAGCCAAAGCTGATCGTACCGAAAATTCGCAAGCGCACCGAGAACGAGGCTAGCGGTTTCGCCGGCGCCCTGCAACGCGGCCGGGGGTTCGGCGGGCGCGTATTGGAGGGCGCCCGGCTCCAGGGCATCGAGGCGTCCGGCGGATATGACGATGTCGTCGCCGCGGATCTCGACCGGGATGATGCCGTTGAGCTGTCCAGTGGCCACAAGCCCGTCGACCTCGGCCATCGCCAGGAAGGCGGCGAGGTTCATGTTGGCGACCAGAAGCTCGATCCTGGTGTCGGGGTTCATCGGATCGATCACGACCGGCGCGGTTTCGACGGTGCCCCCGGCCAGTTTGAACCGGGCATTCTCGATCGCGAAGAGCGGACCCTCCTCGATCGAGAAGGTCACCACGGCATCGGTCAAAGGTATGCCGATGTCGATCAGGGCGATCGAGACTTCCTGGTCCGGTTGCGACACCAGCGGCACCAGGCTCGCTAGGGCGATCGCACCGTTGATGCGGGCAAGCTCGGCCTCCGGGGCGATGATCGAGAGTTCCTCGAGCCGCAGGGTCAGATCGCTGCCGATGCGACCCTGGTTCCACGCAAGATCGCCGCCGAGCGATACTTGTCCGGTTGCTTCGTCGAGTTCTGCCGCGAGCGCCGGTGCGATGTCCCACGGCTGCAACCCGCCGGGCCGGAACTGGATTGGCTGCATCGTAAGCGACGCCGTGCCACCATTGTCATCGATCCGGTGCGTACCCGAAACATCGCCAACGACCCATTCGTTCTCGTCCGCAAGATGCGCATCGAAATTCACGGTTGATCCGGCTACCGATCCGGTGAAGCGGGCGGCGAGGGGCGGTAGCCAAGCGGCGAGGTCCGTACCGCCCATATTTGCGGCATTGCCTTCGAATGCGATGCCGCCTGGTGAGAGGGTGGCATAGAGGCGAATATCGTCGGCATTGGCCGACCATTCCGGCATCGAAAGGGTGGTGGCGTCGAGAGCAATTGTGCCGGCGGTCGATCCGTCCGGCGCGACGCTGCCCACAAGTTGCAATGTCGTCGGTCCGAGCGCGATGGCGTCAGTCACCGTTTCGGTGTGCGCGACAATCCCATCGGTCGACAGGCGCAACCGATAATCCAGCGTACAGGTATCCGGCGTCGGGCAGTTCCGCACCAGGAGAGGTTCCTCGCTCTGCGCGAGCCGGGCGCGAACACGGTCGATGCGATAGGGCATATCGCCGATGCTCGGGCGGGAGAGTGTCATGGTGCCGCGATCGGTTCCATGCACGGTGAGCGTGCTGCCGGCCTGTCGAATGAGGGCTGGCAATTCGAAATCGAATCCGTCGATGCGGAAGCCGCTGCCCGAGATGGCAAGCCCGCCGGCGAGCAGCAGGTCGGATGTCCAATCCTCCGGCTTGCCGCTTGCGGTGCCTGCGGCGGAGAAGGCACCGATCGAGGCGCGCAGCCCGTCCTGTTCGACCGCCAGGTTTGCGACGCGAATGTCGAGGGCGGTTGCCTCGAAGGACTGGAGTTCGGCAATGGGTGCGAAATGAAGATTGCCCGCGACGTTCGCATCGAGCGGATTGGCGCCGGTGGCGGTCACCGTGACGGCGCCCATGACATCGAGCATGCCGCCATCCGCCGGGTGCCACGAGGCATTGGCGCCGGGCTGAATCTCGAGCGAGAGCGGACCCGGATCGGTGATGCCGATCGTGCCGGCGCCCAGCGCCACGAGCCAATCGGGATCGGGCATCACATCGACCAGAATCGGCGACGAAGCGGTGATCAGAATCCCGCCGTCTTGGATGCTCACGTCGACCGCGCCGAGGGCATCGAGCGCGGTCAGCCGGCCGGGCCAGTTCATTCCGTCCATCGACAGGGTGGCGGTGATCGCGCCGGCGGGCAGCGCCGTTGACGACAGCGTGGATGTCTCGCCAGTTGCGATGTCGCCATCCGCGTCGATCGTAACCATACCCGCGGTCGGCGTTGGCAACCCGAGCAGCGCCCACCAGGGAGCGCCTGCTTCGAGCGTCAGGGTCGCCGTAACCTTGATGTTGTCGGGCGCAAGCTGCGGCGCTTCGATATCGATTGAACCGTCGAGACCCGCGGCGGGACCATCGGTTGCGATGTGTGCGGCCCAGCGTTCGCCATCGAGCTCGCCTAACACCCGAAGCGCAGCACTCGGCCAGTCAGTCGAGCGTAGCTCTGCAATCGCCAGATCGATCGTGCCGGTGAGGTCGGCCATGTTCGTGAAGGCCAGGTCCGCTATGCCGGACGCGGCAGCAATCTCGATTCCGGATTCGCCGCCCAACCGGCCGGTGCTATCGTCCACAATGAGTTGCAATGTGCCGGTGCCGTCGAGGTCGCTTTCGACGAGAAGCGTGCCGGAGAGGGCAGCGTTGCTTGCCATGAGCGCGACGTTCATGTCGGCGACAATCCGATCCTGCCCGGACGGTGCTACCTGACCGGAAAGATGAACTTCCGCGCCTGAGAGAATTGTCGACAGCTCGATTGTCGCCGATTCGATTGTAATCGGCGGAATTGCAGCATCGGAACTGCCGTCGTCATTGCCGTCGTCATTGCCGTCGCCGGTGCCGGAATCGGCAAGGCTCGCGATCAGCTCGGAGAGAACGCCGAGCGGTCGCCCGTCGTCGGTCGGGTCGATCGCGAGATGCAGCTCGGCAATCGTGACCTGCGCGACGGTCGGTTGGGCGAGACCGTTGAGGCGGTAATCGATTGTGATCTGCTGCGCGGTTGCGTCGCCCGATTCGTCACCGAGCGAGACCAAGTCGATGACAGCGCTGTGGCGGCCCAACGATCCGATCTCGACATCGGCATCCGGCCCCCCGTGATCGGCGAGCCAGCCTTCGGCCCAGCGCTCGGCGATGGTCGGCAGGGCTACATAGCCGGCGATTATCGCCAGGATCAGGAGCCCGAGCGCGCCTACCGGCCAATACCACCAGCGGCGGCGGGCGGGCCGCAGCGGGGCCAAATTCAGCGGCCGGTCTGTCATAGGGCGGAACGTAAGCACGACTCACGGCATAAAAAAGGCGGGATGTCGGCAACATCCCGCCTTTGAACCGAGCCGGTCAGGGGTTAGCAGCAGGCCGCGACCGCCCGCTTCGCCATTACCGTGACCAGATGGGCGCGATACTCGGCGCTGCCGTGGATATCGCTGTTGAGGCCGGTCGCCGGCACCTTGATGTTGG
>JBBDWX010000151.1:0-4143 GCA_040902665.1 Dongiaceae bacterium
GGGGATTGTCGCCGCCGCCGCCGTCAGCATGATCCGATCGAAGGGCGCCGCCTCCGGCCAGCCGTCGTTGCCGTCGCCGACGCGGGCGCGAATGTTGCGCAGGCCCAGTTCGCCGATCCGTTTCAACGCTTCCTCGAGCAGGGCCGCATAACGTTCGATCGTGTAAACTTCCTGTGCGAGCAGCGAGAGCACGGCGGCCTGATAGCCCGAGCCGGTCCCGATCTCGAGCACGCGATGTGTCGGCTTCACGTCCAGCGCCTGGGTCATGATGGCGACCACCTGCGGCTGCGACAGGGTCTGGCCATGCCCAATCGGAAGCGCGCGATCCTCGTAGGCCTGATCGAGGAAGGGTTGCGGCACGAATGCTTCGCGCGGCACCCGCTCTATCGCGGCCAGCACAGCCGTGTTGGTGATGCCGGATCGGCGCAGTTTCATGATGAGGCGGATTTTGCGGGCAGCGAGGCTCACGCGAAATCCTGCTTCATTCGCCGCATCATGCCCTGGTGGGTGAGATCGATGTGCAGCGGCGTGACCGCAATGGCCCCGGCCTCGATCGCCGCGAGATCGGTCCCCTTTTCCAGCGCCTCGTCGCTGGTGAAATCCCCGACCCACAAATAGGGCCGCCCACCGGGATCGGTAACCGGAACGATCTCGATACTGGCGATGCGCCGCCCCTGTTTGGCGAGTTGCACGCCGGTGACCGCATCGGACGGGACGTTCGGAAAATTGACGTTCATCAGAACGCCCTTGGCCCACGCGAACCGCGTCAGGCGGCGGATCACTTTGGCCGCGTGGTCTTCGGCGGTCTGCCATTTGACCGGTTTGGTCACTTCGCGCACCTGCGAGAGTGCGATCGCCGGGATGCCGATGAGTGTCGCCTCCATGGCCGCGGAAACCGTGCCGGAATAGGTGACGTCCTCGCCGAGATTGGCACCGTGATTGACACCGGAAAGTACCAGGTCCGGACGCCGGCCCTTGATCAGTTGATGGACCCCGACCAGCACGCAATCGGTCGGCGTTCCGTCGACGGCAAAGCGGCGCGGTCCGAACCGCCGCGTCTGCAGTGGCCGGCGAAGCGTCAGCGAATGCCCGGCCCCACTCTGTTCGAGCGAGGGTGCTACCACCCAGACATCGTCGCTCAGTGATCGCGCAATCCGTTCCAGGACCCTGAGGCCGGGCGCGTGGATGCCATCGTCGTTGGTCACGAGAATGCGCGCCTTGGCGAGGTTGAGTGGTTCCTCAAGCATGGGCGTGGATCGCATCGAGGCCGTTCATGTAGAGACGCAGCGCGGCCGGGATCTCGATCGATCCGTCCGCCTGCTGATAATTTTCAAGGATGGCAATCAGCGTGCGCCCGATCGCAAGCCCCGAACCATTCAGCGTATGCACGAACTGCGTTCCCTTCGCGCCCGCTTCGCGATAGCGCGCTTTCATGCGCCGCGCCTGGAAATCGCCGCAGTTCGAACAGCTCGAAATTTCCCGGTATGCCTTCTGCCCCGGCAGCCAGACCTCGATATCGTAGGTCTTCTGGGCAGCGAAACCCATGTCACCGCCCGAGAGCAGGACCACGCGATAGGGCAGGCCCAGCCGCTTCAATACCTCTTCGGCGATGCCGGTCATGCGTTCATGCTCCGCCTCGGACTGATCCGGACGCACGATGCTCACGAGTTCCACCTTGGCAAACTGATGCTGGCGCACCATGCCGCGCGTGTCCTTGCCCGCCGCACCCGCTTCCGAACGAAAGCACAGCGTCTCCGCGGTAAAGCGCAGCGGCAGGGTTGCAGCATCTAGAATCTGTTCGCGCACCAGGTTGGTCAGCGAAACTTCGGCTGTCGGAATGAGCCACAACCCCGTGGTGGTGCGAAAAAGATCGTCGGCGAATTTTGGAAGTTGTCCGGTACCGTACGGAACCTCGTCGCGCACCAGCAGCGGCGGTCGCGTCTCGGTATAGCCGAATTCTTCTGTATGCATATCGAGCATGAAGGCGCCGAGCGCCCGTTCCAGCCGCGCCAGCGCACCCTTGAGCACGACGAAGCGCGCGCCGGACATTCTGGACGCCGCTTCGAAATCCATCTGACCGAGTTGCTCGCCAAGTTCGAAATGCTGTTTCGGTTCGAAATTGAATTGGCGCAGCACGCCGACCTTGCGCAGCTCGACATTCGCGGTTTCGTCCCTGCCTTCCGGAACATCGGGTGCAGGCAGATTGGGGATTGCCGCGAGGGCCGCCTCGAGGGCCGCTGCCGTCTTCTGCTCCTGCGCCGCAACGTCGTCGAGTTCGGTCTTCAAGGCGGCGACCTGCGCCATCAGCGTATCGGCATTGCCGCCTTTCTTCTTCGCCTCGCCGATCGCCTTCGAGGTTTCGTTGCGCTGCTGCTGCAGTTCCTGGAACCGCGTCTGTGCGCTACGCCAGTCGGCGTCCATCGCCAGAATTTGCTCGGCCATGGGCGGCAGGCCGCGACGACCCAGGGCCCAGTCGAACGCGTCCGGTGTCTCTCGGATGAATCGGATATCGATCATGCGGTCTGGCGCCTCGTTGCGGGCGCCGTTATAGGGCGCGGGAGCCCATCGCGTCCACCGGAGGGCGGGGTCCGGGGTCGCCGAACCTTAGCTTGCCGGCTTCTCGGGCTCGGCGGCCCCGACGGGGGGTTCCGTTCCAGTCTCAGCGGCGGCATCCGTTTCCTCATCCGCCCCCAGCTCGGCTTCGAGTTCCGCCTCTTCCTGCTCGCGCTTACGCTCGAACAGCCGCGCCATCCAGATCGAAACTTCGTAGAGCAGGATCACCGGAATCGCCAGCGAGAGCTGGCTGATCGGATCGGGCGGCGTGATGATTGCGGCCACGATCACGACGCCGACGATCGCATATTTGCGTTTGGCGGCGAGGCCCTTGGACGAGACGATCCCGACCCGCGCCATCAGGGTCAACAACACGGGAAGCTGAAAGCAGAGTCCGAAGGCGAAGATCAGCTTCATGCTCAGCGAGACATATTCGCCGATACGCGCTTCGAGCTCGATCGGCAACGACCCGTCTTCTCCTCCCGGTTGTTGAAATCCGAGGAAGAACTGCCAGGCCAGCGGCATCAGGATGTAATAGAGCACCGCAGCACCGATGATGAACATGACCGGCGCTGCAATGAGAAACGGAAGAAAGGCGTGTTTCTCGTGCCGGTACAGGCCCGGCGCCACAAACTTGTATATCTGCGTCGCGAAAATCGGAAACGACAGCAACAGGGCACCGAAGAAGCCGAGCTTGACGTTGGTAAAGAAACCCTCGGCAAGACCGGTCATGATCAATCGGGCATCGGGATTCTGCTCGCGCAACAACTTGGCCAACGGCTCGGCCAGAAAATTGAAGATGTCCTGCGCGACATAAAAACACCCGATGAACGCGATCAGGAGTGCGACAACCGCCCAAAGCAACCGCTTTCGCAGCTCAACCAGATGATCGAGCAGCGGCATTTTCTGCCCGTCGATATGCTTGCGCTCGGTCTCGCTCACCATGCGTCAGCTGCCGGCGCTGCGTTTCGGCTCGGGCGGTGTCTCGATCGTCACGGTCTCGTCTACTGTCGTTGCCGAAGGGGTTGCCGGTGGCGGTGCCGGTGGCGGTGGCGGTGCCGGTGGCGGTGCCGGTGGCGGTGCCGTTGTCGCTGGCGTCGCCGAAACCTTTTCGACAGTGGCGGCCGGCAAAGGTCCCGACGCTTCGCTGTTCGCCGGCGCTGCGATCGCCGGCGTTGCCGTTCCTGAACCTGACGATGGTGCCGCGGCTGCTTTCTTTGCCGCCGCATCGCTTTCGCGAATGGCGTCCTTCGGGTCGAGCGAGCGCTTCATTTCACCGGTCGGGTCGATCGCCGTTTCGATCTGGCGTTTCAATGTTCCCTGGCGGGCCGATGTCACGATCTTCTTCGCCTCATCGAGATCGGCATCGCGGACGATCGAATCCACGCCCGACTGGAACTCGCGCGAAAGCTTGCGCATCTGGCGGATCCAGTGCGCTCCGGTTCGCAGTACGACTGGCAGATCCTTAGGGCCGACGACAATGAGCGCGATGATCCCGATCACCGCCAACTCGGCCCAACCGATATCGAACATGATGAGGGCTCCCGGGGAAATCCCCGGCCGGCAAGACTAGCTTGCTGCCTTGTCCTT
>JBBDWX010000152.1:0-4112 GCA_040902665.1 Dongiaceae bacterium
ATCCCGGCCGATCCGATCGATCCGCCGACGCTCGCCATGACCTTCTCGGTCAACGATTCGCCGCTCGCCGGCAAGGATGGCGACAAGCTGACGAGCCGCATGATCCGCGCGCGGTTGTTGCGCGAAGCCGAAGGCAATGTCGCGATCCACGTCACCGAAACCGACGGCCGCGATGCGCTCGAGGTGGCCGGCCGCGGAGAGTTGCAGCTTGCGATCCTGATCGAAACGATGCGCCGTGAAGGCTATGAGATGTCGATCAGCCGGCCGCGCGTCATCTATCAGACCGATCCGAAGACCGGGCAGCGGCTCGAACCGATCGAGGAAGTGCAGGTCGATGTCGACGACGAGTTCACCGGCATCGTGGTCGAACAGCTCGGTCGCCGGCGCGGCGAACTGCAGGACATGCGCCCCTCCGGGGCCGGCAAGACACGGCTCGTGTTCCACGCGCCCTCGCGCGGGCTGATCGGTTATCACGGCGAGTTTCTGACCGATACGCGCGGCACCGGCATCATGAACAAACTGTTCCACGGTTATGCGCCCTACAAGGGCGAGATCGAGGGCCGGCGCAACGGCGTGCTGATCGCGACTTCGGACGGCAGCGCGGTCGCCTATGCGCTCTGGTATCTCGAGGAGCGTGGCCAGCTTTTCGTATCGCCCGGCGATCCGGTCTATGAGGGCATGATCATCGGCGAGAACAGCCGCGACAACGATCTCGAGGTGAATCCGTTGCGCGCGAAGCAGCTCACCAATATCCGCACGACCTCGAAGGACGAGGCGATTCGCCTGACGCCGCCGGTTCGCATGACACTCGAAAAAGCGATCGCCTATATCGAGGATGCGGAGCTCGTCGAGGTGACTCCGAAAGCGATCCGCCTCAGGAAGCGTCTGCTCGATCCGCATGCGCGCAAGCGCGCCGAGCGCCAGGCCGAGGCGGGATAGGGGCGGCGGCCCTCATGCTTCGACAGGCTCAGCATGAGGGCAATCGCTGCAGCGGACTCCGGGCGACCTCGACCTGAGCTTGTCGAAGGACGAGGTTGCTGCCCAAATCGGGATTGATAGCTCCGTTGCCCAGGCAGACTCTCCGGCGATGACGGTCTAGTTTTGGTATGTCGAACGTCCGCCGCGATCACGCCGGCGGTGCAGCGGGAATCGGCCGGCGCTGTTCCCTGAGAACCAGCAGACCGGCGCCGACGATCAGCACGATTCCCGTCACGGTCAGCAGGTCGAGCCGTTCCTGGAAGAACAGCACGCCCCACAGGCTCGCGAACACGAGATAGCTGTAGTCGAACGTGCCCACGATCGCGGGCGCACCGATCTGGTAGGCTTTCGCAACGCCTGCGGCGATGGCTACCAGCGCGATCCCGAACGCCGCCATGATCCCCCATTCGCGCAGGTCCATCGGCTGCCAGGGGCCGAGCAGGAAGCCGCTCGACGTTTCGGGTGCAAACAGCGCCACGCCAGCGGCTCCGACAATGCCGGTTACCAGCAGCCAGACATGCAGGCCCAGCGCGAGCACGAACGCACTCTCAGTTGCGCATCGCATGCGCGTGACGATGGCGGCGAGCGCATAGCAGATCGCGGCAAGCACGGGCAGCAGCGCTGCGGCCGAGAAGGCCTCGTCGCCCGGCCGCAGGATGACGACCACACCGACAAAACCGATCGCAATGCCAATCCAGCGTCGCAGCCCCACGGATTCGCGCGAAAAAACCGCAGCAAATCCTGCAATGAAGAGCGGAATGGTGTAGAGCGCCGTCGCGGCGACCGACAGATCCAGCAGCGGCAGGGATGCGTAGTACGAGATCCACATGCCGACGAACAGCAAGCAGCGCAGCAAGACCCATGGACGGAAGACCTGCCTCAGCCGCGCCGCGCCGCCCGCAGCGACGATCGCGATCAGGATCGGTACCGCGAAGACGGACCGCGCGGCACAAACCTGCCAGAGCGAGAAGTCGTCGGTCATGCCTTTGACGGCCGCATCCATGGCGGAGAGCAGCAGCATCACACCGACGATCAGGGCAACGGCGAGCCGGGTCCTGTCAGAAGCAGCATTCATTGCAATTCCGGTTTCCGCGGGGTGCATGTCTCACACGCAAGCGATTCGAACGGCAGGGAAACCGCAGATGCACAGCCGGGCTTCTTCAGCCGATTCTAACATTCGACGGAAAGGTTTGACATCCTTCGCGTCCCGGCAAACTCTCGGGCGATGAACCGCGACTCGGGCGTCATCGAAAGCGCGACCGCATGACCAGCCAGAACGCAACGGCGCCGGCATCGGGCCGGATCCAGCGCTGGGTCGAAGCCGTGCGCGTCTATGGCGACCGGCGCATGCTGGTCATCCTGCTGATGGGTTTCTCGAGTGGCCTGCCGCTGCTGCTCACCCTCTCGACGCTTTCCTACTGGCTCGAAAAGAATGGCGTCGATCTGACCACGATCGGGCTTTTTGCCCTGGTCGGCGTTCCCTACAGTTTCAAATTCGTCTGGGCACCCCTGATCGACCAGGGGCGGCTGCCGTTGCTCACGCGCTGGCTCGGGCGGCGGCGGAGCTGGGCGCTGCTGAGCCAGGCGGCGCTGATTGGCGCGATCCTGTTCATGGGTTCGACCGATCCCGCGACCGATCCCTGGTGGACCGCCTTCGCGGCGCTGCTGGTCGCGTTCTTCTCGGCCTCGCAGGACATCGCGATCGATGCCTATCGCATCGAGATCCTCGACGAGCACGAACAGGGTGCGGGCGCTGCCACGACGCAGATCGGCTATCGCATCGGTCTCATCGTTGCCGGTGCCGGCGCGATCGCGGCCTCGGACTATATCGGCTGGCCGGCCATTTTCATGGGACTCGCCGCGCTGACGGGCATCGGCATGATCGCCGTCGTGATCGCGCGCGAACCGAAGGCGCCGGAAAGCTGGGAGCGGATCGCGAAATCACCGCTCGCAGCCCAGCTCAAGCTTTCGGTCGTCGATCCGTTCGTCGAGTTCCTGACGCGCAAGGGCGCGCTGGTCATCCTCGCCTTCGTCCTGCTTTACAAATTCGGCGATGCCATCGGCGGCACGATGGCCTATCCGTTCTATATCCAGATGGGCTTCACCGGCACCGAGATCGCCGCGATCTCGAAGGTGCTCGGCGTCATCATGACCTTGGTCGGCGTGGCGATGGGCGGCCTGATGGTCGCACGGTTCGGCATCTTCCGTACATTGATCGTCGGCGGTATTTTGCAGGCGGTAACGAATCTGCTGTACGCCTGGCTCGCCGGGCGCGGCCACGACATCACGGCCCTCACGATCACCATCGGTGCCGATAATTTCGCCGGCGGTATCGGCTCGGCTGCGTTCGTCGCCTATCTCTCGAGCCTGTGCAATGTCGCGTTCACCGGCACGCAATATGCGCTGCTGTCGTCCTTCATGGCGACCGGCCGCACCATGCTCTCGTCGGGTTCCGGCTGGCTTGCCGAGACGCTGGGCTGGGCGCCGTTCTTTATCGCGACGATGTTCCTCGCCGTGCCCGGGCTCTTGTTGATCTGGTGGCTGATGCGACTCTATCCCGCAAAGCTCAAACCCGCTGAGCCGTGATCGGTGCTTAAAGCTCCGCCGAACGATCGAGCGCGTAACCGGCCGAGCGTACGGTTCGGATCAGGTCAGCTTCCTCGTCGATATTGAGCGCCTTCCTGAGCCGCCTTATATGCACATCGACAGTGCGCGGCTCGACATAAACGTCCTGGCCCCAGACCTGGTCGAGCAACTGCTCGCGGCTGAAGACGCGGCCCTGATGCTCCAGCAGATGGCGCAGCAGGCGGAACTCGGTCGGGCCGAGATGCACGTCGCGGCCGTTGCGCTTCACGCGATGGGCTGCGAGATCCATCACCAGATCTTCGTAGCTGAGTGTCTCGGTTTCGAGCGAAGGCCGGGCCCGGCGTATCACGGCGCGCACCCGTGCGATCAGTTCCGAAGGCGAGAAGGGCTTGGTCACGTAATCGTCGGCGCCGCTGTCGAGGCCGCGCAGTTTGTCGCCCTCCTCGCCGCGCGCGGTCAGCATGATGATCGGCACGCTGCGGGTCTCGGGCAGGCGGCGCAACTGGCGGCAGACCTCGATTCCGGAAAGCAGCGGCAGCATCCAGTCG